>NZ_RQFY01000007.1 GCF_004769555.1 Leptospira koniambonensis | reverse complement strand
AATATTAACAATTTTACCGATTACAACAATCTCATCTCCTATCACGATTGAAGGGATTATAAGAAATAAAATCGACATAAAGAATCTTACTCTCATAAAATATATTCCGCGCAACTTTCGTCTAACGACCAAGGTGCTCCGACGTTTGCGATGGCGCGAGGCTTGCTCCGCAAGACGAGTGACAGAAGCAAATGTGGCGTAGCCCGAGCGAGAGTCGCGAAGCGATCTCGAAGCGATGCGGAAGCACCGACAGTTATGCTCCGTGAAATTTTCAGAGAAAGGGGTATAGCCAAGATTTTAAATGTGAATTACAAACATAACTTTTTTCATTATTAGGTTTATAAATTAGGTTTTCCCAATTTGTTCCTTTGCCAAATTTTTCTTTATTAAAGAATGTTTTCTTCTCTTTGTTCAATTCCCATTCTATAGATGAAACCGAATTACTGCTGCCTTTACCACTATTCACATATGAGATGATAAATTGATCTGCTTGCCGCTCTAAATTAACTATCCTTACGCTAAAAGAATGATATTTGCTTAAAATAGCCATTGAATCAATTTTTGTGTTAATTTCAATTCCATAAACCTCATCAAATATATCATCTCCATCCCCACTCGGAAAAGCATTTGATATAAAATTCAATTGGCAATGATTATCAGTCTTTTTTAAAAAGAATGTTTTCAGTTCATTATAAAATTCATTTTTTATATCACGGTTCCCTGTATAGATTGATTTCTTTTCATCATAAAAACTCGGATCATAAATAGCAGCAAATCCACTAAACAACCAACCTATTTCTCCTTTATAATTTACTTTCCACCATCGTTCTGTAGTTCCCTCAATTGTTTCTTCAGGACCCTCTTTATCGACGATTATAAAGAATTCGTCTCTGGGAATAACGGAAAGTTTATTCGAATCAATTTTCGGAGATTGCCGCAAGGAAAGCCCGCTATTAGCGACGACATACCCCCGCTCCTCGAAAAATCGCTTACATCCTGCAAAGAGAGCGATTGTTAGTATTATGATAACTATATTCCTATAATTCATACGTAGTCCCATAAATTTCAATTTCATGGCGCATAACGACCAAGGTGTTCCGACGTTTGCGATGGCGCGAGACTTGCCTTGCAAGACGAGCGACAAAGCGAAATGTGGCGAAGCCCGAGCGAGAGGTCGCGTTAGCGATCCACGAGCGGAGCGGAAGCACCGATAGTTAGACGACGTGAAGCTTGTTACCAACTTAAATAGAATCTATCAAATCTACCTGACTTCCAGAGGTAAATCGTTATAAGATCGTTGCTCAAACATAAGCATCTAAGAAATATTCGATCACGTGTAATTCCATGTGCAAGGGAAAACTCATCCACATTACTATGTAGGCTCCCCTCCTCTGCTCCCTTTAAGGCATATGCCCATTCAATAACATTATTCAAATTTTTATAGGCAAGCACTGTTGGGCGAGCATCATCAATTCGCTTAAACTCCAAATGTCCAGATTTATATGGAATAGATTTTAATGTAATCCCTTCTGCTACAGGCAAAGTAAGAGCGTCAGCAAAAAATGGACCACTCGAATAATATAATGGGGTTTCGATAAACTTTCTCAGAAAAAGGAATAACAAAATACATATCAAAAATGATACTCCGATCGAAGAGTAAAATAAGGGGAATACAGACTTAAGGGTCTTTTTATATAGATGAAAGAAAATTAGAAGAGCGGGATATATTATAAAGGGCAAATATAAATCCCACACCATCCCAACAAACATAGGAAAGGTAAAAATAGGGATTAGTATTCCAATCAACCCAGCTCTTTTGAACATATAGAATAAATTCCAAGCTACATGTCGCCTAACGACCAAGGTGTTCCGACGTTTGCGATGGTGCGAGGCTTGCTCTGCAAGACGAGTGACAGAAGCAAATGTGGCGAAGCCCAAGTGAGTGGTCGCGTTAGCGATCCACGAACGAAGCGGAAGCACCGATAGTTAGACGCCGTAGCAATTAGGTTAAAGGGATATCTTACTCTTGTAATAATATTCACTTTCCGTATCAAAACACACGAATATTATTCTTTCAAAACTCAAATTACCAGAATGGTTCTTTACAGTATTGATAGCGATACTAGATGCCAATTCCTTAGGAAATCTATATATTCCTGTACTAATGCCTGGAAATGCTATCGATTTGCACCCACTTTCCAAGGCAATAGATAACGAATTAGTATAACAATTTGAAAGCATTATTTCTTCATTATTGCTGCCTCCGTTCCAGACCGGACCGACTGTATGAATAACAAATTTTGCGGGAAGATTTCCCCCTGAAGTAATGACCGCCTCACCTACTTTACATCCGCCCTGTCTTGCTATGATTTTACGGCATTCGGCGAGAATCAAAGGGCCTCCGGCTTTATGAATAGCTCCATCAACACCTCCACCACCAAGAAGTGAAGAATTAGCAGCATTTACTACCGCATCCACTGATAGTTTAGTTATATCTCCTTTAATAATTTCAATATTAGAATTTTTATTCATAAATAGATGTTATTGCTATGTCGCCTAATGACCAAGGCTTGACGACGTTTCGCGAGTCCGTAAGGACTTGGCACGAGCTTGCTTTGCAAGCGCCGTGACAAAGCGAAATGTGCCGAAGGCCAAGCGAGAGTTGCGAAGCAAGCTCGAAGCGATGCGGAAGCACCGATAGTTAGGCGCAGTAATGAGTCTTTAAAACAAAATTATGTAGTGGACTCAATTCTTTGCCAATGCTTTACCAAAAGAATAAAGTTAAGGTAAATAACAAAAACAACTATCGAAAATATTAACTGATCAAATTTTCTAATAATCGGATCAGTGACAACACTATAAGTCATTAATAGTATATAGGGAATAAAGAACACAGTGAAATAAATGTATGATTCTCTATTGCTAAAAATTTTCTTTAATTTTTTAAAGTGCTCAACCATTGTCCGAGAACCAACAACTATTGCTCCACCAGCCAAATATACAATGAAATATATCATTAGCCCAGTAACAAATATTATCCCTTGTAAAGGTGAATGATAAGAATGCTTTGAATCGAGCTCAATTCCCAGCAATATCATTAGCAAATGTGAATAAAATAGAAATATAAACCAACTTGGTACTGTAAAGATTGCCAAACGACCAAACATGTTTAGTAAAGAAAGATCAGGTAAAGTAACCATAGCCGTTAATTCCATAATGGATTTTAGGCCAAGGAAAAAGAAGAGAACAATTAATACGAATATCAGATAATTCAGAGCTGAAAAAGTATCATTCTTTTCAGTATCCAAATCAAAATACTTTCGTGTAATTAATAAAATCTGAATCAGTAAGTAGCATACAACTGAAAATTGAAAAAATTTATTTTTGAAGATAGAGACAATTGCAGCTTTATTCATGTATTAAGAAGTCCTTTTTCATTATTGCGCCTAACGACCAAGGTGTTCCGACGTTTGCGATGGCACGAGCTTGTTATGCAAGCGCAGTGACAGAAGCAAATGTGGCGAAGCCCGAGCGAGTGGTCGCGGAGCGATCCGGGAGCGGAGCGGAAGCACCGAAAGTTATATGCAGTTGCCGGGATTGGTCTGTAAATTAGTTATCTTAGATTTAGAAAATGAAAGGCCAATCCACTCAAAAAACTATCTTTTTAATTTTGAGTTCTTTTCATGAACTATTAAGTTAGGATTCTCTCGACAAAATTTGAATATTTCTGCTGAGACCCTATCGTATAAGTCATCGTCTACATATGGATTCTTAAACTTTCTAAGCCTATTCAAATCTTTTTGAATTGATGAAAAGCTCTTAAAGAAAGATTTGGGTCTCCCGAGGATCTTATCTTCAAGATAGTCTATCAATAGTTCAAAACCTTTGTCCCAATTCCCGTTCCCATTATTCTGAGCTTCATATCGCAATTTTTCAATACTACGGAGAAGTTCACCTTGAACAGATTCTGACTGCCCTGATTTTGGAACTAAATTTTGCCATATCCATTTACCTAAATCATCGTCCGAAGCAATGTCAGGAATTACCTTATTACTCATACTAACCTTAAATCGTTTTTATTAATTAAATATTATTAGATATAAAATTTGATTCTGTTTCTAGAAAAATCTTTGGCAATTGCATATAACGACCAAGGTGTTCCGACGTTTGCGATGGCACGAGTTTGCTCATGCAAACGAAGTGACAGAAGCAAATGTGGCGTAGCCCGAGCGAGTGAGTCGCGAGCGATCTCCGAGCGGAGCGGAAGCACCGACAGTTAGGCGATGATCGTTGGCTCTAAATAAACCATTTCAGAGCTAAAAGTTATTTTTCGTTCTCGAAACGCTTTAATAAATTCTTCTTCAAAATATTTAGGAAAAATACAATATACTTCAATCTCTTTATTATATTTTAAAGTAAATTTATAAAATGGTCCAATATCAACATATGCTTTCTGTATTCTACGGTAATATTTAATTTTCTCTACTTTTCTAATACTACCCCATTTCAGTGTCCCAACAAATGAGGTGAAGGTCATATCTTTCGAAAGTGTAATTCCATCTTCATCTATTTGGATAAATCTTTCTTTTCTAAACGGTGAATAACTATGGTAAAGAAGCTTTGAAATTACTACAAATACTATTACAGAAATAAAGACACCTAAATTGCTGAATGCGTAAAACGCATATGCAGAAAGAGTTGCATAGACGATTAGATAGAAATATTTATCTAGACCTCTATCTTTAATATTTAACCGTAAACATCCGGAGCTATTCTCTAATCTAAATTTTCTACCTATTAAGAAATTCTTTAATGATCTCATGAAATTTTGCCATCGATTTTCGCATAACGACCAAGGTGTTCCGACGTTTGCAACGGCACGAGTTTGCTTTGCAAACGAAGTGACGGAAGCAAATGTGGCGAAGCCCGAGTGAGTGGTCGCGTTAGCGATCCGCGAACGGAGCGGAAGCACCGATAGTTAGGCGAAGTAAACGCCTCGATAACTTAAAACTCCCATTCTATTAGAATTTTCGAAGAAAAAACTTTCACTCACATTTAAGCAAATTATTCTTCATTTTCGTTTTCAAACAGATAATAGAAATCAAAATCCATGTTTAGATTGTATGAGGCGATTCTGTTAATCGTTTTAGAATCGAGACTTAATCCTGGATAATATTGATGAAAATAACCGACTAATTGCAGTATTCCATCGAATTGACTAGTTATTTTTCGAATTCGATCAGCTTGAGAATCTAACTGATCAAGAACATCAATGATATGATCTTCCAACGATTTTTCTTTCGTAAGTCGGGAATATAAACACCATTTACTGTAAGTCTCTACTCTATTAGTTTTCTGGTCAATATCTCCTTTTACCCAGGCCTGACTCGGAAAAAGGCCCATTTGCAATGATATGTCATTCAAATCAATGACATATCAAAAATTAGTGCAAAGTACGCATATTGTTCATTACTTTCTTCTGGTTCAGACATTCTATATTAAAAGATTATTTGGCGTTTATTTCGCCTAACGACCAAGGTGTTCCGACGTTTGCGATGGCGCGAGACTTGCTCTGCAAGACGAGTGACAGAAGCAAATGTGGCGAAGCCCGAGCGAGTGGTCGCGTTAGCGATCCATGAGCGGAGCGGAAGCACCGAAAGTTAGGCGAAGTATCGCTTCTTTTATGGCTTAATCCTTATTAGCTCCTTAATAACCCGTAAATCACTTGAGGAAAAATCTGCATCAAGCGGAAACTCACCCGAATAGAATCGAACTGAGAAATTATTCGCACTTAATAATTCATTCTGTAATTCATTAGACAGAATGAATTCTGCCGAATGTACATTCCAAGTTGCATTTCGAATTTCATTCGGAATAATTTTGGTACTTTGAAATTTAATCTTAATTTTTTTCTCATCTAGTTTAAAAAAAGAAAAATTACCTAATGGCTGGTCATGGTTCGGGAATTCAGAAGAAAGATGACACTTAATAACAGCTACCGAGTCCGCGTTTACAGTTTTCGTAAATGTTACAAAGACCGCTCTTTTGCTCTTTGACGTAAAAGTAAAATTTGTAGTAGAATACAATTCCAAACTAAAAACATTTTGATTTTTGAAATCGTCTTTCAAAACCTTTATATTTCCATATTGCAAAAAACACTGAAGGGTTAATATTCCAATTATCGCTACAATAGATTTTCTCATTTTTCCTCTCGAGCTATCATTGTTGTAGTTCGGTGCATTGAAAGCGTTATTTCGCCTAACGACCAAGGTGTTCCGACGTTTGCGATGGCACGAGCTTGCACATGCAAGCGAAGTGACAGAAGCAAATGTGGCGTAGCCCGAGCGAGTGGTCGCGCAGTGATCCACGAGCGGAGCGGAAGCACCGATAGTTAGGCGATGGCGGTGAACTTAATAAGAGAGTATTCTAGCTCTAAAAAAGACGTTTTAACCATCCCAAAAGATCGTTGTCATATTCAAGTTGATCGATTGATTCATGAAGAAAGTCCACAATATAATCAGCAGTTTCGTCAAGGTTTTCCTTCGTTATTAGTGAATTTGGGATCCGCAATGTTAGATAGCCTTTCTTAAAGGAATAGTATGTTCTCTTCAGATCAGCTAAGGCTTGTTTCTTATCAAAGTTATGATGTCCCCCATCAACTTCAATATTCACCTTAGCTTCAGGTATTGCAATATCTATATGCTTAAAACCATCATACAATTCTAGCTTAGCAGGAACATTTCGTGAGATCAATGCTTTATATAATAGCTTAGCAGCTGGCGTTGACTCAGGTTTACTTTTTTATCTGTTGACTGACAATTCCTACAGAGAGGTCGTCCTATTTTATCAACAGAATAAAAATAAACTTCAGATGATATCGTTACTTTACAAACATTACAATAATAAGCCATTGGTTTAACCTAATAGATCACGATTTCAAAGATATCTATTCACCGCTTTCGCCTAACGACCAAGGTGTTCCGACGTTTGCGATGGCGCGAGACTTGCCATTGCAAGGCGAGTGACAGAAGCAAATGTGGCGTAGCCCGAGCGAGAGTCGCGCAGCGATCTCGAAGCGAAGCGGAAGCACCGATAGTTATGCGACGTTGTTTAAATTTAACCTAAGCAAACCCTTTGCAGCTCAGTATTACCTCATAATAGATTGGATTGAACAATACATTCTGCAAATTCAATATCTTTTCTACGGATATATATACTGTAATCACCAGTTTCATCTGATCCGATAGACATATGAGAACAACCGGCTTTTTTTAACTCGTCATAGATTTTTCCGCAAATCTTTCTCGATTTACTTTCTTTGTAAAAAGTTATTTGCTCGTATCTATTTCCAATTATATTTTTTATTTTGCGTTTATATAAGTCTTCAAATTCATCTTCGCTATCAATTGTGCCTACAAAAATATGATACTGGTCTATGCGGGACTCTTCCAATTCAGGAACGGAATTTACTTCCTCTGATAAATATACATCAAAGCCTCTATCTATTCTTTCATAAACAACTACTTCAATCATATCATAAATAGTTGGATGAAAATGATGCTCTGTATATTTTTTATAAAAATTTTCTGTCATCTGATTTTTTTAAACAATGTCGCATAACGACCAAGGATTGGCGACGTTTACGACGGCGCGAACTTGCTCAAGCAAGCGAAGTGACGGAAGTAAATGTGGCGAAGCCTGGAGCGAGAGTCGCGAAAGCGATCTCGAAGCGGAACGCCAAATCGATAGTTAGGCGACGTCCGATCCAAACACGGTGCATCCAATATTTACGTTTCTCTGAGTCGGCAAATTGCCGTTTCAGTAAAATTATGCTACTAGTTACCAAACCCCGCTCCGAATACGAGATCCATTATAACCATAAACTGCAATCGATTACGCGGATGAAATATAAAGCTCGGCAACAGCACCCAAAGGAGCGGATAAAATCTAAAGAAGAATCTACTACCGGCGTAATTATAGAAATTGTTTAACCCTAAAGTAAAAAGAAAAAAATTATCGGATGTCCGCCTAACGACCAAGGTGTTCCGACGTTTCGCGAGTGCGCAAGCACTTGGCGCGAGACTTGCTCTGCAAGACGAGTGACAAAGCGAAATGTGCCGAAGGCCAAGCAAGGGTTGCGTAGCAATCCCGCAGCGCTGCGGAAGCACCGAAAGTTAGACGACGTGGTAGATTTTATCGAACTTGATAAAGTTTATTTTTTTCAACAACCACTGTGTTAGCTATATAATCATGAATAGCTTTTCTTTTTGAATTCACATTCATCACGAAAAATTCACTCAATAGCCAGTATAAATAAACTACATTTAAAACATTATACCATTCATATGTATAAGGCTTAATTACAGCGCCCACTGAGAAATGATTAGTCTCCATTAAAATATTTGGAGGAGCAAGTATAATTGCATGTGTTAATCCCACTGCAAGAAAAAATGAGAAAACTAAATCGATTGAAGACCTTTTAAGGCCAGATTTGAAAGATACCTGACTGAAATCATCCTGAGTTACTCGTAAGCCCGCGATCAATTTGCCAGGTGTCCCACCATACTTAGATAGCAGAAATGCTGAAAGAACGTGGATACCAAGGTATGATAGCCATTGAATGGAAATATACAAATTTAAGCTTACTTTCAAGGCAAGATTGCTTAGGAAATATATTGGAAGAATCAAAATTATACAATCAATTACTGATGATAATAATCTAATCAATAATCCAGCATATATACTTTCTCCTTCTATTTTGTTGCTACGGATAGTTCCGTAGCCTAAAAAAATTAACAATAACGAAAACAATAATACGTACCAAATCGAATATTGATTTGAGCCGGCAGGCGCAGGCATCAAAAAGACCATTACAATCAATGAGACCCCCAGCCCAAATAACAGAATGGCGAATGTGTATTTAAAAAATTTTCCCATTTTTTCTCCAAGAATAGTTTTTCTATCATGTCGTCTAACGACCAAGGTGTTCCGACGTTTGCGATGGCGCGAGGCTTGCTTTGCAAGCGAAGTGACAGAAGCAAATGTGGCGTAGCCCAAGCGAGAGTCGTGTAAGCGATCTCGAAGCGTAGCGGAAGCACCGACAGTTAGGCGACGATCGATGCTTCTTATTGATTAATTTTAAACGGCACTTTATTCATCGCAGCAAATTTAAACAATTCCGCTTCAAAATTTGGTGAATCAAAATAAGCAATCTCATAAAAAACATCGCCTTGAAACATAAACTTATAAGCTTCAATGGTCGTAATGAATGAATACCTTCCTCTAAAGGAAAACTTTATTTTTTGCAATTCTATAACATCTTTCCAGAGCAATTTTCTTAAATCATCAGCAAATGAAACCCCAGGTGACATGACAATCTCATCTTTATCTATTTGTATATAACGCTCTTGAATAATCGGCCAGTATTCTTTCAAGATACAGAAAGCACAAACTAGAGTTAAGACTACGCAAGTCTGTCTTCCAATATATCCGCGCTCGCTCAAAGAAAATAATGCGAAAAAAGCTAGCATTGAATATACAAGTGTGATTACAAAAGCATAGTACGCCTTATCCAATATTTCAAGCCGATAATATTCGGGAGTTATGAACTCTTGATACTTGCGACCAATAATTTTATTTTTCATTCAAAACAATATTTGCATCGATTTTCGCATAACGACCAAGGTGTTCCGACGTTTTGCGTTGGCGCGAGTTTGCTCTGCAAACGAAGTGACAATGCAAAATGTGGCGAAGCCCGAGCGAGAGTCGCGAAAGCGATCTCGAAGCGCAGCGGAAGCACCGACAGTTAGGCGATGAATTGCGCGTTTATAGTAAAATCTCCTTGAGTATTTCTATCGCTTTATTCGCTTCGATTCTAAACGCAATAATCGGAACGAGCAGCATTATGAATGGAAGAATTATACTGACGAAAAGTAAAATCCCCCAGAGTTCAGAGAAGGGAAAGATTAATATCAATATTAAATCAAATGAATACCAGAATATTGTTAGAATAATTTGAGGAATTGTTAACCTAATTCGAAGATCAATGGTTGTCCCTTCAGAAGTGGGAATAATCTTTCCATAAATTGTTGGAAGAAATGAATTTTTATAGTGAATTATTCGCCTAAGCCAAAACTCATTTTCTAAGATAGAACCTCGAAAAGGAAGATGATCTCTATCAAAGATAAACCATTTTTTATTCTTCTCAATAAGATTATTTAAAGCACTTTTAAACTCGCTCATGGAGGTATTGATTAATATACAATGTTTTTGATACAAAATAGGCACATTTATCGATCCTTTCAATTGAAGAAAACTCTTTTAAGAAATTCTATATTATAGATAAGTTTTTAAGCTGATAAGACAAAATTGCGCAATTTTTCGCCTAACGACCGAGGTGCTCCGACGTTCGCAACGGCACGAGTTTGCGCATGCAAACAAAGTGACGGACGCGAATGTGCCGAAGGCCAAGCGAGTGAGTCGCGAAAGCGATCTTCGAGCGGCGCGGAGGCACCGGAAGTTAGGCGAAGTATCGCTCAAGCACGTTGCACCAAAACCCTACTCTGTAAAATATACTAATAGAGCAAAGGTAAAACAAAGACAAATTTACTCTTAGAGATAAAGTAGCGAACCCTTTTCGTTGGATTCAATGAAAGAAATTCAAGTAGTTATAATCAATTCTTAACATACTGGAATGTTTTCAGCTTACTATATAAAACAAGAAAAGGGTGAAAAGCGACCTAACCTAAAATTAATTCCACTCAAATTACCACGGAAAGATTCAAACTTTCTTTTAGAAAAATAAAAAGAAAATCGCGATATTTCGCCTAACGACCAAGGTGTTCCGACGTTTGCGATGGCACGAGTTTGCTCTGCAAACGAAGTGACAGAAGTAAATGTGGCGTAGCTCGAGCGAGTGAGTCGCGATAGCGATCTCCGAGCGTAGCGGAAGCACCGATAGTTAGACGTTGTGACCTAATGAGAAACGTGATCCTTGCTTGTTCAACTACTCACTCTCTATTCCCGATTTAGAACTTCTTTTAAAAAATGAATTCGACAATGGACGGAACAGGAAGTATATTATCATCGCACCTGTAATCATACCAAAAATTATTGAACCTTTTGACTGATATGTAAAAAGACAAAGAACCGACGAGAATACATACCAACCTGTGTAAAGATATCTTATCCAATTTATACCTAAGAATGTTCCAATACTTAGAAGTATTAGAATAGCTGTACTCATCGCAAATAAAATTAGTTTCATCCAATAAGTTAGATAATTTATATTTTCCAACAATGCTGCAAATTGCGGGGTACCCCAAAGTCTGAAATATGAAAACAGGGTAAAAGCAGTAGATATACTGACTATCCAAGCTAATATTGTAATTGATCTAGGTCTTTTCATAATTTTCCTTTTAGTAAATATTGATAGGTCATGACGTCTAACGACCAAGCCTTGGCGACGTTGGCGAGCTGAGCGTAAGCGAAGACAGGCGCGAGAATTGCTCTGCAATTCGAGTGACTGAGCCAATGTGGCGAAGCCTGGAGCGAGGATGCGAAGCAGTCCGAAGCGCAACGCCAGAGGCGACAGTTAAGCGACGTGACTGCACGGACAGCAATAGTGTCCGAACTTATCCCCTATTTATACTAAAATTCAATACTGATGGATTACGGACATCCACAATATTCCATCCGTTTCAGTCGCAAATAAAATTTACTCTTAAGGAAACGGCTAGAGCATTAGAACTATTATTCATAACTACTAACCAAGGTCACCCGTTGATCGCGATGAAACGCATGCTTTAAGAGTGAAATCCACATTAGTTTTAGAAAAGATTCACAAGAATTCCAAGCTTCAAAACAAAAAGAAAATAAATTTTACAGTCATGTTCGCTTAACGACCAAGGTGTTCCGACGTTTCGCGACGGCACGAGTTTGCTATGCAAACGAAGTGACGAAAGTGAATGTGGCGTAGCCCGAGCGAGTGAGTCGCGTAAGTGATCTCCGAGCGAAGCGGAAGCACCGATAGTTAAGCGCCGTTCAAATCTATTCTTAAGCTCTATTCAATTACTCGATTATTTTTGAAGCACTTTCGCCTAAATCAACAGCAACAGCCAATAAGAGCTGTTCACGATGCGATTTTCCAATTAAATAGTCATTCACCGAAATTAACTCGAATTCTTCTAATCTCTCTTCCTCAAATTCCAAAAGAATAATATCCTTACTATTTACCAGTATCTTTACGGATATGCTCCCCTGATATTCTAAATAATTTATGACAAAATATGTATTAATATTAGGGAAATTACGTTTAACTGTTTGATCAATTAAACTCCCCTTTTGAGAAACGAAAAGGAATTCTTTTAAAGACAAAAGATCTTTTTTGAGTTTCGCTTCAGTTAAACTTCCAGTTAATTTCATCTTAAAAGTTATCTTTGATTATCTGATTTGTGAAAAGAAAACTGATTTTTTGAATGGCGCTTAACGACCAAGGTGTTCCGACGTTTGCGATGGCGCGAGACTTGCCATTGCAAGACGAGTAACAGAAGCAAATGTGGCGAAGTCCGAGCGAGAGTCGCGTAGCGATCTCGAAGCGGAGCGGAAGCACCGAAAGTTATGCGACGTTCCGTATTTTACGATCGATATCAAAAAATGTGTTCACGGAGCGCTGTTCGGTTGAATCCAATAATATGTATTCGGATCTTTTTCCAGTTTCTCATTCAAAATTTTACGAGCTTCAGGATACTTTAAATCGCTAATAAGTAAAATTCGATCTCTATTCTCATCAGACTTCCATAACGCATAGTTATCCTCGAGAACTGCTAAGAATTCATGTTTAACTAACCTATCTAATATCCAATCTACATACCTTTGAGAATCTTCTACGCCTAAATCTTGCCAAAAGACAGCATGAACATAAGGTTCAACTCTTTTCCTCGCTTCTTTCCAACGCTCGTCTGATGAATGTTTCATTTAAAGAATTCCCGATTATTAGATAGTTAAAAATACGTATATTTTATATTTAAATATAAAATAACTTATAAACTCACTAATAGTAAATTAAATATTTTTAATAACTGAAATGTCAATAGGAATGTCGTATAACGACCAAGGTGTTCCGACGTTTGCGATGGCACGAGCTTGTTATGCAAGCGTAGTGACAGAAGCAAATGTGCCGTAGGCCAAGCGAGAGTCGCGCAGCAATCTCGAAGCGTAGCGGAAGCACAGACAGTTAAGCGCCGTTTTGTTCAGTGCTAGTAAGAATGTATTTTCTTAGTAATTCTAAATTAGATTGATCGAAGGTATTATTTCTATAGTCATACTGAATAATATATACAGTATTTTTTACATTTTGCTTAAGATTTATTTTATTAAATACAAGATCTACTCCTACCTGTATACCTGAATAAATTAAGACAGAAAAACTGATTTTCACATTTGGTTTATTAAAATTCAATAATTCTTGCAAACTACTTGTTAACCGATTTCTAGAATTAATATTCTGTTTATATTCAACTACAAGTCTTCTTAAAAATGAATACCCTTTTTTAGGTTCCAATATTGCATCAATTCTCCGCATTCCTTGCTTTGAAGGAAATATTGCATCAACTGTTAAATCATAGTATTCCGAAAATTGTTTATAAAACTCGTTAATTGCAAGACTCCGAATACTCGAATGATCCGAATGCCAGTCTTTTTCCTTAGTAACATTAATATTAACCGATTCTAAGTCTTCTGGCGTAAGATGTTCTTGAGAAATTCCCAATGCACCATAATACGCCGCTTTTCTATAAGATGAATCGTTTAGAATTTGAAGTAAAAAAGATTTTTGCGGTTGATTAGAAGTTTCCTTACTGTACGATTTAAATTCTAACCAATTTGCTTTTACTTCACTATCATCTACAGCAGAAAGACCCTCTTCTATTTTCTTATCTAATTCTTGTGGGGATAAATCAGTTGCATATCGATATTCTATTGGATTTGTTTCATAGGATGCCCGCAAGCTAATCAAGGCATGCAGTGCCGCTATCTTATCATAATCAAGCATCAACAATTACCTCATATTCATTAGAATCTAAATCACCTATCAAATACTCATCTGGAAACTGACCTATATTTTGCAATCTAGTCACATGAATTCTGCTCAACTCAATTCTCCACAAAAGTGGCCGAAATGACTTTACTGGCGCTTTACTTATTATCCCTATTAAATGTCCTGCTTGTGAATATGTAAGCTTATTACTTACTTCTGACGCCACCCACATAATTAAATTGCGTTTTAACTGTACAATTCTACTGTGATTATAATCATTAGTTGCCGTTATCCTTGAAAGTTCTTCATACAAGCGCAAGGGATTAGATGATAATCCATTATTTAATGGGTGAATTTCAGTTGCAAACCAGATCCGATACTTCCCACCAAAGTAGTTATCAGATAAATACTTTGCCAACCAAGTCTGGCACGAGTAACCATACTGTTTATTCAGGTGAAGTTCTAAAGTTGCCATAAAAATCTAATTTCCAAAATGGCGCTTAACGACCAAGGTGTTCCGACGTTTTGCGTTGGAACGAGTTTGCTTTGCAAACGAAGTTACAATGCAAAATGTGGCGCAGCCCGAGCGAGTGAGTCGCGTTAGCGATCTCCGAGCGGAGCGGAAGCACCGATAGTTAGGCAGCAGTATCGCTAAAACACGGTGCACCAAAACCCTACTCTGTAAAATCTACAAATAGAGCAAAGGTCATATAAAGATAAATCTACTTTTAGATTAAAAATAGCGAACCCTTTTCGTTGGATTCAGTGAAAGAAATGAAAGTAGTTTTATTAAATTCCTAACATACTGGAATGCTTTTTCAGTCTACAACACAAGGCAAGAAAAGGGTGAAAAGCGATCGGACTTTAAGTGGATCCTCACTTTATTTCAAAACAGAATTCACAACTTTTAACTAAAAAATTAAAAAAGAAAATCGCGATATTGCGCCTAACGACCAAGGTGTTCCGACGTTTGCGATGGCACGAGTTTGCTCTGCAAACGAAGTGACAGAAGCAAATGTGGCGAAGCCCGAGCGAGAGTCGCGTTAGCGATCTCGAAGCGATGCGGAAGCACCGATAGTTATACGCTGGGCTGGCCTAATTCTTATATAAATTTGCGAGATATTTGCCTTTAAGAGTTTTGTATATGGAGAAGTCTGAATCTATACTAATAATATTATAGATGCCTTCCCTTTCCGCTATGCACATTAAAGACGCATCGGCCAAATCCATTGGCAAATCTGAATACTTTTGCATCCTACTCTTTATATATTTTAGATCTTCTAATGTTATATCTAAAATTTGCAGACTCCCACGCTCTATCCATTCCAAAAAGTCAGACTGGGCATTTATTGAAAAAGAAAGTAAATAGATTACTTCAGTGACCACAGGCCAAGTAGTAAACAATGATCCTTTAAATCCCTTTAGGAACTTAAATACTGGTTTATGATAATTATCTGATGAATTAAATAATGCGATGATTGGACCAGAATCAACGAGAGCTGCGTTTTTCATTCTTGTCCTTTAGTATTTCTTTTAATGCACTTTTCCTATTCTGAGATAATTCCTGATTGTTAGCAGAATGTTTACCAAATAGATCTTCGCCTAATTCAAAGGGTGTTTTATTTGAACTATGATTCTTGATATATTCAAGAATTGATTCTTTTACGATCTCAGAGCGACTTTTACCCTTGGATTTTGCAAATGAATCTAATTGCCTTTCTAAATCGGGTGGTATTCTTAAACTGATCACAAATCCTTTGTATCACCTTTTTGTATCACAATCAAGAATTTTATCCAATTTTTCTGAAAAAGTCAATTTTGCCAGCCTTGCGTATAACGACCAAGGTGCTCCGACGTTCGCAACGGCACGAGTTTGCTATGCAAACGAAGTGACGGACGCGAATGTGCCGGAGGCCAAGCGAGAGTCGCGTAGCGAGCTCGAAGCGCTGCGGAGGCACCGTAAGTTATGCGCCGTATGATTCTTTCAATCATTAAAGCCGTAAATTCGGTAGCTGCCGCCAGTAATTTCCTTTGTCCTAATATCTATCTGAAATTCTTTCCATTCGTTAATCGAATCCATCGCATCATAAGAAAGACCCTTGATGATATCATTTTCGATGCGTAATTCTTTAATTCCATCCCAAGAAATTCTGCCTGAATCCCAATAGTCAAAATTGCTATTTAGAAAATAAACATTTACAGGATCATGTAATATAAGGAGATCTTCAAATTTGAGAATTAATTCTATTGAAGAAAACAATATTTCAATGGGCTTTAAGATATTTGGATCTATAATATATACGATTCCTTGTGCACACACCAATATATAGTTTGTATCGAAAAATTCCACAACGCATTTTAAATTTGAAAATCCACCTGCAAAATTCCCAACCCAGAAAGTTCCATCGTCTTTAATAAACTTTACGACAAATCCTTCTTGAAAAAATGATCTGTCATCATCCGTAATTGAAATATACATTGGCCCATACGGGGGCAACCCATTTAGAATTTCAAATTTCCGATGGTTCATTTATCAGTGATATTAGTTTGAGTTTAATCATATGGCGCATAACGACCGAGGTGCTCCGACGTTCGCAACGGCACGACTTTGCTCATGCAAACGAAGTGACGGACGCGAATGTGGCGAAGCCCAAGCGAGCGGGTTGCGTTAGCAAGCCCCGAGCGGCGCGGAGGCACCGGAAGTTAAGCGACGTCCGATCCAAATACGGTGCATTCCAAATAGTTGTATTTCTATTATTCGGTAAATTGCCGTTTCGATAAAGTTCATTCTTTTAGATGCCAAATCTCCGCTCCGAATACGGGACCCGTTTCTACCGCCAAACCGCAATCTAATCATCAAGATGAAACTTTAAAACTCGGCACCAGAGCATCTCAGGAGCGGCCTAACATTCGAAAGATTTCGCTCGGCTCTTTCTAAAGAATATTTTATCCTAAAATAAAAAAGAAGATATTTATCGGATGTCCGCTTAACGACCAAGGTGTTCCGACGCTTGCAATGGCACGAGTTTGCACATGCAAACGAAGTGACAGAAGCAAATGTGGCGTAGCCCGAGTGAGTGGTCGCGTTAGCGATCCACGAACGTAGCGGAAGCACCGATAGTTAGGCGATGCGATGCACCCTATTAAACCGGATTTGTGAATAGTCCAACAATTCTAGTAACTATCACTTGCGCCACTCTTCGAGATCCTTCGACAAGAAATCCCGTAGTTCCTTCCTTAAGATGATTTTGGTGAAAAACCCTCATTGTTTGATCAAGTATCCACATACTTGCTCTACCTTGCTTATCAACTGATACATTTAAATCTGTTAATATTGAACCATCATTCGAATAAAACTCAGGCCAAATCATATAGATCCTCCTTGAATGATCATTCATAGGATAATATTCAAAATCACATCTATATCCTTGAAATGGCAAAGTTTTGCGACCACCTTCCAATTCATCGATAAACTCGTAGGCAATTTCGAAATCTGCAGAATGTGATGATTTTTCAGAATATGATTTCCATTTATTCATTCTTTATCTGTGAATAAAAAATTTTTGCATCGTTTCGCCTAACGACCAAGGTGTTCCGACGTTTCGCGAGTCCGGAGGACTTGGCGCGAGGCTTGCTCCGCAAGACGAGTGACAAAGCGAAATGTGGCGCAGCCCGAGCGAGAGTCGCGTAGCGATCTCGAAGCGTAGCGGAAGCACCGATAGTTAGGCGAAGTGCTGTTGCTAAAACAAGCCTATTTTAGCAGTTTATGGATTTGAATTTCAATATCTTCAATTGAGTTTAAACATTTCTGCATTAAATCCTCAATCTCGTTTCCGTAGTGTGACACTTCATTTCCAGTATCCCTCTTACACGCACCATGATACATTCCTGAACGACATTCGGTGAATTTAACCTCCCAATTCGAATATTTCGAAAGAAGCAAATTTAATTCTTCATATGTTAAATTCTTTTTCCGAAACTCCTGATTGTCCTTGTTTACTATGTGTTTTAGCGCTTTTAAAATATGAACAAACATAATTAAATTGATTTTCATTCAGGCATTTTACAATTTCGATAGAAGCTTTAACTAATAAACGGAAATTAGAAAGTTAATGCGTCTATATAATATTACCAATCAATTGCATAGCTAATATTAAGAAAGATTATAACAGTATTTCGCATAACGACCAAGGTGTTCCGACGTTTGCAACGGCCCGAGTTTGCTCTGCAAACAAAGTGACGGAAGCAAATGTGGCGCAGCCCGAGCGAGAGTCGCGTAGCGATCTTGAAGCGACGCGGAAGCACCGATAGTTAAGCGCAGTGATCTAAATTAAGAAAATAGCGCCTTAAAATCAGGAAATCTTATTAGATTCTGAGGCAGCAAGATAAAATTCCTTAATTAAATTCATATCCCCAGATAGTGCATACTGCGGCACATAGATTGAAAGACCTCTTTGCAAAACTAAGAAGAAACCATTCTTAGCAATTATAAAATCTTTAATCCCTTCCCAAGTACTCTCGCCGTTTGAAGTTTTACCTTGAGTCTTTAAACCCTTTTCGGTAAAAGAAATTAATATCTCAGAGTCAAGATCACTTTCCCTAATCATAATCTGAAACCAACGATTCTTATCAAAATAATGCCATATCAATGATCCGATTCCACTTGTTAGCAACAATAGCCCCAGAAAGGAATACTTAGTAGCTATCAACAATGATATAGTTAAAATACTTATTCCCAGAAAAAGGGACCCTAAGCTAAATTGCATCACATGTTTTCTATACTTACTTCTATATAATATCCAATCCGCCCAAAATTGTTCAAAGTAATCTGGACTAAATTTCCATTTGGCGTTAATCTCCATTCTTTCTTACTCTTTAAATTTATTAATTTGATATTTTCATCCACTTCAAAAGAAGATTAGATCATTGCGCCTAACGACCAAGGCTTGACGACGTTTCGCGAGTGCGTTAGCACTTGGCGCGAGACTTGCTACTGCAAGGCGAGTGACAAAGCGAAATGTGCCGGAGGCCAAGCAAGGGTGCGAAGCATCCCGTAGCGCCGCGTCAGAGCCGATAGTTAGGCGTAGTCCGTAATTAATTGGAAATACCTAGCCGAAGCAGTTCCTAAAAATAAATGCATCAGGCTTTCTCTTCAGATTTCATTTGGCGTATCTTTTTTATAGAAAGAAAGATCACAAGAATACCCAATAGCGGCACAAAAAGAACCCCAGGCCAATATCCTAATTGCTCATACACAAAAGCTACAGGTGCCCAAATGCTAACTCGTTCTACGCTCCCAGATTCTAATTTGTTAAGATCCCACGCAATCACAATGGAGAGAAAAGGAAAAGAGACAAAGGACAAATACATCATATTTTTGAAATATTTAATTTTTTCAGCAACTGTCGCATCTAACGGGGGAGCAAACGCTTGCTCTTCCTCTCTAATTTCTTTAACTTCTTTAAATTTTAGGTAAGAGAAAAATGCAAAAAGAAGACCTATACCTAAAGCAAAATAAAGTCCGAATTCATCTGTCTTTTCCCA
Source organism: Leptospira koniambonensis (assembly GCF_004769555.1). Taxonomy (NCBI): domain Bacteria; kingdom Pseudomonadati; phylum Spirochaetota; class Leptospiria; order Leptospirales; family Leptospiraceae; genus Leptospira; species Leptospira koniambonensis. The sequence goes on along the minus strand of NZ_RQFY01000007.1, from coordinate 344,381 downwards.
CATTGGTAAACTTAAAGCGAATATTGATATTCCAGCAAACCCGATAGCTGTAAGTTTCGTATAATTTTTCAGTTTCATTTATCTCTTTCCTCAATAGATTTTTAAATAACAATAATTATATACGGATTTCGTATAACGACCAAGGTGTTCCGACATTTTGCGTTTGCGACGCGGGAGCACCGACAGTTAGGCAAAGTGCTCCGTATTAGAATTTAATCCTTTTTGAGAAATTTATTACCGCTAGAGTAATTAAGATAGGAACCCAATATGAATACCACTCCTGCTGGAATCATAAGTATAGCGACCCCATTGGAAAGATTCAAAAATCCAAATCCTAAAAAAACAATTCCAAGTAGTAGATAGATCAGAGAACTTCTCTTAAAAGTCCCGGCAGTAGTTGCATATGTTTTCTTACTTTTATTTAATAATTCGCCGTAAAACTTAACTTCTTGCTCGCACAATCCATGGCAGGAAATTCCTAATCCAGTATCGACAGCGCAGATTGAACACAAAGCTTTGTTGCAATGTTTACAAATTGCAATTGCATCCTGTTCATTGTGTGAATAACATTTCATTCTAAATCTCCTTCCTATTTTAAGATATTTTTGCTATCCAATTTACTGCTTCTCATTTAGTTTTTCCGAAATCTGTAATTCAATTTCTTCTGCCATTTTTAAACATTTGGAAATTATTTCTTCGTATTCGGTCCCATCGCAGGAAACTATATTTCCTGAGTTTCGTAATCCAGAAGCACGATAATAATTGTTACTGATTTCTCGTACGTTGAATTCCCAATTTGGGAATTTCATTAATATTTCATCGTGATTAAGCAACATGCTACCTTTAAAAAAATACTAAATATGTGTATAGTAATTTATTTTGGATTCAGAATATAGCTCCGCCCCTTCAGTCACACTGAAGCAAAAAAATCTAATAAAAAAGAAATCGCCGGTCCTCATTTGACGTTTCTGGTAGAATTTTGCCTTTTTTACTCGCGTTTCGACTTACTGCCAGCAAATTCCAAAATTCCAGGAATGTTACTCTTAAATTATCCGTTATGCGTTTGTTCAGGACAAATTTATTGATCAAAGATGATAAAAATTTTCTAGGAGGTCCAACAAGACTAGGCATCGTTTAACATGTGTTGTTGGAATTTTTTTGGAAATATATTCGAGGCCCCATCACTCAAAGGACAATTATGGCATGACAAAACTGTCAGAGTCCTTTAAAAACTGAACAGATTCTAATGGAATTTTTTAGGAAATTAGATATTCTATTTTATCCGTATTCTTTAATTTTGAAATGAATTCGTTTATTTTCGGATCTTTCATTTCTATATTAGGCAAACTAGATGGATCATTCTTCCTCTCACAGCCCTGATTTTCGTCTTCTTTTCGAATCTATTCCAGGTTTGTATCTGGTACTTTCTCCAGAGCTCAAAATCATTGCAGTAAGCGATGGATATCTCAATGCCACTCGAACCGAGAGAGATAAAATTTTAGGCAGAGGCATTTTCGATGTTTTTCCGGATAATCCTGACGATCCGGAAGCGACAGGTGTGAGTAATCTCCATAGTTCTCTTCTTCGCGTTTTGGAAACAAAAGCTCCGGACACCATGGCTGTGCAAAAATATGATATCCAACTTCCGGAAGAAGAAGGTGGAGGTTTTGCCGTAAAGTATTGGAGTCCTTTAAATTCTCCAGTTTTTAATAAAAAAGGAAAGGTAGAATGTATCATCCATAAGGCGGAAGACATCACTGAGTTTGTTCTTCTGAAACAAAAAGGAGATCAACAAACTGAGATGACTGAAGCTCTTCGTTCTAGAACAGAAGAGATGGAAACAGAGATTATCCGACGTTCTCAGGAATTACAGTCTGCAAATAAAAGTTTGAGAGAAACTGAGAAGATCAAAAACGAATTTTTTGCAAATATTTCCCACGAGCTTAGAACTCCTCTTAGTTTGATCTTAGCCCCTGTCGAATCTATTCTTTCCGATAAAGGTTCTAACCTTTCTTCCAATAATATTCAGATGTTGGGAACAGTTCATAATAATTCAGTCAGACTTCTTCAGATGGTGAATAGTCTATTAGATTTTTCTAAATTTGAAGCTGGTAAAATGAAAGTAGAACTTGAGCCTACGAATATCTGCAATCTGGTCGATACCATCTTAAAAGACTTCGAGCCTAGTGCTTTGGAAAAGAATATCCAAATCCGAAAGGAATTTACTTCTCCAGATCTAAATGTTTTGATCGATCGTTATTTATTCGAGAGAATCTTTTTTAACCTTCTTTCCAACGCATTAAAATTCACCCCTAAAGATGGAAACATCTCCGTTACCTTAACTTATTCTAAAGATCAACTTCTTCTTTCTGTTCAGGATTCTGGGATTGGGATCTCGGAAGAAGATCAGAAAATTATTTTCAAAAAATTCCAACAAGCAGAAGGTTCATCTACCAGAAGATACGGTGGAACAGGGCTCGGACTTGCAATGGTAAAAGATTTTTCAGAACTTTTAGGCGGTTCTGTAGAAGTTACTAGCAAGCTAAACTCAGGAAGTAAATTTAGTGTTAAAATTCCGACACAAAAAGCAGAGTCAGCGGAGAAAGATCCTTCTTCCAAAATTTCCTCCCATTCTACCCAATTTTCTAGTTTAGAAATTTCTAATAAAGAAAATGCGGATATTTCGGACAAACCGAAAGTTTTGATCTGCGAAGACAACGAAGATCTTTCTAGTTATATTTATTCCATTCTCTCTCCTTTCTGCCAGGTAAGATCCGCTGAAAACGGAAAAGAAGGTCTAAAATTAGTTTATTCCTGGGACCCCGATCTGGTCCTTTCGGATGTGATGATGCCTGAAATGGATGGAGTTCAGCTTTGTAAAGAGATCAAAGCAGATCCTAAAATTTCAAAAACTATTGTGGTACTTCTAACTGCATTAACTCATAGAGAGGCAATGTTAAAAGGTTGGGAAGCAAAGGCGGACGAGTATTTATGTAAACCCTTCCATCCTGAAGAATTGATCGTGAGAGTGAAATCTCTTCTCGCAATTGCAGAAGATAGAAAGAAAAATTTAGAAACATTAGAACAGAAAAATTTCGAATTGGAATTTGCAAACGCTGAGTTAGAAGCATTCTCCTATTCTGTTTCCCATGATTTAAGGGCACCATTGAGAGCAATCCAAGGGTATACCCAAATGATCTTAGAAGATCATAGTGCTGTTCTGGATCCGGAAGGGGTCCGATTCCTAAATGTTCTTATAGACTCAACAAAAAGAATGGAAAATCTAATCGATAACCTATTAGAATTTTCTAAAGTAGGGAAAAAGGAACTGAAGGACTCCACCTTTGATCTTACAGAAGTTGCCGAAAATGTGGTAAGTCTGATCAAGGACCAAACAGAACATAACGCTGAAATTATAATTCATCCACTTGCAAAAGTAACTACAGACAGAGATATGATGTCTTATGTATTCCAAAACCTGATCTCCAATGCGGTAAAATATTCCGCCAAAAAAGAAAGACCTAAGGTGGAGATAGGAGTCACGAATACAGAAAAAGGTAAAACATTCTTCGTAAAAGACAATGGAGCCGGTTTCGATATGAAATATTACAATCGACTTTTCGGTGTATTCCAAAGATTGCATAGACAGGATGAATTTTCAGGCACAGGAGTGGGCCTTGCGATCGTACATAGGATCGTCACGCGATATAAGGGTTCGGTTTGGGCAGAAGGTAAACTAGGAGAAGGTGCTTCCTTCTTCTTTACCTTGGGAGAAAAAGTCGGAACCGCGGTCGGTTTTCGTAACTGAAATACATAATAAACTCTATAATTTCTTTACTTAAGAGATAAATTTACTCTTCAAAGATTGGATAGAACCGGCTAATACGTCTTATATTTTAAGCTTAGAAACTTTCTCCTTGAGCCGAAGGGGTGGCGTTCAAAATTAGTTTGCATGGGAACGGAAGTCCAATCTTTATCCTGGTTTAAATGGACTCCTTACGCGATCCTTCCGTTAATCAGCCTATTTCTTTCCGTTCTCTCTCTTAGAGCAGGATTCAAAAGCAGACAAACCTCAGGTGCTCCAGAATTCATTCTGGTATGTCTTGGAATCGTTCTTTATAGCTTCGGATATTTTTGGGAGATAGTCAGCACAAGACCTGAACACATTATCTTTTGGGATAATTTTCAATTTATAGGTCCGGATCTTCTAATCGCTTCCCTACTTTTCCTCTGCTTAAGAGTAGCGAATTTAAATAGATTCATTCATCCGATCAGCATTATTCTTTTTTCATTCATTCCTATCTGCACCGAAATCGCGGTTTGGTTCGGACCAGAAGAATGGATCCGCCCTTCGTATAGATTCGACCCGTCCGCTCCTTGGCTTGCATTGATCTATGAATACGGACCTTGGATGCAGGTCTATGTAATCAATTCAATTTCCATATTCACTCTGTGTATTATAATTTTAATATATGGTGCTTGGTCTCAAAGAGCATTCCACAGAATAAGATGTTTAGTTTTTATGATCGGGATCTCTCTTCCATTCGGAAGCCAGGTCATGACTGCGGGGGGTTTTATCCCTTTCATCCATCCTAAGCTGGACATTTTCCCTTTAACTGCAAGTTTTGCATTGATCGTTTGGATGTACGGTCTTTTCTATTTTAGGATCTTAAATCTGATCCCATTAGCAAGGAACCAAGTATTCGAATATATACAAGATGCAGTTTTTGTAATGAACTCTTCCGGTTTTCTTTTGGATGCAAATGTTTCCGCTTTAAATTTGCTTGGGTCGGCAAGATTAAGGCAGGATTCCAAACTATCCGAATTTCTTCCGGACCTGGGGATTCTTGTAGAAGAATGCCGTACCAATAAAAAAACAAGCACAGAATGGAAAACGAATCATGGAAAATATTATGATGTTTCCGTTCGGTCCCAAAGAGCAGAAGGCTCTCATATCACAATTGTAGTATTAAGAGATGTGACCCAAAGGGCAATCTCCGAAAGAAAACTTTCTGAAAGAAGGGATATTCTTCAGAGTATTCTAGATTCAACTAGCATCCTGTTTTTAGTTTTGGATGGAGACGGCAAATTAATTTTATTGAATAAAGCCTGTTTACAAACCACAGGATTCGATTTGATGGAGTTAGAAGGGAAAGTATTTTGGGAAACTGAACTATTTGCAGAAGAAAGTAAAACAATCGCAAAAGTTTTTGAGCAACGTTTTGCAAAGAAGAAGTTCCCGAAACATACAAGTGTACTTCTCAGGACCAAAGACGGAAAATCAAGAAGAACTCTCTGGGAGCATAAAGAAGTCAGAGATAGAAACGGTCATTTGCAATATGTGATCTCTACCGGGACAGATGCTACAGGCCTAAAAGAAGCAGAATTTAGAATAGAAACATTACAAAGAGCGAATGAAGAAATTTTAGCCCAAAAAGAGATCATTGAATCTCAAAAATTCGATCTGGAAGATGCTCTTCAAAATCTAAAAAGGACCCAAGCAAAACTGATCCAGGCATCTAAACTTGCGGATCTAGGACAATTAGCCGCAGGGATAGCCCATGAGATCAATAATCCCATAGGCGCAATCCAAGCAGCGGGTTTTAATATTCTTTCCTATTTAGAAAAGATCAGAACGGATTTACGTTCTATTCTTCCACTTCTCTCTTCTTTATCAGATAGGGATTGGAATTCCTACAAAGAACTGATCTCTTTAGGAGTTTCTTCCAAAGAAATATTGATCGGCCTGGAAAGAAGAAGGGTTCTTGCAGAGGTCAAAACGGAAATGAAATCAGCAGATATTCTTTTCCCTGAGGAAACTGCAGATCTTTTTGTAGATTTCGGAATTGCTTCTTCTTGGAAAAATTTTGAACAAATATTAAAAAATCAGAATACAAGAGAACTTCTACCCTTCTTTTTAAATCTTTTGGGACCAGAACAATGTGTGGATACGATCAAAACCGCAGTAGAACGTTCCGCAAAAATTGTATATGCACTCAGAAGTTTTGCACATTTCGAGTCTTCTCATAAGAAGAGAAAATTTTCCTTAAAAGAAAATATAGATACTGTTCTGACACTTTACCAAAATCTGTTCAAACATGGTGTAGAGGTTTCGACTAACTTAGATGGTATCCCGGAATTTTTGGGTTTCCCGGATGATTTAATGCATCTATGGACAAATTTGATCATGAATTCCGTCCAGGCAATGTCATATAAAGGTTCCATAGGGATCAACGCTGCATTACAGGATAATGAAGTAGTAGTTTCTATCCAAGACAAAGGACCTGGGATCCCAGCAGAAGTGCAAGACCAAGTATTCGATGCATTCTTTACAACCAAACCTTTGGGAGAAGGTTCCGGTTTAGGTTTGGATATAGCAAAGCGAATTGTAGAAAAACATAAGGGAAGGATCTGGTTTGATTCTTCTCCTGGAAATACTATATTTTACGTGGGGCTTCCTTTCGAGGTCTGATTTTTTGTGATCGCATTTTTAGAAAATTTTTTCATTTATAATTCATCTGCTAAACTTCTTACGGCAACTTATAATCCTTGGTTGGTTGTTCTTTCCGTTTTGATGGCGATATTCGCTTCTTATATCGCTCTTCAAATAGTAGGACAGAAGGTTCCAGAATCTTCTCCATCTATTACGAAATATTTAATTTCTTCTGCTGCGAGCCTTGCATTAGGTTGTGGCGTTTGGTCTATGCATTTTATAGGAATGCTTTCCTTTGAGTTATGCACGACTGTTCAATATGATAAAAGTTTAACTATTCTTTCTATTTTTCCAAGTCTTCTTGCTTCTACCATCGCACTATCATTTGTTAATCGTCCTAAAATTTCAGCTACTGAATTAATATTAGGTGGAGTACTTGTGGGCTCTGGGATCGGAGCAATGCATTATACAGGTATGGGAGCCATGGAAACTGGACCATACTTACGTTATGATCCATGGTTTTTTGCATTGTCCATCGTAGTTGCAGTGGTTCTCGCAATACTTTCTCTTTGGGTAAGATTCGGCTTAGAAAATTTGAAATTAGGGACTCTCTGGCCTTCTCTCATTTCTGCCGTAACCATGGGATCTGCTATTTCAGGAATGCATTATACAGGTATGGCAGCTGCAAGGTTTATTGGAGAAGATGATAAAAATCTAATCTCTCAAACTGCAGATTCTACATTCTTAGCACTTTCAGTTTCTTTGATCACGATTGCATTCACGCTGTTTGCATTCGCAGTTAACTGGTTCTTAAGATACCGAGATCTAGTGAACAACTTAAGAGTCAGTGAATCCAGACTTAGGACAATCATCACCACTGCAGTAGATGGTGTGATCACAATGAACGGCCAAGGTAATATAAAAGAACTTAATCGTTCTGCGGAACTGATCTTCGGTTATGAAAACTCTGAAGTGGTAGGTAAAAATATCAGAGAGCTGATGCCTGATCCTTACTATAATGTAAAAGATACAAATTCAGAGACAATGTTAAGTGCAGGCTTCTCTAAAATTATAGGGAGCAGCAGAGAAGTTATAGGTGTTAGAAAAGACGGATCCGACTTTCCAGTACGCATAGCGATAGGACATGGAAAACTCTCTGGAGAAGATCTATTCGTTGGTTTTGTGACTGATATCAGCGAAAGAAAAATGATCGAGAACGCATTAAAACAAAGTGAACAACAAGTGCGTTCCATGATCGAAAATATCCCAGGTATCACTTACAGATGTCTTCCGAATAATGACTGGAATATGTTATTCATGAGTGATTCTACCGAATCTATTCTAGGCTATCCTGTCCAAGATTTTGTAAGCGCGGGCTCCGTACGATCTTTCAAAGATATTGTTCATCCTGATGATCTTAAGATGGTAGAGTCCATAGTCGATTCTGCAGTCGCAGGAAAAAGAGCATTTACTTTAGAATATAGGATCATCCACCAAAACGGAGAGATTAGATGGCTTTGGGATAATGGATGTGGAGTTTATGGCGGAAATGGAGAAGCAATTTTCATAGACGGAGTTATTTTAGATATCACCGAAAGAAGAAGAATGGAAGAAGCATTACGTAAAGAAAAAGAAAAAGCGGAACTTGCTGCGATCACTAAAACTTCTTTCTTAGCGAATATGAGCCATGAGATCCGAACTCCGATGAATGCCATCCTTGGATTTACCGAAGTCCTTCTTTCGGATGAATTAGAAAAAAATCATAGAACCCATTTGGAGACCGTTAAAAGTTCCGCAAAATCTTTATTAAGACTTTTGAATGATATTTTGAACACTGCGAAACTCGAGAAAGGCGCAGTGGAATTGGAAGAATTGGACTTCTCCCTTTTCAAATTGATCGCTGAATTAAAATCCACTTTAGGGATCAGTGCTAGAAAGAAAAATTTAGAATTTGAAGTGATCCAAGATCCTTATCTTCCTGAATTTTATAAGGGAGATTCTTTACGTATCAGGCAAATATTAATGAACCTGATCGGTAATGCAGTCAAATTTACAGACAGTGGAAAAGTTAGTTTAAAAGTAATCAGAGAAGAAGGAAAACTTCATTTTGCAGTCCAAGATACTGGGATCGGGATCCAAGCAGATCGACTAGAGAAAATTTTCGAACCATTCACTCAGGCAGATATTTCTACAACAAGACGTTTTGGTGGAACTGGACTCGGAACTACGATCTGCAAACAATTAACTGAGCTTATGGGTGGAAAGATCTGGGCAGAAAGTGCACTCGGAAAAGGAAGTACATTTCATGTACTTCTTCCTTTAGAAGAAGGGAAACCTAGGCAAGAAAATAAATTACAAACAGGGATCAAACTTCCACCTCTAAAGATCTTAGTAGTGGATGATGTAGAAAAAAATACAGAACTAATAAGCCTTCTTCTCCAAAACCTTGGGCACCAAGTAGAATCGTCGTATAACGGAGAGGACGCGGTAAAAAAAGTCACGACCGGATCTTTCAATTTAGTTCTAATGGACGTACAGATGCCCGGACTGGATGGCCGCCAAGCAACCAGGGTTATCCGAATGCATGAGGCCCAGGAAAATGTTTCTAGGACCCCTATTTTAGCATTGACCGCCAGTGTTTTTGAAGACGATAAAAATGCTGCGACTGCTGCAGGGATGGATGGATTTGTCTCCAAACCGGTGGAGATGGATCAATTGATCGCTGAGATCGCAAGAGTATTAGGTTATACTGAAACGATCTCAAATCCGGAAATTACTCTTTCCGAAAAAGATATAGAATGGGATCCTAAAAAAGCTTCCATTCTGGCAAAAGAACTATCCAACTCTTTCCAAAGAGGTTCGATAGAAGAAGAATACTTAGAAGAATTTTCGGATCTGATCCGAGCAAAAGTGGAAAATTCCGATTTTAAATCTTTTCGTTCTAAAATAGAACAATTCGAATTCGAAGAGGCATATACTCTTCTCAAAAAATTTATTACCCAATTCGAATTATAAACGGATTTCGGAAAATAGAATGAGCCATCTCTTAGATTTCAGGCCTAAAATTTTAGTCGTAGATGACGAAGCGGCCAACCTACAGGTACTCAAACAAATATTACAAGAAGATTATAGACTATTCTTTGCAAAAGACGGTTTCAAAGCTTTAGAACTAGCCATCTCTGAAAAACCAAATCTTATCTTATTAGATGTGATGATACCTGGAATGACAGGACATGAAACCTGTAAAAAACTCAGGAATGAACCCTCTACTTCCAGAATACCTGTGATTTTCGTAACAGCAATGGCAGAAGAGGAAGATGAGGCAGACGGTTTCGAAGCAGGAGCTGTAGACTATATCACAAAACCTGTAAGTCCTGCGATCGTAAAGGCCAGGGTAAAAACACATCTTTCTTTAGTTAGAAATGATGAACTAAAAGAGACCAGATTACAGATCATCCAAAGATTAGGACTCGCTGCTGAATATAAAGACAACGAAACCGGTCTTCATGTAATCAGAATGAGCCATTATTCCGAAACTCTTGCAAAAGCTTTAGGTCATTCAGAAGATGTTGCAGAAAAAATCTTACACGCTTCTCCAATGCATGATATTGGCAAAATCGGGATCCCTGATAGTATATTACAAAAACCTGGTAAATTAGATCCGGAAGAGTGGGAGATCATGAAAACCCATCCTACTATAGGTGCAGAGATCATTGGTGATCATGATTCTTCCCTCTTACAAATGGCAAAAAGTATCGCCTTAAACCACCACGAAAAATGGGACGGAAGCGGTTATCCAAACGGGATCAAAGGAGATGCAATCCCGGTCGAAGCAAGAATAGTAACGATCGCAGATGTATTCGATGCACTTACTACCGAAAGACCTTATAAAAAAGCATGGAGTATAGAAGACGCAGTCAATCATATTAGAAAAGGTGCTGGATCTCATTTTGATCCAGGGCTTGTCCCGGTATTTTTGAATTTGATGCCTGAACTTTTAGAGATCAGAGAACGCTGGGCAGAAACCTAAAAATTATAATACACCTTTAGGCGGAAGAAAAAGTATCTCATCCTGATTGAAACTTGCAGGAAGAGAATATAAACTTTCTAAAAAGATAGCGGCGTCCGATGCAGGGATCATATCTTCTCTTTTGAAACCTTCCCTCCCATCCCAAATCGGAGTGTCTATCGCTCCAGCGTAAACTGTAGTCACTCTTATCCCGCGACTTTTTACTTCTTCCCGGATCGCTTTTGCAAAACCAGCCAGACCATGTTTAGAAGCACAATAAGGAGAAGATTCTGGAAATCCCTGCCTTCCTGCTGTGGAAGAAATATAACAAAGTAGAGATCCCTTTTTCATAGAAGACAAAAGTTTAGAAGTTAGTAAAATAGGTGCGCTTAAGTTTAGAGTAAGATGTTTTTGCAGATCTTCCCATTCTAGATCTTCTATTTTCAAGAATAGACCATCTCCGGAAGCAAAATAGATTGCATGGATCTCTTTCCAGAATTGCAAAAGTGAAGATGTAAATTTAAGGATCTGGTTTTGGTCGCCCAAATCGCAGAGATAATTTAATCCTCTTTCTAAATTTCCCTCTAAAGGAACTCCACGTCTGGAGATCCCGATCGGAAAATATCCAGGGTTTGTATTCAGTTTTTCTAATAAAGATTTGCCGATCCCGGATCCGGCCCCTACTACCAGGATGTTTTTGGATCCCATGTTCTTACTTGGACATTGCCCGCACTTTTAGCAAAAAATCCGCAGCTTCCAGATGTCGATTTGCCTGGATCAGATCCTTTCCCCAAACAGTGATCCCATGTTTTTCTATAACACAAAATGGAACTCTGGGTTTTGCCTGGGTAAGATGTTGTTCCAAATGATCTGAGATATCCTGCACTTTCGGATAATTATATAAAACAGGAACGGAAACATTAGGATTCTCATCCCAGATACCGAATGCTTTTATGATCTCTAAAGGAAGAAGAGGGAGATCTTCGATCGGATTCTCTTTGGAAACTCCTATCTCGATCAAATTGGATTCTGGAGTATGAACATGAAGAGAACATCCCATTTCAGGAAATGCTTTATAAACTGCTCTGTGGATAGAAGTTTCGGCAGAAGGTTTTAGACCTTCTCTGCCTTTCCAACCTTCTAATACTTTTCCGGATCCTATTTCTACAGGAAGAAAATCTTTTCGAGTCAGTTTGTTCTTATCCAAACCGCTTCCACTTACCCAGAATACGTTAGGATTTTTTTCGTCCTTGATAGAAAGATTGCCCGCAGTTCCAGGCATCCATCCTTTAGAATGATATAGAACTCCCGACTCCGCAAGGCGGGTCAGGATTTTTTTTTGGGACATTTTTTAAACTAGAGCCGTAGTTTCTTCTACGTAATTAGGGACCCAGCCGCTCATGTCTTGGAAATAACGGACTGCTTTGATCCTTTTGTTTTCGTCTAGAGTGAACCAGTGGTTTGTATTTTTAGGAACGGAGATGAAATCATCCTTCTCCACTTTTACTAAAAACTTTTCGCCCGCAAGTGCGAATCCAAAAATCCCGGAACCATCTACTATATAACGAACTTCGTCGTCAGTATGATAATGAACTTTATCAAATTTGGCCAACATCTCATTTAAGCCAGGAACTTGTGGATGAAGAACGATCAAGTCTCTAGATTGATAACCTTCTTTTTCTTTTAAGGTCTCGAAACGATTGTCCAAATTTTTGAGAAGAGCTTCTTTCTCATCATCTACAAGAGTTAATTTATCAGTAAGAGGATTAGATGCACTTGGAACTGGCCAATGATCGTATTCAATCCCTCTTTTATTTAGGAAAGATTTAACTTCAGTATTGTCTTTGATTTCCGGTAGTCCCGGTTTTTGGATAATAGTCGCCATTTGCGTCCTCCTTTAGGTGGTGTCCCTTTTTTAGCCCGCACCCTCAAGCGGTAGTTGGCGGCCCCTTTTATTTATAAGGCCGCTTTATAAAACCTTATTTATTTACCCTTTCTACGTAGGTAAGATCTCTCAAGTCGATCCGTACAGAATCTCCTTGTTTGATAAAAATTGGCACGTTGATCTCTCCGCCTGTTTCTACAGTTACTCTTTTAAGTGCAGTTCCGGAGGTATCACCTTTGAGACCTTCTTCTGCATAAGTTACTTGCAGGATCGCAAAGTTCGGAGGAGTCACTCCAATCGGTTTACCTTCGTAAAAGGAAACTTCCATAGCGGTTTCTTCTTTTAAGAATGGAAGGATGTCCTCTAAATATTCTTTAGAAACTGGAAGTTGTTCGAAATCATTTGTGTCCATGAAGATGATATCATCACCCTCGGAGTAACAGATGGTCATCTGTCTCTTTTCTAATTCTACGGATTCTAATTTTTCCGCAGCCTTGAAGGTCCTTTCGATGGAGCTACTACGGACCAGGCTCTTTAATTTTGTGCGAATAAAGGCAGAACCTTTTCCTGGATTCACGAATTCACTTTTTACAACGGAATAAAGTTCTCCTTCTACCTTGAGAACCATTCCTTTTCTAACTTCAGTAATGCCTAAGTTCATAAACAACCTATATAAAAAATACGCTACTTCTATATCCTTGCAGGAAGGCCGGGTGTCAAGCGATGTACTCTGGCTCCCTCGTTAATTGTAATATTTCAGGGCCAAAATCCGTTCGACTTTTCCCCTTACAAGAGGAGAATCCCCTTTTGGAAAAGATTTCCGGAGAACCACAGACTCGATGAAACAAAAATTAACGCTCTTACTCCTACTGTTTACCGTGCTAACGGTTGCCAATTGCAAAAAAGAACCCTTACTGATCACAGGCTCCGAAACTATGCATACGTTACTGAATGTGGTAGCGGCTGGATACGCTAAGAAGAATTCGAATATAGAAGTGATCGTCCAAGGAGGAGGTTCCTTCGAAGGGATCGAAAAATTATTCGATGCCAAGACAGATATAGCTGCTTCTTCCAGACCATTAACTCCGGAAGAACAAACCCAATTCGAAAGAAAGGGAAGATTTGAGAATGTACTTATCGGCTATGATGGTATTGCAGTAGTAGTGAATCCTGCTAACTCTGTTTCTAAACTTACCTTGGAACAAATCTCCAAAATATTCTCCGGAGAGGTAAAAGATTGGTCTCAGGTTGGCGGAAAACCTGGACCGATCCATGTGGTTCTAAGAAATGATAAGAGTGGAACTGCCGCTTATTTCGAAACTCATATCTTAAGACAAAGAGACTTGGGAGAAAAAGAATACCAGGCCTCTAAAAAGAAAGAATTCACGAGCGATTCCAAGGTGGTTGCGGATAACGATGAGATGGCAGATCTGATCGAGAAAGACACTGCCGCCGTTGGTTTTATGGGAATGGGAAGCGCACAAATCCAGAACAAAGGAAAAGTGAAAGCTGTCCCTTATTCCAAAACTGGAAAGGATCCATTTGTTGAGCCTAACATCCAAAATGTCTCCGAAAGAAAATACAAACTCTCTAGAGGATTGTACCTATTTTATCTCTCCGATAGAGGTAAAAAAATTGATGAGTTCATTACTTATATCACTTCGGAAGAAGGGCAAACTATGGTCCTGAAAAGTGGCTATTTAAGAAGTACTTTAAGTACTGTAGAAGTAGAAGCAATCAAACCATAAATTCCGATTTTCTCTCCGAAAAAAGGTTGCGAAAGCCGTTTTGTTTAAGTCTAATTTTAGATAGATATGAAGCGGCTTTGGCTTTTACCTCTGGTCTTATTCATGGTAATCGCCCTCTTCAGTGAGGTCGTGGCCAGAGATTATAGTACAGCTAAAAGTTATTCCTTCCAAAAAAAATCCAGAACACAATCCTTTAGAGATGGTGATGACCAAGGACTTCCTTCCTTGTTCTCCGCGAGTGCAGACGATGCTGTCCTCGGATTATTCACTAAATTCTCTCAGTCAGCTTCCGGATTAAAGAGCAGTCTTCTTCCGAATGACTCAGGCCGCAATTTTTACTTTCACACCCTAGCATATCGTTATCTTTTCCTTCCCCCTCCGGTCTGACCGGTTTTCATTCTGTAAGTCCTCGGGAAGACTTTTCCCCGTAAAAAGCATGAATGCGGTTTCGGGCAAAAATTCCGCTTCGGCAAAAACAGAAAACGGGAAATCTTGCTCATCCTTCTCCTAAGTCTCCAACTTTAACTGATGGGCATTCTCCTCGAGGTTATATAAGAATCTGGACCGAAAGGTCCAGATTCTTGAAGTCCGGAATGCAACCTATAAATAAAAATTAAGTTTCAGAACGGACTATAAACAAACGACTCGAAAGGAAACCTAGGTTTGGTTTCCTTCTTTTTTATACGGATACTCGGTTGACTGGAATTGTAGGCATGAGAATCCATCAGTAAGAGGGCTTCTTGGAACTCGTTTCATCACATCCAAAACAAAAGAAAGTTTCCGAATCGGAATGGTTGGATTGGAAATGGCAGATCCAAAATCGGATCAAAGATGGATCCGAACTGGAAAATTATATCCGGATCAGTTCTGAAGAAAAAGAAGCATTACTCGCCTGCTCAGAAGTGTTCAGCTTCTCCGCTACTCCTTATTACCTGAATCTAGCAGATCCGGAAGATCCAAACTGCCCTATTCGACTCCAAGTTTTACCAAGAAAAGAAGAACTACATACAAGAGCCTGGGACAGAAGAGATCCATTGGCAGAAGAAACATACATGCCAGTCAAAGGAGTGACTCATCGTTACCCTGATAGAGCTCTTTGGTATCTATCTCATGTATGCGCAGTCTATTGTAGATTCTGTACCAGAAAAAGAAAGGTATCTCAATCCGCCGGAACTCCAGGTGCAGAAGATTGGCAAGACGCAATCCGTTATTTTAGAGAACATACGGAGATCAAAGAAGTGATCCTCTCAGGAGGAGATCCTTTAAATCTTTCTGATTCCAAACTGGATTACCTTCTAGGCGAATTAAAATCTATTCCACATATCAATCAGGTTCGTATTCATACAAGATACCCTGTTACACTTCCTATGAGAATTACGTCGGAGCTTTGTCAGGTCCTGAAAAAACATTTCCCGATCTATCTGGTCACACATTTCAATCATTCCAAAGAGCTGACTGAGCTGGTCAAAGAAAGGATCGGCATGCTTGTGAAAGAAGGTGCAGTTACTGTTCTAAACCAGGCTGTACTTTTGAAAGGGATCAATAATTCTGTAGGAGCTTTGACAGATTTATTCTACGGACTGACCAAAATCGGGATCAAACCGTATTATCTGCACCAATGCGACGAGGTATTCGGATCTTCTCATTTTAGGGTCCCAATAGAAGAAGGTGTGGAACTCATGAAACAGATCCGAGGAAGTATCAGCGGACTAAGCGTTCCATTATATGTAGTGGATCTGACAGGCGGCGGAGGAAAGGTACCTCTACCTGCGAACTATCTGGAAGAAACCAAAACTTCTTCTTATGTATTCCGAAATTATAAAGGAGATCTGTATGAGATCGGTTTTTAGAATTCTCATTCTACTCATATTCGCGCTTGTCCTCTCAACATGTAAAAGCCACCAGGAGAATCCGACCTCGGTCGTAGCTGAAAATCCGTCGGCACTTCGACTCAATTACGACGTAGTATATTATACAGGCGGACATTCTGTTTTACTCAACTCCGGAAGATTATTCGCCAGGGGCCTTTTCTACGAATGTAAAGTATCCGACACGAATTCCAATTTTGAAAGTTTCCGAGCTTCCTCTTACACTGAGGATAATTCGAACGATTTCAGACAATTGGTATCCGAAACAGACCAGTCAAAATTCAATTCCAGACAATTCCAATATTTCCCAATGGGGGAAAATTCCAGAGCTACAGTATTCTCAGGCTGCGCCAAAGGATCGGGAGCTGAAAAATGTTACGTCCGTTGGGAATGGCAAAAAGAAGCGTTCATATTCGTATTCGAAACCCAATTAGAAAACAAAAAGGGATTGGGCACTGCGGAATTAGGAAAAGAATTCCATGAATTCGTAAGCCGGGGAATAAAAGCGTTTTAAGAGCGTATTTTCTTGACCGATTTTGATCCGGAAAGTATGTTATCCGGCGGGGAGAAGAGATCCCGGGGATAAGATAAAATGTGGTTAAAATTGGGGGATACCGAGGTCATTAATCTAGACTATATCTCCTCCATCAAAAAGAATATGGCGGCAAACTCCATAGAGATTACCTACCATGACTTCAACCACGTAAAATCGCTGCCCTTCGGAGATCCTGAAGATAGAGATCGGGCCTACAAAGCCATTTTGGAAAATCTTTCCAGGATGCGTTTGTTTTTCGAATAATAATATCTTCTAATAATCCTAGAGTAGAGACCAAAGCAATCAGCCATGGAACGAATTAAAGAAAATCTATCCAGCGTCTCCTCCCTAAAACCTTTCGAACTTATATTTTTCGGTTCCAGACAAAGAGGAGAAGGAGACGAATCCTCCGACTTCAACTTTCTAGTACTCGCGGATCCTTCCGATCAACTCAAAGGAAATTTTATCCGAGAGATCAATAAGGCTATGGAACCGCTCCAAAGCCAGGGGCAAGTAAACTTACTCGCAGCAGACTGGGATGGATTCCGTACCAGGATGAGAAGTTACGACCCAGGAGCCATCCATATCTGCGAATTGGGCGAGCCTTATTTCGGATCAGAGTACTTTCCAGTCATCAAAGAAGAATGGGACAAACTTAAATCAGAGCCGATCGACGGAAATATCGCAGGCAAATATTTAAGAAAACGTTATAGATTTTATAAAGGAATCGTTCCTCGCAATACTAAGGAAGATGTGGTCCGGATGGAAAGACTTCTGACAGTCTATCTCCAAAACTGGATGTTCCGACATATCGAAGATCTTGGGATCGCAGAGATCGTAAACTCAGACATCCCTTCCAGGATCGGGCCGATGTTCCGAGCGCTTTATTCAAAAGAAGCAAAGGGAAACACTTTAGAGCTACTATCGCTATATGAAGAAGTTCTAAAATTAAAAAAGGAACTACGTTCTCCAGAGTCCCCTTTCTCCGCAGAAAGATTCAACCAACTCAAAGAAACTCTCCGCTTCGAAGAAAAAGAGATCCGAATTTTAAAACTAAATTATTAAGTTTTAGAACGGGATCTCTCTCATTAGAATTTTCTAATTTCTTAATTCTCTCAGTAAATTTGCGTTTCCAGTTACAGCAAGAGCAGCAGCCAAGCCACCCATCATCGCACCAGCAATTCCTGGAGAAGCAGCGTCCGCGCCTGTTAAATACAGACCCTCGACTGGAGTTCTAACATCAAACCAAGGACATTTTTCCTTTTTGTATCTTTCAGGTACGCAAGCCAAACCATAGATTGCACCATCAGGATGAGAAGTAAAATGTTCATTTGTGATCGGAGTAGAAAGTTCTGCAAATTCAACCAATTTAGTAAGACCAGGAAATCTGGACTCTAGTGTGGTCAGGATCCGATTGATAATCCTCTCCTTAAAGTCTTTATACTCTTCCCCCCTTTTTTTCCAAGGTTCGTCTTTCCATTCTGCAAAATTAGAATAATCTGTGAATGTGATCACATCCATTGTATGAGATTTAGCTTCCGGGTTTTTTAGACTTGGAAATGAAAGATATAGATTCGGTATCTCATCACTTTCAGAAAGCCAATCATTCCTTTCGGAAAAATTCTTATCATGATCAGGAGAAGCGAAAATCCAATAGTTCTCTCCGCTAAACCCGAATTTTGCAGGACTTTCTGAAAGACCAAGATAGAGACAAATGCTTGTGGTCATTTTTTCTCTATTATAAAAATCTTTTAGATCTTTTCTGAAAGAAATCGGATAAGAATCCGGGATCAATTTTGTATAAGTAGGATAAGCTCCTGCACACGAGATCACCACCGGAGCAAAAAAGTCACGCTCATGACCTTCTCCCCTCAATGCTTTTGCTTTAACTCCTATAACTTTTCCTTCCTTGATCAGGATTTCTTTTGCTTCTACAGAAGATAGAACTGCACCGCCATTTTCTTGCAAGATAGGTTCTATCGTATCGAAAATTTTACCAGCGCCTCCGACTGGATAATAGCCCCCGTTAATATAATGCTGCACGAGTGTAGCATGCATCGCAAAAGCAACTTTAGAAGGTGGAAGTCCATAGTCTCCCCACTGCGCTGCTAAAATTCCCTTTAAGTCTTCGCTCTTGAAATTTTTATCGAAATAATCCTTAAGGGTTACTACATTCCCTTCTCCCAGTATGTTGATAAGGGAATCTAAAGGAGGAGGAGAAAGTCTCATCATGATCGCTTTCCCAAAAAGGACCGAAATTTTTCTAATATCCTTTAAATATCTTTCGATCGCTTCCTCTTCTTCAGGGAATTGGCTGATCAAATCTGATCTGAACTTTTCTGGATCTCCATAAATATCAAAATTTCGCGTAGGAAAAACCAAACGTTCAAAAGGGTCTTTCATTCTTTTCCAAGCGAGTTGCCCACGAGTGATCTTATCAGAGATCTTCTTACAAAGCCCGCCTTCATGCATATCGCCTACATAGTGAATTCCAACATCCCAATGGTACTTTCCCTGTTTTCTTTGGAATTCGTGAGTAAATCCGCCCGGCTGAAAATGTTTTTCCAAAACCAAAACCTTTTTACCAGCAGACTGGGCCAAAAGACTTGCTGTGGTTAGGCTTCCCATTCCGGAACCTATAAATATAATATCGAATTCGTTTCCTACTTGATCAATATTCATTGACAAAACCTCTTATTCGCATTCAATGTGAACACTGAACACATTCAGTTTTATAATTTCACCCTTTAATGTAATACATGTCAACATGAAAAATTCCCAAGAAAAAAATTCATACCACCACGGAGACCTAAAAAGAGCCTTACTGGACGCCTCCATAAAGATCTTAAAAGAAGAAGGTTATAAGGCCCTAAGTCTCAGAAAAGCCGCAACACTGGCCGGTGTCAGCCAATCTGCTCCTTATAGACATTATCCAGATTTAGAATCCTTATACGCAGACATTGCAGAAGAAGGATTTAAGATCTTAGCAGAAAGACAGAAAAGATTAAGAGCGAAATACAAAAAGAGGCCTTTACTTTTGTTCAGAGAATCAGGAGTTTCTTATGTAGAATTCGCATTAGAAAATCCTGATCTATTTCGTATCATGTATGGAAATCAGATCGAAAGCCATTTAAAATACGATTCTCTCATCAAAACAGAAGACGAAACTTTTCTGATCATAGTAGATATCATCAAAGACTGTCAAAAAGCAGGATTGATCCCGGAGGGAAATGCAGAAAAAGCTGCTACCTCTGCTTGGACAATGGCTCATGGAGTTGCAGTATTATTATCCGGCCAGCAAATGATGTTTCGATCTATCGAGATCAAACAGGCAAGAAAGATCACTAAGGATTTAATTCAGTTCTTATACACTGGATTAAAAGCATAATTCAAAGATTCACAGCAGCACACGCGTCCTACAGCCTTAGTTGTTAGAAAAAGCCTGGGTTTATATCTCATTGTCTTTTATCGAAAAGATAATGAGATACGATCCATTCTTCTCCGTTTTTGTATTTCCAAAGTTCTGCACAGGCCATGAAGAAAGTTTTCCAATAAACAAACCATTTTACTGCTTGTTCCTTTCCGTAGGTCTCTTCTAAAATTTCGAGAACTTCTTTTCTATTCTTATACATATTAGAAAGCCAAGCTTCGGAAGTAAGAGCGTAATTATTGCCATTTACAACCCATTGGTTGGAGATCTGAAAATCTTTCTGGAAATATAAAAACAGATCATGAGAAGGCATCTGCCCTCCCGTAAAAAAGTATTTCGCCATCCAATCGGTATCATCCACGACTTCGAATGGATAAGCGAATTTTTTATGTGTGAATATATGTATGAAAAATTTTCCTTTAGGTTTTAGAAAGGTAGCCAATTTTTGGAATAGAACCTCATAGTTTTTCATATGCTCTAACATTTCTATAGAAATGATACGATCAAACTTCAGACTAGTCTTAAACACATTCATATCTGCAGTGAGGATATTCAGGTTTTTTAATCCTCTTTTCTTAGCTTCTGAATCTATGAATTTCTTTTGGCTTTTGGAGTTGGAAACTCCTGTCACTTTGCATTTCGGATACTTCTCCGCTACATATAGAGAAAGAGATCCCCAGCCACAGCCCAGGTCCAAAACGTTCATCCCATTTTCAAGCTCTGCTCTTTTACAGGTCAGATCCAGCATCATCCTTTCAGATTCGTCTATTCCAATATCAGGAGAAGTCCAGTAACCTGAACTATACTTCATATACTTTCCCATCACCAATTTAAAAAAGGAAGAAGGGACTTCGTAGTGCTGCTCATTTGCAGCCTTGGTATCGATTGCAATAGGAGATTGTTTTAAAAAATTTACGTATTGGATCAGATGTTCCTGATTTTTTTCCAGGCTCCCCCTATCTTCCGTACGAAGCCTAAGACGTAAGAGTTGACGAATTCGAAATCGGATCAGCCAATCCGGGAAAACATCTTTTTCCATTAGGGTATAGATCAGGCTCATAGTAAGTTTTCCTATATTCTAAATTTTGGATCTACTTTCTGGGAAACCAAGGGAAGAATGCACTGGTCCTGGATTTGTATTCCAGGTATAAATTCCCTTTGGATTTTAATTGTCCAATCTCATTCAATGGAATGCCTGTGATCTTAGTTAAAAGAATAAACATGACTAAAGGAGAAATAAGACCTATCCATCCCCAAGGAGAAGCAAGAGAAACTAATCCAAAAGAGACCCAGATGATCCATTCAAAGAAATAATTTGGATGCCTGCTGTATTTCCAAAGTCCAGCATCACATACCTTTCCTTTATTCGCAGGATCTAATTTGAATTCTGCCAATTGAAAATCTGCTACTGATTCTCCCCAAAGCCCAATTACAAAAATGCAAAGGCCGATCACTTCCAATGGATGAGTTTGGATAGAAGGATTTAAAGCTGGAAGAAGAAAAGGAAGGCTTAATATCGTTCCAAGAATTCCTTGGAATTGAAATACATTAATGAAAAACTTTCGATCGACCTGATCTCCATAGTCCTTTCTAAATTCAGTGTATCTTGCATCTTCATGACCAGTCAGAACTCTTGTAGTAAATATAAAATAGGAAAGTCTCCAGCCCCATACCGTTGCCATAAATGCGAAAATCGCTTTGCGGACGGAAAAAGCATCACCTAATATAAAATATACGATTGCGACTGTGGAGATACAAAGTCCCCATCCCACGTCTACGATCGAATAGTTTTTGATCAGCTTTCCAATCAGCCAAAGTAGACTCATCAAAAAGAATACAACCACCCAGGCGCTGAACATTAAGGACACGGCTTTTTCGTACATTAGAATGCTCCGATAAATAGGATTTATTTACGAACAATTTGGTTAGCTTTTTTGACCAGGATCACTAGTAGAAAATAAGAGATCCCCGCAGGAATTGGTACCATACAAGTCCAACCGAGAACCGCATATCCTGCAGAATGAGAAAGACCTTCCCAAACCTGAGATGTATCCCCTTCAACAAGTTTATAAGCCCAAGTCAGATCCAATTCCTTACCTGATAAATAAGCTCCTAATCTCAAAAAAGGGATAATTAGAAAAACTTGAAATGGATACATCGCATAATTTGCAATTTGAATAGAAACTGGGTTCAATCTCAAAACAAAACCTAAGAATGCGCATAATGCCATAGTAGTCCCAATCAAAGGGAAAATACCTATTGCTCCACCAATTGCCAAAGATAATGCGATCTTTTCTGGGCTAGTTCCGGTTTTTAATTCTTCCAGGATCCTTACTTTAGCTTTGGCTAAAAAAGAAAGTTTCGATTCTTGGTTTTCTAATTTTGTCACTGAGAATTCAATCCGAGATTATTCGGTCTAGTATATACTACCTGCACCACGCTGATATTTCTCATATGGAAGGCTGCGGCGCAATACGAAAAATAATATCTCCACTTGCGTAAGAAAGATTCATCATAGCCCATACTAGCAATGGAAGAAAGATTTTCTTCGAATCCCTTATGCCAAGACATGAGAGTTCGATCGTAATATTTACCTATATCTTCTAATTCATGAAGGAACATATCACCTGTCTTATTAATCGCCTCGTTGATCCGAGCCATAGAAGGCAAAAGTGATCCAGGGAAAATATGTTTTTGGATAAAATCCACTCCCTTTCTAAATGATTCATATCTAGAATCTGGGCAGGTGATGATTTGATGGGCCATGAGTCCGTCTTTTTTTAAGACCCTATGACACATTGCAAAAAAATCCTCGAAATACTCATGACCTACTGCTTCTAACATTTCTACAGTTACAATCTTATCGTAAGAGCCCTGCACTTTTCTGTAATCTTCCAGTCGGACTTCTATCTTATCTTCTAAGCCCATATTAGAGATCTTTGCTTTTGCAAATTTATATTGTTCTTCCGAGATTGTGTAAGAAGTTACTCTGCATCCATAATTTTTAGCAGCATACGTAGATAACGCACCCCAACCTGTTCCGATTTCCAAAAGATGATCGGAAGATTTAAGCTGCAATTTTTTGCATAAATTTTCTATTTTAGCAATTTGCGCTTCTTCTAAAGATTTTACCTGGTCTGCAAAATAAGCGCAGGAATAGGTCATTGTAGGATCTAAGAACTTCTTATAAAAATCATTTCCTAGATCGTAATGTTTTGAAATATTTTTCTTACTTCCTCGGATGGAATTATTTCTGAACAAATGTAGAAGTCTATTTCCTAAGTTCATCAATGTAAGATGAATAAAATTTTTATCCGACCCACTAACAGAAGGTGTACTTTCTATATTTAATAAAAACCAGCAAATGATCGCGCGAATATCATCCGTATCCCAGTCTCCGTCCATATAAGACTCTGCAAGCCCAAGATCTCCGTACAATACTAACTTTTTGAAAAACTTTCTGTCTTTCACTTGTAAGATTGCATGATGAAACTCTGGAGGATCTGAAGAATTAGGATTCCCTAAATATCTTTGCCCACCATCAGGGAAAAGAATTCTTAGTGAACCTCTTTGCATTCCTGACAAAGCAGAAAAGAAAATCCTTTCATAAAAACCTAAAGTCCCTATTTCGGAACTAGCACTTTCCAACGGTTCTACTTTAACAATATTATCGCCTTCCAAGGTGCAATCCTCTTTGTTTATCTAACCCTTCGCTCTTTCGAATGAAGGGAAGTTTTTTTAGGTAAAGAAGAAAGGCCTGCCAATGAATTAGCCCGATCACTCTCAAAGTTACAAAAGGATATTTTACAAACATCCAGATCAGATTTAGATCGGTAAGATCCGAAACCTTTCCTGTATAAGTTGTCACCATGACCCTTTCTCCATTTTCGAAAGCGTCTATCCTTAAGTTTATCCTTCCGTTTTGGGGAGGATTTAAATAAAATTCGAACTCTGAGTCCAAGCGGACGAACGGAGAAACATAAAAGAACTTCCCTTCTTTCTTTTTAAATCCTTTTTGATCAAAGGACCCTTTTCCAAGGAAGAATAACTTCATTTCTCCGAATGTATTCCCAACCTCAGCAACGGCGCATATTGGATTTCCATCCTTACCCTCGGCAAAATAGAATGATACCGGGTTAAAGACGTAGCCGAATACTCTAAGGTTGGTGATTAGCGTTACCTTTTCTACCTTCTCTTTGACTCCTTCTTGTTTTAAGTACTCTAAAAAATTTTCTTTTATACCTTCTTTTCCGAAGTTTAAATGGTCCTTATCCTTGAAAGAAAATACACGAAACTTATTATTTCCAAGCATCCATAAACGATCGTTTACTATATCAAGTTCGTCCAGGTCCAATTGAAATGTAAAAATCCCGTAATTGAACCGATTCGGTTTAGGGATCTTACGATCATGCATGACCCGAGCTTCGACTATCTTGGAATTTAGTTCCATACCTTCCTTCCCAGTAAGGTCTCTGATAATTCTCTCGCGGACCAGAAAGCATCCTCATGGAATCCATATCTAAAATAACTGCCGCAGAAATAGATAGGTCCCTTTTGATTCAGTTCTGATAATCTGCCCTGGGCTTTTAAAGAACCAACGTGAAAAAGAGGATGTTCGTATTCTATCCTTTTCAAGATTTTTTTAGGGTCCACGAGCCCTGGATCTCCTATAGAAAGAAAATAATCCTTCTTCTTTGACACTCCCTGTAAACAATTCATCCAATAAATCGTATGAGGTTTGATCTTACCTTGGATCTGATCCATTCTATAATTCCAAGAAGACCAAGTGGATTTTGTATTCGGCATTACGGAATCATCCGTATGTAAAGTTGCAATATTTTCTTGATAAGCAAACTGAGATAATAATTCTTTCTGTAAAGATGTAGGCTTTTTCAAAATAGATAAAGAACTGTCTGCATGGCAGGCAAGTATAACCTTATCGAATATCTCAGACCTCTTACCTTTGAATATAAGTTTGGCTTTTCCAGTTGGAGTAGATTCGACACCTAATACTGGTGAGTTAATATGAAATCGATCTTTATTGGATGAGAGTAATCTTTTTACATATTCGATAGAACCGCCATCCACTGTATACCACTGGTGTTGAGTATTCAGTCCTAAGAATCCATGATTCAAGAAGAATCGAACCAAGGAGTATGCGGGGAATTCCAACATCAGATCTTCAGGGGTTGACCAAACCGCGGAACTCATAGGAACCAAATAGTATGTCAAAAGATCAGGATGATATCCTTCTTCTGTTATATACCGATGCAGAGAATACTCTTTATATTTAGGGTCTTGTAATATCTTAGGAGATTCATCGTTAAAACGATTGATATTCAAGAGCAAACGTAAAAAGCGAAAATTGAATATATTCTTTCTTTGAGCAAATAGACCACTCAAGCCTGAACCACAAAATTCCAGATTATCCGGAACATGCTGCACACTAAAAGACATACTGGTCTTCTTTGTAGGCACATTTAATTCTTCAAAAAAGCGTTTTAGGTTGGGATAAGTTACATGATTGAATACTATAAATCCTGTATCTATCGGGATCTTTTTACCCTCTTCCGGTACGAATACTGTGTTTGTATGACCTCCAACATAATCTGCTTTTTCAAAAACAGTAATATCATAATGGTCCCTTAGAAAATAAGAGCAACCCATTCCAGCAATACCAGAACCTACGATTGCAAGTTTTTCCTTTTTTCTGTTAGATACCTTTTGGGACTTCTTCTTGGGTGGAGAATTCTTTTTCAAAAACTTCCTGCTTTTGTATTATTGGAGTTCCCTCTTGAAGATAAGTCTTAAGAAGGCTTTTTTATAGACTTAGTTAATACCTTTAGGGTTTGGAAAAAATTTTCCAAGGCTCGGCCATTAAAAGAGATTTCGGGTTTTTAGTAAAAACAAATTTAGAATCCGTAAGCAAGCGCAAGATATCTTAAGATCCTGAGAGAGAATACTATCAAAGCAAAGATCCAAAACTTCTGACGGAAAAATCCGGAGAGAACTGTGATTGGATCTCCTATAAATGGAAGAAAAGAAAATCCTAAAACCCAGTATCCCCATCTGGACATTCTTTCTGCCCAGCCAGAATAAGTTTTAGATTCAGAGATCCTTGCTTCTATCTTTTTCCCAAACCAATAACCTAAAGAATAATTAAAAGCACAGGCTGCGCAATTGCCTATCGAAGCCCAGAACACTGCCTCTCTTGGAGAAAGTCCGGACCAGATCGCTCCCATAAGTGCCGCCTCGGAACTGAATGGAAGTAAGGTGGCGGCCGCGAAAGAAATCAGGGTCAACCCAGGGCCAGTATATGCTTGTAGGAGTTCCGACAAAAATTTTGAATATTCCAACTGTAGTCTCCAGCCTTAGATTTTTTTCAGTGTAAATCCGATTTCAAATGACCCATTCATGGCTTAGATCGGATATGTAAAGTAAGACTATATTGACAAAAGAGCGCCTAACCTTGAGAAGAACAATATCCCAATTTGTAATCTGTATATTTTCCCTCCTTCCTTCTACTTTATTTGCAGAACCTTTTACCCTAATTGGAGAAGGGACACAAATTTCCCCCTTTACAGCAAAGATAAGCGTCGGAGCAGGACAGGCAGAATACCAATATGGCCTTTCTGGTAGATCAGAAACTATTAGAGAAAGTTTCGAATACAATCCCAAAAACTTAGGTTTCGAAGTCGGAGTGAATAGAAGCGGATATTTTATCCCAAAAGACCGCTCTAGTGAAATAGCTTCTGCAATGATACTTTCTGCTCCATCTTTCGAAAACTTTGGTTATTATTTTGCAGCGGCCTCAGCAATCGATAAGGTTGCATTTTCAAAAACATTTTTAGATTTAGGACCTACACTTCATTTCCGTCCTGGATCTAAACTTGATCCATACATCGGAGCAGGATTTGGTATCGCAGACATAGGCGCAAAACAATCCACATTAAGAGCATATGCTAAACTGGGTGTCAGAATGAATTTCGAACGTAGCTTTTTATTTTTCGAATTGGAAGGCGCTTCTATCAATCGCAAATTCCAAGGTGAAACGTACATATATGGAGAAGGTTCCGGGATTTTCGGATTCGGCTATTATTTCGGGTCTGCTTCCTCTTCCGACAATAAGGAAACTTCTATAATAAAACAGAAAGAAGAAGAGCCTAAACAGGAAGAGACCAAAAAAGAAGAAATTACTCCTTCTAAACCGGAAGAAGATAAACCTACTGAAGAGAATCGTTAAGATCAATTTAGAACCCTTCTTATTTTTTATGGAGAAATAACGTAATTTTTCGTTTTACCTGGGCAAAGTCCTAAAAACAATCGAAGCAAGCGGTATTAGCCTGCTTCGTATGGACATCTTCCAGTTTTCCTACCATTCTATCGGTTATATTTCAGGGACCATTTTTACCGTTTTCTTAATTGCTTCTTTACTCAAATTAAAAAGCAAAACGAAACATGCTTGGATCCTGATATCTTACTTGTCGTTTGTACTATTTTTGAATTTCGGATTTCTAATCAGGACTTCTATATTCCTACCTTCTCTATCTAAACCTGCTTGTTTCCTGATCGCGCTATATACTTCTTTTTCGAATCTGGTGCTTTTATATTTTATATATTCTTTTTTTGGAATAGATCGTAAAAAAGAATCTAAAATTACATTACTAACTCTATTCTCCGCAGGAATGTTCGGGTTTCTATTCTATGTATTAAAGAATATTAACTCTGAAGTCTCTTTTAATTTTAGTATTCAAATGTTCGAATTTCAGGAACCGGCATCTACGGCTCCTATGGGCTCCATTCATTTTCTAACATTTATTTGGATCTTGATCGTTATACTCAGGCAAAATATCAATATAAGAAAAGAACTAACCCTTGAGCTAGATCCAGACCTAAGAACAGAGAAAAAAAGAGAGCTAAGGATGTCCCGTAACTTCGGATTGGCAATCTTACTTCATGCACTATTCTCTCTCACTTATACTTTTTACGGATGGGGTTATCTATCTTTTTCTAATTTTCAACTCATACTAACTTCAGTAACAAGCTTGCAGCTATTCTTATATACAGTTCTGTATTTGAACTATTTTCCGGAACCTTCTTCTTTTATGATCAAGATACTGGGAGTTTCATTAGCAACTGTGTTGATCCTTCTTTGTGTGGTTGCTCGGATTAGTTTTGTGCTGATCGAAAGTCATTACGATGAAACAAGAAGAGCAGAAATAGAGAACCTAAGAGAAAATCTGAAATTAGGCAAAGATCATATTCTTCCTAAAGATGTATTATATCTAATATCCAGTTCAGATCAAAGTAATACTTCTCGTCCCAATTCTTCAGATGGGAACGAGTTAGAGCCTATTTCTAAAAGAATGTACAGAACACTTTCTCTTCCGGAAAACAAGCCCGTATATATTATCTGGTATACATTCAATTCAGATGAAAGGATCTATGAAATAGGTTATCCGTATGAATCCTATAGCAAGATGATCCATTCAATAGTTTCCGTCATTGCTTTGATCTTAATTTCTTCTTCTATCTTTTTGATCCTTTTACTCCCCTATTTGATCCGTAAGGGACTAAGAGATTTGCAAACCGATCAAAAAAATTTTTAATTCTTATTCTTTAGAATTTTCCAAACAAGAAGGAACCGTTATCCGCATATAGTCGGTCTACTTCTCGTATAATATGAATTCACAATAAGTAATTCCGGCTATATAAATAATTTTTCCCAGGGAACTGATCAGTAATCCAAAAGGATCATATCCGTTTAATATATATTAGGCGGTGACGATCAAATGAAACGTTTACTTTTAGGAATTGCGATCTGTATTCCTACAATGCAGATCATGGCAAAGGACACTTCTAAAGATGTAAGTCAAAATACATCTTGGGTACTGAAGTTAGGAGCGGGAAGAGGAGAAGTCCGAAACGAAAATTTCGATTATGGAACTAGTTCCGCATATCGAATTTCTGCGGAATATAATCCAAGTTATTTCGGTTTGGAATTAGGAGCTACAAACGCGAACTATTCCATCAAGAAAATGGAAGAGTGGAACAAAAATATCGCTTTGATCTTTTCGGAGGGGCAGCCCATTCCTTATTTTCAATATCTCAACTTTGGCAAGGCAACGGATAAGGGTGAATTCGTTAAGATGAACTTCTTAGACATAGGACCCACATTCCATTTCCGTCCTGGTAAAACATTGGATCCTTATGTTTCGATCGGTGTAGGGATAGGAAGTTCGGATGCTAAATCCTATCGCAGTTTTGGAAGATTGGGCTTGAGAACTAATTTCGAAAGAGCGTTTTTATTTTTAGAGGCGGAAGCTTCTAATATTCATAGATATATTTCCGGAACGGATCTAGCCTACCAAGATTATAGCGCTTGGTTCGGCATAGGTTCTTATCTGGGAACGATCGAATCTAAAGAAGAATCTCCGAGGGACAGCGCAAGATCGGATAAATTGGAAGCATTCGCTTTCCGATAGGAACTTAAGCCAGCAGCTTTCTCATTTGCTCCGTAATGGAAGCTGCTGCTTTTCCTGCTTTTTCCGCAAAATCAGTACCGGAGGAAGAAAATATAATACTTCTGGAAGAATTGACCAAGGAATTTTTTCCACAAACGGAAATCACTTCTTCTAAAGAAGCTCCTTGTGCTCCATAACCAGGGATCAGAAAGATTCGATCCGGATGAGCTTTACGAATTTCTAATAATTCTTTTGGATGAGTGGCTCCTACTACAAGACCCACATTTTTAGCCGGGAATTTTTCGCTCAGAGCCGCAACTTCTCTGTATAAGGTCCTACCTGTTTCGGAGAATGTTTTCTGTTGGAGTTCCGCGGAATCAGGGTTCGAGGTCAGACAAAGTAGGAACACCATTCTGGAATCATCTTCTATAAACGGCTTAATAGTATCCGATCCCATATATGGAGAAAGAGTAAGTGAATCCACTCCTAATTCTTTAAAGAAAAACTTAGCATACTGTCTTGCAGTATTATCTAAGTCTCCGCGTTTTGCATCTGCAACGATCGGGATCTCAGGATGATTTGTTTTGATATGAGAGATCAGTTTTTCGAACTGTTCAATTCCTTTGGAACCAAATGCTTCGAAGAATGCAATATTAGGCTTATAAGCGACTGCATATTCTGCGGTAGCGTCTACAATCTCTTTGGAGAATACGTATAGCTTGTCTGGAAACTTTTCTAAGGAAGGAGGAAGTTTGGTGATATCAGGATCGATTCCAACGCAAAGAAGGGAGTTTAACTTCTCCCTTCTTTTTACGAATTTGGAATAGAAATCCATTATTTTCTTACGATGTACTCTTGCGCAAAAGGAGGAAGAGTAAACGCAGCCTTATGGATCTCGGCAGAGTAATATTTTAATCCTTTCGGAACTCTTTTAGGATCCGGCTCTACTTTATAAGGATCTGGTCCTTTAGAGCAGTAAGTGAACCCTATAATTCCAGAAGGATAAGTAGGAACCACTGTAAAATAATATCCGCAGTGATTGAATACCTCAGGAATGAATTGGAATAATTCCTTAATTACTTTTCCGTGATAGTAAAAACTTTCTGCCTGAGTTGTACAGATCCCACCTTGTTTCAAGGAAGCAGCCATTGTCTCATAGAAAGGTCTTTTGAATAAAACTTCTGCAGGGCCAACAGGATCAGAAGAGTCAACGCAGATCACGTCGAAATATTCTTTATAATCCTGAACGTATTTTGCTCCGTCTTCGTATGCATGTTTGACCCTTGGGTCTTTCATCGCATTTGCGATCTCAGGGAAATACTCGTAACAAACGTCTACAACTCCCTTGTCTATCTCGCAAAGATGTACTTCTTTTACGGAAGGGTGTTTCAGGATCTCACGAACGGTTCCTCCGTCCCCACCACCGATCACTAAAACCTTTTCAGGATTCGGATGGCTCATCATAGGAACGTGAGCGATCATTTCATGATAAGCGAACTCATCTGCCTCGGTCATCATGACCACTCCGTCTAGAGTGAACATTCTGCCGAAACTTTGAGATTCGAATACGTCTATTTTTTGGAAAGGAGTCTTACGAGAATGTAAGAACTCCTTCACTCTAATCTTGAGAGCCCTTCCGTTAGGTAACTCGAGGGTCTCGTCCAGCCAAAGTTCCAATATGACCTCTTAGAAGCGGTTTGTTACTGTAAGACGCATAGCAGCGCCTTTGAAAAATTTGCGAGTAAACTCAGCCGCAACTTTAGGATCGTATCCTTTACAAGAAAAGATATCGATATAAGAAGTATTGGTATCGTTTGCGAAGTGAGCAGAGATACAAGAAGTCTCGATCAACTGCACCATGGAATATCCAGCTACACGATCGTCTTCTCCGAAGTAAACTACTTGGGTTTCACCGAAACGTTTCATTTCGATCAAATCACAAAGTTCTACAACGTATTGTTTAATTGCATCTGCATCACGGATAAGAGCTGCATCGCAGTTTTCCAAGTCGATAGAGGTTAGAAGTCCCCAAGCTCCGTCTTTGAAAGGTTCATATACTTTCAATTCAGGATCAGATTCGATCTTGGACTGGATATAAGTAGGGAAACTTCCATTGAAACGTTTACGGACAATTTCAGCCTCTTCATTGCGAGCCCATGCGAGTTCAGGATTTTTCATCGCAGGATGATAAGTGATCTCTTGGCCAGCTTCGATATCACGAAGTGCAACCAGAGTAATATCTCCCTGAAAACCGCAGTTTGCATCCGCAGATTGGCGGATATAATGAACGGAATCAATTCCGTCATCATGCAAAGGAGAAACCAGATAGAAATCCTTATGGACTCTATGAGGAGAAGAAAGTCCGGAAAGTCCAGCGAGCTCATTCTTATGAACTGCTTTTCCTCCCCAAACTGCGACAACTTCTCCGGCAGAGATAGTTTCCTTAGTAAAAAGGAAAGCTTCGCCCTTATCGGTTGTCGCGATTTCGATACTGTTTCTTAGATAAGAAAAACGATTAACTATTTTAAGTTGGTCTTGGATCTTTAGGCTCATACTCTGATACCTCTCCTTAAAGTTTGAAAATAAGTGTAGTCGCCCTTTCCTCCCGGAGAGGGGAACTCGTCTTTATCAATTAGGGTGTTTCCGGCTCTGCCGGAGAGAAGATACTTATTTCCCAACTGGTTTGTGAGGTAGGTCTACGCCAAGTTTCAACAAACCGCGCTTCATTTCCACTACGGAGATGCTTTTTGAGCCGAAGCGTTCCTTGAGATATTCCAGAGCTGCCTGATTATCGATCAAGTCTCCGCAAGTGAAGACGTCGATAGCGCAATAACCGTATTCTGGCCAGGTATGTATGGCGAAATGGGATTCGCTCACGACAACCACACCGCTCACACCAAACGGACTAAATCTGTGAAAAACAGATTTAACTGTGGTGGCGCCGGAGAGGTCGACTGCCTTCAACATGATATCTTCTACCAATTCGTGATTGTTGATGGTCTCGTAATCACACTCATAAAATTCTGCAATTACGTGCTTTCCCAATGCGTTCATCTACTGCCTGACACCTCCGAACCGGTTTTGGTTTAGTAACCGAGCATGCGTATGACTATGTTTTTTTGTCAACTCTCTACGTAAATTTATATTTATTTTTTCTGTGCAGCTTTTTCTAAGATCGGAAGATCCTAGAAAGATATAAGATCAGAATTTTCTGACAGTAAGAGTGAAGAAATCACACAAGGAGCATCATCATCAAAAATACACGAATTCAAAAATGGGTCCTTTTGAGCTTTTTCGGGGTTTTTTGGGTTATTTTAGGTACGCTGATTTACATTAACAAAGAGAAGTTTACCTTCTTGAAAACTTCTTCTTTTGTTTTTCATTCCAAACAGGAAGCGATCTCGAGCGCAGAGAAGAATGAAAAAAAAGGAATCGTACTAATCTTAACTCCTAAGTCTTGCGGAGACTGTGGCGTAAGTACCACACTCCTAGAGGAATTAGATTCTTTAGGTTGGAGTATATTACAATTGGAAGAAGAAGATCCTGACTACGAAACCATCCTCTCCGATGATAGATTCTCAGAAATACTGCCAGCGATACAAGAATCCAAGCCTGCTTGGGGAGTCTTCAATTTGGGAGAAGAACTTTTACTAGCAAAGCCTGGACTACCGAGCAAATTGGATCTAGATTTGTAGGCACTTCTACAAAAATCTTCTAACCTTTGCGGCTTTGCGTGAACCTAAAAATTCGTTCAATCTCCCTTTTTCAGGAACTCGGAGATGGAGTTCTTGTCCTTCTCTAAAGAATGTCTATGGATCTCTTCGATGACTGTTTCGATCACAGAGCCCATTAGGAATACTCCTGAGCTTACTTTTACTTCGTAACTTCTCTCTGACTCAAGCGGGCTTAGCTCCTTGTATACGGAAAAACCCTTGATGGTGACAATTGAATCGTTTCCAGGAGGTGCAATCGTAAACTCATGGGTGTTTGTGGAGATATCGAAAACGGAATCTTCTAAAAGAGAAGGATCCGAAAGAAGTGTAGCAAGCACCTTTGGCAGGGATTCGGCTAACTTTACCTTTCTTTTTTGGTAAACTTTGTTTCCCTCTTTTCTTTCCTCCAATAATTCCACGTTTTTCAACTCTGGGAATCGATCTAGATATTTGTATCTATCTTCTCTAGCTCTGAGTAGATCTTGGAGGGGAACTGGGAAAGTTTGTACTACTTTATATTGTTTCATCCGGGGGAATCCTTAAGGATTTGTTTAGCCGTTTCCCGGGCAGTCTGTTTGTATTTCCTCACTCGGGAAACCCTTTTTTCCTTCCGGTCGAAAGGAAAAATCCGAATGACAGGCTAGCCGTAAAAGGGGCTCATGACTAGAGTTCCTACGCTAATTTCAAAGAATGAAAGACAGAACTTGGATAGAACTTTCCAGAGCAGCGATCTCAGCGAACCTGAAAAATTTTCGCGCACTTCTCTCCCCTAAAACCTTACTCACCGCAGTTATTAAATCAAACGCATACGGTCATGGACTTTTAGAAACTGCGGAGCTTGCTCATAAAGCAGGTGCAGATCTTTTCGGGGTCAATTCGTTGGAAGAAGCAAAACTTCTGCGTGGGAAGTATCCTGAGTTTAAGATCTTAATCATGGGGGAAGTTCCAGGCCTTGCAGATAGGACCGCTGAAGTTTCAGATTCGAATTTTTGGATCATTGTATCTCGCACGGAAGAAGTAAGAATTTTAACAAATTGTAAACCTTCTCCTCAGATCCATTTGAAGGTGGATACCGGAATGGCTCGTCTTGGATTTTTCGGCGCAGACTTAGAAAGAACATTTTCTGAGATCAAGTCCGAAGGTTTGAGATTAGATGGGATCGCTACCCATTTCGCAAGTACAGAGGATGTACTAGAGCAGAAATATTCCAAAGAACAGATGAAGTCTTTTTCAGAAGCGATCCTTCTCGCAGAAAAATACGGATTCAAAAATTTAGTGAAACATGCATGTGCCTCTGCTTCTACCATGTTGTTTCCGGAAGCTCATTATGACCTAGTTCGAGTAGGAATTTCTCTCTATGGTCTATGGCCGAGTTTGCAGACTCGACTTTCATTACATTTAAGCGGCAAAAAAGATTTTAATCTTTCTCCAGTTCTTTCTTGGAAGACCCGAATTGTTCATATCAAAACTGTTCCAGAAGATAGTTTTGTAGGTTATGGTTCTACCTACCAAACAAGTGCTCCTACAAGGATCGCAGTAGTGCCTGTTGGTTATTACGAAGGCCTGGATCGTAAACTTTCCAATAATGGGGTTATGCTCGTAAAAGGAAAAAGAGCAAAGATCCTGGGAAGGATCTGTATGAACATGACAATGTTGGATATCACACATATTCATGATGCTGAGATCGGAGATGTGGTTACTATTTTAGGCAAAGATAAAGAAGAAGAAATTTCTGCAGATGAACATGCAAACTGGACTTATACGATCAATTATGAAGTTACCACTCGGATCAGCGAGTCGGTCCCTAAAAAAATAGCAGAATAAAAAGAGAAGAGGAACTGGATGGATCCGATTACAGAAAAAGAAACTCCCAAACAAGTTCAGCCCGTATACACTACTAAAACATATAGTTTTTTGATCAGGATCGTATTCAAAGCGAGAGGGATACTTTTTGATGGTTTCGAAGAACATTTTCCAGCGAATAATCCTAAAAAAATTTTAGAAGCCCCCTATCCTTCTATCTTAATGGCAAATCATGTTTGGGAAGGTGATGTTCCAGCTCTTGCTGCAGTATATCCTCATATTCATCCATCTATTAAATTTGCGATCCCGGCTCGAGAAGATATATTAGGAAAAGATTTTTTAGTGAAGGAGTTCAAACCAAAAGGACTTCTGAAATTAATCTTTTTACTTATAGATAAATCAGGATTAATCCCTAAATATTTGGATTATATTGGTTGTGTTCCTATCAAAAGACCATTCAGAGATAACGCAAGAGAACTTTTGAAAAAAGGACTCTTAAGAGAAATGGTGGATCAAGAATGGGGTTATCTTTCGGACAGGATCTCAGAAGGAAGAAATCTTTTCCTTTTTCCGGAAGGAGTTTTTAACCAAGACGGATACATGGCTCAAGTGAAAAAAGGAGTCTATTTCCTCAGAAGCAAATTCAAAAATTTGAATTTTACATCCTTCACTTTGACTTATGATTATTTCTCTTCTAAAAAATCAGAACTTCATATAGGATATGGAGAACAATTCCCTATTCCGGAAGATGCAGATGCAGACCAAGTTACAGGGATCGTAAAAGAAAAATTAGGAAGTGGATATACAATCACCGCAGGAAATTTAGCTTCTTATATGGTATTAAAATGCGAAGGGAAAGCTAAAGAAAGTAAGGAAAAATTATTTTCACTTCTCACATCATTAGCGGAGAAGATTAAAAAAACCCATCCTGAAATTTATATTTCTGAAAAATTCAAAACAGAAGCGCTAAAACATGCATTCGATTCTTTTTTAGAGAAGGCCAAAAAAGGTGGGTTCCTAAAATTAGAAGGAAACGATATAGTTTTCTTGGAAAAATTATTTCAGATCCCAAAAGATCTTCATAATTTAAAGAAGAAAAATCTGGTCTTATATCATAGAAACCAACTCACGTACCATCTTCCTAAACTGGATACGGTTTGGTCCACGATGGGCGCCTGAGGAGTAACTTTTGGCATTTTGGAAAAGATTTGTTTCCCGCAAAACTAGGGTAGAGAACTGGATCACTAAACCCGGAGTTCTGGAAAACAGCATACGTAAAAGTTTACATTTTTTATTTAGATCCAGCTTAGAGGAAATTTTTCCAGAGGATCTTTCAATTTCTCCTTCTGCTTTGGGTCTTGCTCGTCTTCCCGAAGAAAAACTAAAAGTTTTAGCAGAAGAATTTCCAATAGAGAAAGCATTCCCCTACACTTCTGCAGATGAATTCCTTTCAGAAGAATCTATGGATTCTATTGTAGAATTTATTGCAGGAACTCAAGCCGCTCCTTCTAAAAATCTGATTTTAGGAATTCTGAATCAACCGGAAGTTCAGGCGATCTTCTCCCAAGGTTTAGAGAAGGTCCTAAACGAATTTCATAAAAAGATAAATCCTTTGCATGGAGTTTTTCAAGCTGCGGGTTTGGAAAAACAGATCTCTCAATTTTTATCTTCTCTATTGCCTACATTTACTGAAAGGATTGCTGACTTCGTTTCCATAGGTTCTGGAACTCAAGAAATCCAAGCAGTGATCCGAAACACTTTGAAAATCCTTTTCCAAACAGGTTTTAACGATCTAGGAAGGCTCGAAACTTCCAGATTCGGTGCTGGAACCGATAGGATCAGAAGAGCGATTGCAAGTGATGAAAAAGTTCGCGGAGCCATGGAAAATTTATACTCCGTGAGCAGAGACACATTACTGAATCATTATAGAAAGGAAACTTTGAAAGAGTTTATAGGTCTTTCAGAACCTGAATTGGATTTATGGATCGGTAAAATTTCAGAAGATGCAGCGTCTAATATTAGAAAGGTCCACGCTAAAAGATCTCTTTCTCCTTTGGTTCTGGACCTACTCTCGGATATTTTGGGATGAAGAAGGTAATATCCACCATCCAAAACGCATTAGAATACCTGGATAAATTAGGACCTCAAAAATCCTTCCAGTTATTCCGTAACCTAGGTTATGAAGCGTTGTTTTCCATTTCGGAAAAGGTGGATCATAAAAAACTTTTATTCTTAAGCCAAAATTTAAGCGAACAGGAAATCGTAACTCTTTTACAATCCATCCAAGAAACAACCCTTGTGGATCTGATCCAGAACACAGTTCCTTCTGATCTGGTATATTATGTAAAACATCTGGGTCTCAAAGATCTAAAATTTTTAGCGGAGTCTATTTCTCCTTTAGATGTTTCTAAGATTAATCATACGATAGGTTCTAAAACCATTGTAGAGATCTTAACAAATATAGGACCTGATTCTTCGATTGCTTATCTGAATGCGATCGGTATAGATTCTTTTCTGGAATTAACTAAGGCATTGCCAGTAAAAGATTTTGTTCCTCTAACCAAGGCTTTAACTCCGGGAGAATGTGCAGAATGGATCCGTAAAAGATCCATTTCAGAGATCCCGGCTTTATTAAAAGGTTTAGGAACTAAAAACGCGGTAGATCTTTTACAGCAGGTAGGTTTTCAAAAAGTAATTTCTATTCTTTCCGTTTTGAATCCAGAAGAACTTGTGAATTTAATTCATACATTAAACAAAATGAAATTACCTTCTGCCAAAAAACCCGCTGCTAAAAAAGCAAAAACTCCTCAAAACAAAAGAAGTCTTAAAAGAAAACGTAAAAGTCCTTAAACTTAGTTTCCTTTTTGTGCAGAGATCACTTCTTCTCTACTCTTAGAAATTCCATCCAATCTTTCTTTTACAAGTTTCTCATATTCTGGATTGGCGCTTTTTGGATTTTCACTCACTAATTTTTGATAATTTTCCATTCCGTATTTCAGGATCTCCAACATATCATCAGACCGTTTTAGTTTTGCATTTAGATAGAAGGACATTTCTTCTTTAGGAACATCCTTTCTTTCTAAAATTTCTCTTTGAATCCTATAATAATGGTCTTCATTCTCTTTTTTCTTAGCGATTTCTTCTTCCGAAAGTTTTTTAGGGATTAGAGAATTGTTAGGGAATTTTTCGGTAAGAGGTTTGAACTTCTCATACATTTGTTCATATAATTTTGCTCTCTCTTCTGGACTTAAACTTTCTAAATAAGATTTTGTCTTGCTAGGCTTAGAAGTTGGCTCTTCGGCGACTGCGACTGGTCCGGAGGCTGTCTCTTCTACATGTCCTGAAAAATCTAAGAAAGATCCTCCTTCGAATAAGGAGTTTTCTTGTCTAGTCAAAGTCTCTTCTGTGAGTCCACCTTGATAGTTTGTGTTTTCTTTTGTAGAAGTTCCCGGAAATAGAAGATAAAAAATTCCGATCAAGGAAGCAATGAGTATGGATACGATTAAATACGTTCTTTTTTGATTCATTCAGAATACAAAGGTAAAATCACCTTAAAAATGCTGCCACCTTTTTGGTTTGGCTCTACGATGACTTCTCCTCCCATTTTATTAATTAAAGTCCGACTGATAGAAAGTCCAAGTCCAGTACCGCCCACAGTCCTGTTCCTTTGGTCTGGTATCCTAAAAAATCTTTCGAAGATCAGCTCTTTATATTTAGGATCTATACCGATCCCGGTGTCTGTAAATCGAACCTCTACTTTTTTATCCGCGATCTTTTTAAGAGAGACATCGATTCCGCCTTTTTCCGTATATTTTATCGCGTTCACGAAAAAATTTGTGATGATCTGAGAAAATTCGAATCTCACTCCTTTGAGTTTTAGATTTTCAGAAAGAGTAGTAGTCACCGTAAGTCCGCTTTCGGATGCAGAAGGAGAATTAATATAAAGAACTTCTTCGATCACGGTTAACGGATCAAAAATTTCGTACATCTCTTCAGAAGTTTGTGAATCCTTTTTCTCCAATTGTAGAAGGTTATCTATTAGGAAATTCAGCCTTCTTACATTCTTGCGAATCACATCTGTCATTCCCTTCTGATCTTCGTTCAAAGGAAGTTGTTCATCCACAAATAGAAGGTCGAAATATCCTTGGATATTTGTCATAGGAGATCTAAGTTCATGAGATATATTGGATATAAACTCATGTTTGATCTTCTCTGACTCTAAAATTAATGCGTTATCATTTACTTGGATCTGGTAAAATCTCTTTGTCTCAGCACTAAAACCTGTTACACTCAGGCCCACTGAAAATTTCGTGCCGTCTTTTAAGATCAAACCTGCTTCCGGAATGAAAGTCATATTTTGGTCTTTTCCACCAGGAGATTTTAGTTCTGTTTGTTCCAAGATATCAGGAAGAACTCTTGCAAGCCTGATATTTTTGATCTCTGAGGTTTGGTATCCTGAAACTTCTCTGAATCTTCTGTTTGCATCCACGATCATTCTTGTATCTGCGTTCACTATGATCATTGCATCTGTTGCAAACTCGAACATATAACGATATCTTTCTTCAGTAGTCTGGCGTTTTAGATCGCTTATATCTAATCTGGTTTCTAAGAGATAATTATCTTCTGAAAGTCTTTTGTTCTTTTCCTCTATGTCTCGGATCTCTTGATTCAAATAATCTAATATTGCATTCACTGTGGAACGTATAAAAAGGTATGGGCTTTTAGGAAGTTGTGTGTCCAGAGCAACTTCTCTTCTTCCTAAAAATAGGGAAAGTGCCAATTCTTTCATTTCGGAGACTAAACTTCGGAGAGGAGAGATATCTTTTACAATATTCCCAAACTTTGCTTTCCCGTTTGAATAATATCCGTTATAAAGTTTAGAATTTGTTTGAGTGATGGAAGAAGGAAATTTAGGAAAAGGATTATCTGCTACTGAATGTGCCAGATTTTCTAAAATTTTCTTCCCCCCGTCTAAACCTGGGAAAGTTTTTCCGTACATTTCCATCACGAAACGTACATCTTCCAAGGAAGGCATTCCGGATAAAATTTTTCCGAGTTCAGGAACTGGCCTTCTATAAAATCCGTCTAGTTCTCCTGGTTTCCAAGGGCAAGGACCTACCCAATCAGCTACAAAAGAATCTCCTTCGTAAGCCACATTATTTGCAAGATCTTCCATTGCCTTTTTAATCGCTCTGGAAACTCTATTTGCTTCTTCCGGAAATTTAGAAGCAAACCTTCCTGTGAATGCAATCATATTCGTAGGTAAATAATAAGGAGGGATCTCGTTTTCTACTGTGAGACAGTAACCCTTCTCCCCGAAGAATGGATACTCTTGTAAAGACGCGGCCGCGCCCAAACACTCCGCACGAATGAATTCATGAGCGAGTAACGTAGGCCTTGTAGTAAGATAAGGCACAGGTTTTCTGCGATGGTAATTTTCGGAACGGAAAAATTCCTCTGCTACGAATCTATCCAAGGAATAAGGATGCAAGATTGGTAAAAAACTATGATATGAATCTCGGATAGACTCTGCTTCCATATAAGACGCGGAATAAAATCCATGCACCAAACAAGATAAAATGATGCCTCTATAAAAAGTCCAATGGGGAGAAGTTTTCTTGAGTTGTTGATGAGCCCATGCGGTGAAAGGAATTTCTCCAGCTTCTGCCCTGCCTTCTCTCAAGTGAGCAAGTACTGCCTCGTAACTTTTGAGCGCTCGAACTCTGACAAGTACGTCTTCTTCTTCAAAGTACCCTCGGCTGAAGGCCAAGAATACTGGAAAGGCTGTGAGCCTTGGAGTTGTGACTATCTCTATTTCTATCACGCGGTCTATCGTTCTTAGGCGCCGGGTTTTTTCAAGAAACCCTTTGATTTCCTTTCTAAAACCTGCAAAAAAGACTAATCGGATCTGGGTTTTCTTCCGAGAGACATAATAAGGGTACGAAGATTAGCCATTTTGGCTTAGGTAGGAACTCCTGAGGTTTGTATGAAGTTAGATGATCTAGACTCTTATCGCAGAATTGTCTCCAGAATGGAAGAAATCCAGGGAATTACTGAGAGATTTCAGCCAAAACCTCCGGCTCCGGAAGGAGATCCTACACCTAAAAAGATTGAGTCTGAATTTTCCCAAGAGTTGGACTCCAAAATGAAGGGAATTTTCTCCCAGGAGAATGACCCTACTCCAAAAGATCTAAGCAGTATTATAGAAAGAGAATCTAATAAAAATCATCTGGATCCGAATCTGGTGAAATCAGTGATCAAGGCAGAATCCAATTTTAAACCAAATGCAGTTTCTTCTAAAGGTGCGATCGGTTTAATGCAGCTCATGCCTGGGACTGCGGATATTTTAGGAGTGGAGAATCCATTTGATCCGGAAGAAAATATCGCAGGTGGGACTAAGTTTCTCGCGGATATGATGAAGAAGTTTGGAAATTCTGATATGGCGATTGCGGCTTACAACGCTGGACCAGGTGCAGTCCAAAAATACGATGGGATCCCGCCTTACAAAGAAACGAAAGATTACGTAAAAAAGGTAAATCGTTTTTGGAAGGGGGAATATTAAGAAAGTTTTAATAATACTTTTTTAATTCTCCAAACAAACAAGAAGTCAATTCAGAACAACTCGCCATTTTCTCCGGCACAAGGCATACCTGCATCTTATCGAAATGTTTTCTGCAACCTCTTAAGCAGGAATTTTCCACCTTATACAATTG
This sequence comes from Leptospira koniambonensis, assembly GCF_004769555.1. Lineage (NCBI taxonomy): Bacteria > Pseudomonadati > Spirochaetota > Leptospiria > Leptospirales > Leptospiraceae > Leptospira > Leptospira koniambonensis. The sequence continues at coordinate 302,780 of NZ_RQFY01000007.1, read as the reverse complement.
GTCTTCAGAAGTTTGGGGGTATTCTTTCTGCATACATTTCGCAAGATTATCACAATAATCCAGGCAAATCTCTTTTCCTTCCCATTCCATTCCGGACTGAACCACAGTTCCTCTGGAATATTTGAAGGCGATAAATGTGCCCACGGCCAGACCCAAAACGAAAATGGGAAGATAAGGGAAAATTTTTCTGAAAGGGATTTGGCTCATCGACTCTCCAATTCGGAATTCTTATTCCGAGAAGGCTCATAAAAATATACGTATTCTTTTCCCTGAGTGGGGCTCAGGAGTTCCTTCAGGGTAACGTCTCTTTTCCAAACAGTTTGTGTCTGTAGAAGTTTGTATCCCGACGGAATAGGGACCTGTTCTTGGAAGAAGACCAGATGTCTAATTCCATCCACACAATTTCGGTCCGCACCAGGAACAGAGTGAATGATCTCTGCACCAGGAAGTGCGTTCCTAAAAGTAAGTGCGGTCCAAGGATTTTCAGAAATGATACAGATCTGTTTTGCATTAGTGAATGGTCCATTCTCAGGAACCTCACTTAAGTTTACTCTGGGAAGAATAGAAAATTGGATATAAGAGAGTAAACCTGCAGCAAGTACAAGATTCAATGTAACAGTGGAAGGAACTCCTAACCTTTGCACTCGGATCCTTCTTCCCCAAATAAAAATCAAAATTAAGAATGCTGTGAATACCAATTCCGCCCTGATATTTTGGCCCAAAAGAATTTCAAAACCCCACATTGCTGCCAAAACCAATGCACTGATCCCAAAACAGAAGAGATAATTCAGAGAAAGGAGCTTAGAGAATTGATATTCTTTTTTTCGAATGAAGAATAATCCAATTCCCAAGAAAGCCAATGGGATCAAAGGAAGAAGGTAGTAAAAATCCTTACGGTTCGGCGCCAAATGGACCAAACAAATCGCAATGATTGCCCAAAGGTAGGAACTCCCGACCACTTCTCTCTGCGATTTTGGCCTTTGGAATAATTTAGAATAAAATCCTGAGAAAACCGCCACGCTGAAAGGAAAACTATAGAGCAAAAACCCAAGTGGTATGATCCATTCAGACTGATTTGCAGTGGCTGAAGAAAATTTACCTAGGTTCTCAGTGAAAAAGAAGATCGTTAGAAACTCTTTTCCCAGTTCTGAATAAGAAAGAAGGACTAGTATCCAAATTATTGGAACGATCAAAGAAGAAGAAAGGAAGATGATATGCGAGAGGAGTTCCTTCCAAATTCTTTTTTTGCCTGACCATCCCCCATTTGAGTGAAGAAGAAAAATTCCAATCACTGAATAAGACCCTAAGATGATCCCGCTATATACTTGGAATACAGGACCTTTGATTAGAATTGCGATTCCAGAGAAGAGGCCTCCGACAAATAACCAGATCCTATTTTTAGAAAGTCTGAATTCTAAAATTGTTACAGAGACTAAGATAATGAAGAAGGTCAATAAAGACTCCATCATCACCAAACGGGAAAATTTGAACACTCCCAAGGTCAAAGTATAAGCAGCAGAAATTGTGAACGCTAGTTTAGAACTTCCACCTGCCCTTCTAATCCCTAGGTAAATTAGAACAGAAGATCCGAAAAAAAGTAAGAAGGAAGGAAACCTTTCTGCAAAAAAGCTGACACCAAAAAGACTATCCGAAAAAATTCCGAGCCAAAACAGAGCAGGTGGCTTGTAGAGATTTAAAACGCCTTCAAATTTAGGAAAAAGATAGGAAGAAGAGGTCAAACTTTCTCGGATTGTAGCGATATGCATCGCTTCATCCCCTTGGGTTAAGATGGCATTTCCTCCAGATCCGGGAAGAAGCAGGAATACGTTTAACAAAATGAGCAGAGAAACGAATATTTTATCTCTATTTAAGCTTTTTTTAAAAAACGAATTCCAAACCATAAATTTGAAGAAAGTTCCCTTTTTTGCGGAATCTCGATCTGGAAGATCAATAAATCCACATGTAATCATTCACTTACTTATCACCATATTGTAAAAATAAATGTAACAGGCAAGAGTAAAGTGATCTAAAAAGTAAAAATGCGCTTGGCTGATTAGTCGAAGGTCGGGATACATCCCATATAGGCAGTTAGATGGTTCGAACCCCTAAGAAGAAGGTCAAAAAAACTAAGGTATCCAAAGCAGGTGCTCATGGTTCTAGTAAAGGCCCTAAAAAAAGAGACCGAAAGGCAACTGAGACCGCTTTAATGAAGGCGGGCATACAAGTTTTTGCCAAAAAAGGATATGACGCAGCGACTACTAAGGATATCGCTAAATCTGCAGGTGCTAACGAAGCTCTAATCATGCGTTATTTCGGCGGGAAGAAGGGACTCTTAGAAGCAATTCTAACTCGCACCGATGATCTAGGCGATTCAGATGCCGGAAAAAAAGAAGAAGAGACCAAACAACTTCATTTGGATGAGGCTTTGGTCGAGTCCATTACGGAAAGATGTTCCGATTTCAAACATTATTCAGACTTCATGAAAGTTGCAGTCAGCAGGATCATCTTAGATCCAGACGTTAGTAGAATTATCCAAACTAAAATTTATACCAAAGCTCTTCCTGAAATGATCCATGAATTGGAGAAATTTAAGAAGGGAGGAGAAATCGATCCAAAGGCAGATTTGAAGTCAGTTGCATTCGGAATTTCTTCTTTAACTTTTGCGTTAGGGTTTATGGCTCAAGTAGTTTATAAAATTCCAGAATCGGAAATCAAAGCTACTATTAAAGAAATGGTGAGGATTTTGCAGAAGGGTCTAAAGCCAGACTCTAAATAAAAAGCCGAGACCATCATTGAGGCCTCGGCTTCCTTCAGAAAATTTTTACTTTTTGCCGCCGATCAAATTCAAAGCGCTTCCCGCCTTAAACCATTCAATCTGCTGAGCATTGTAAGTATGGTTTACTTGAAATTCGTCCTTACTTCCATCTTTATGATTTAAAGCTAAAGTGAGAGGAGTTCCTTCCTTAAAACCAGTAAGTCCGATAATATCAATTTTATCGTCTTCTTTAATCTTGTCGTAATCCGCCTTATCCGCAAATGTCAAAGCAAGCATCCCTTGCTTTTTCAGGTTTGTTTCATGGATACGAGCAAACGATTTTACAAGAACTGCTCTTACTCCTAAGAATCTAGGTTCCATAGCTGCATGCTCTCTGGAAGAACCTTCTCCGTAGTTTTCGTCTCCGACTACTATCGAACCAATCCCTTGGGCTTTGTATTGGCGTTGGACTTTAGGAACTTCGTCGTAAGATCCATCTAATTGGTTCTTCACGCTATTGATCTTCTCATTGAAGATGTTCGTAGCTCCGATCAGAAGGTTATTGGAAATATTATCCAAATGTCCTCTAAATTTCAACCAAGGACCCGCCATAGAGATATGGTCAGTTGTACATTTGCCTTTTACTTTGATAAGAAGGTTCAATCCTTTTATATCAGTGCCTTCCCATTTAATGAAAGGAGCAAGTAATTGCAAACGATTGGACTTAGGATCCACAACCACTTGCACGCCAGATCCATCAGCTGCTGGAGCTTGGTAACCAGCATCTTCGACATCGAAACCTTTTTTAGGAAGTTCGTCTCCATTTGGAGGATCTAGTTTGACCTTCTCCCCTTTTTCATTCGTAAGAGTATCATTATTCGGATCAAAAGTAAGATCTCCCGCAATCGCCAAAGCAGTCACAAGTTCCGGAGAACCTACAAATGCAAAAGTGTTCGGGTTCCCGTCGTTTCTTGACTGAAAGTTACGGTTGAATGAGTGAACAATTGTGTTCTTCTCTTTCTTATCCGCTCCAACCCTGGACCACATCCCGATACAAGGACCGCATGCATTCGCGAAAACCTTAGCTCCGATCTTTTCGAAAACTTTAATGAATCCGTCTCTTTCTATCGTAAAACGAACTAACTCAGAACCAGGAGTGATCGTAAACTCAGCCTTAGGCTTTAAGGATTTTTCTGCTGCTTGGTTTGCAAGAGAAGCTGCGCGAGCAATATCCTCGTAAGAAGAGTTTGTGCAGGAACCGATCAGACCCACTTCTACTTTTGTAGGCCACCCATTCTTCTTAGCTTCTTCTTTCATTTTAGAAATAGGAGTAGCTAAGTCAGGAGTGAAAGGTCCATTCAAGTGTGGTTCCAACTCTGAAAGATTGATCTCGATGACTTGGTCGAAAAATTTGTCAGGGTTCGCGTATACTTCTGGGTCTGCTGAGAGGTGTTCCTTCACCCCATTCGCCAAATCAGCGATATCTGCTCTATTTGTAGAGCGAAGATATCTTTCCATGGACTCGTCATAAGCGAATGTGGAAGTAGTTGCCCCGATTTCAGCTCCCATATTGGCGATAGTTCCCTTTCCAGTACAGGAAAGTGAAGTAGATCCTTCACCGAAGTATTCTACGATAGCACCTGTTCCACCTTTTACGGTAAGAATTCCTGCTACTTTTAAGATAACGTCTTTTGCAGAAGTCCAACCGTTTAGTTTTCCGGTTAATTTCACTCCAATTAGTTTAGGCCATTTGAGTTCCCAAGGAAGTCCGGCCATCACATCACAAGCGTCTGCTCCACCGACTCCGATCGCAACCATTCCCAAACCACCTGCATTTACAGTGTGAGAGTCGGTTCCAATCATCATTCCACCTGGAAATGCATAATTTTCTAATACTACTTGGTGAATAATTCCGGCACCTGGTTTCCAGAACCCGATCCCGTACTTGTTGGAAACGGAAGAAAGAAAATCATAAACTTCTTTGTTTTCAGTAGAAGCAGTTGCTAAATCTGTTGAGGAACCAGTTTTTGCAGTGATCAAGTGGTCGCAGTGGACAGTGGAAGGAACTGCTACCTTACTTCTACCTGCGGACATAAATTGTAATAAGGCCATCTGTGCCGTTGCGTCCTGCATTGCAACGCGGTCCGGAGCAAAATCAACGTAAGATTTTCCTCTTTCGAAATTGGAGGAAGGTGTTCCTTCCCAAAGGTGAGAATAAAGAATTTTTTCGGTCAGAGTAAGAGGTCTACCGACCACTTCTCTGGCTTTTTTAACCAGGTTCCCGAGTTTTTCATACCGGGCACGAATCATATCTATATCAAATGCCATTGTCATCTCCGATGATGGTTTCATCGTCTCTTAGGGTCGGGGTGCTTGTATAGGATTTTTCCGCCAAAAGGACAATTTTAAGAATACGGAATATCCGTTTACTACTGGATTAGACGAAAGAATGTGAAGAAGAGTCTGGAGTTCCTACCAGAAATTAGAAGAGAGGAGAAAAGGGAGATAAACTCCCTCCTTACTTGACGATCTGGATATCCACGCGTCTGTTTTTTTCCGAACTTTGTCCCTTTCCCTCGGGAGAAGAAACTACTTGAGAACCTTTCGCTTCTAAAATGAAACGAGAAGTTTCCAAACCATTCCCCAATAAATAATCTCTAACCATCTCGGCCCTAAGTTGGGAAACTTTCAGGTTCACCTCTTCGGTTCCTTCGGAAGAAGCATGTCCAATCAGAACTACCTTAGTATCTGAATGTTTTTTGAGAAGGAAGGTAAGAGAATCCAGGATCCTTCTTTGGGATTGAGGAATTTTAATATCATTCTTATCGAAAAGGATCGGAGAAGATTGGATTTTATAAGCAAGCTCCCCATCTTTTCCTGAAAAATTCGTAGGTTCGTGTTTCTGAGAGAAGAAGCCGAAAATACCTTCCTTTTCTGAAGAGGAAGGTTCCTTCTTCTCTTCCGTCACTTGCTTTGGTTTGCTTTCTTTCACTTCTTCAGTATGACTAACGGACTTCTTCCCATTGCTACGGAATGCATAATAGATACCAATTCCAAAACCTCCAAGAATAATGAGAGAAAGAACTAGAACAGGGATACTATTTTGTTTTTTGGCCTGACCTGCAGAAGGAGTCGGAATATATCCTCTATAAGGTTCAGAATGTTGAGAACTCATAAGACTGATCGCTTCATCGTGAGAAGTGTATTCCTCTTGTGGAGAAGATTTGGTTTGAGTATGAGAAGATTTTTCAGCGGCCCATTTACGAATTTCAGTGCGAAACCATTCGTCCGCTTTTGCGGTAAATTGGAAATTCTCACGGACATATTCCATCGTTTTCTTTTCGATGTCAGTATAAGTATTATTATCCTTTACGGCGTTGAGAAGTTTCTTTGCATCCGCGATTGAAATACGGCCATCTTTTTTACCTGAAGTAGCCTTCTCCGCTAATTCGATTAGGCCTCGGTCATATTTTTTGCCTTTTATAGTGACGTAATAATTCTGCTTCTTAGTCATATTCTCCGTCCGCAGTAAAGGCCATGGATCTTTTCATTCGAAAAACCCTTTTCGGGGTAAATCAAATCTTAAGTTAAATTGATAGATGATCCGTGCAACAAAAGTTTTGCGAGGCCTATATTCATTATCGAACCATCCATGACGCTTTCTTAATTCTAAATGAAGTCAGAGGAGAATAAAATCTGCCGTTTTCAAATTTCTCGCCAATATGGGCTAACTTCTGAGAGGGAGTTCCTTCCCAAAAGAACCATTAGAAGTCGATCCAACCCGATGGAAACTCCGGAACATTCCGGGATGCCTCTCTCTAATGCTTGAAGGAACTCCTCGTGAACAGGAAATACTTCCTTGCCTAACTTTCTTCGTAGTTCTTGTTCTTTTTCAAAACGAGCCCTCTGTTCTATCGGGTCCAAAAGTTCATAGAATGCGTTAGATAATTCTATATTTCCGAAATATAATTCGAACCTTTTTGCAGCTCCTTTTTCAATTCGAGAAAGAGCAGCCATTTCAGGAGGATAATCATAGATGAATTGAAATTCCGAAGTGAAGCACGGCTCTAATAAGTTTAAGAATATTAAAAAAAAGCAGTCTTCATATTCCATAGATTCAAGAGGAAGATTCGTTAAAGACAATTCTGTTATCTTTCGCTCTAACGAGCTCCTATCCCAATCTATGCCGGCGAGATTGGAGAGGAGTTCCTTCACTGACTTTCTTTGGAATGGTTTTTCCGGAAGAGGAAGACTTAGCTTATTAGTAACCGATCGAATCAATTCCTCTAACAGATCCATTGCCTGGTGTAAATCAGTATCTGTTTGATAAAATTCCAGCATCAGAAATTCGGCGGTATGGTAGGAACTCCCATTTTCTCCGGAACGAAACGTATGCGCTATCTCGTATACCTTATCCGCACCTAAAGATAAAGCTTGTTTGAGAGAATACTCCGGGGAAGTAATCAGATATCCCTTTTCTTCCCCCGAAGGAGATCCTACAATAAATGGATCCAAATATGGCTCCATCCCCGGGATTCTTTTCAAAGATGGCGTATCAACCTCGAGGAATCCTTTTTCGTGAAAAAAAGTTCTCGTAGCATTCAAAAATCTGGATCGAAATGACAATATTTCTAAGTTGTTCAGCTTCATCTTCGAATATGAAATCGCTCATAATGGCGAATTAATCCTTTAGAAAGGGAAATTACTGTGGAGTATATCCGAAAATACAATCACTTCGAAATAAGAAAAAAACCAAAAGCAGTAGAGATTGAGCCCCTTCTTTCAGAAGTAAACGATCAAGTATTGAACGAATTAAACTCAGTTTTAGCAATGGCCTTTTATGAAACAAATCGGCATGTAAAGTTAGAAATATCAAAATTCGAGACTTTACCATTTCCAGTAATAGAAAAATTGATCAAATATGCCTTAGATCTGCGAGAAAAGAATCGAGTATTAATTCTTTCCAAGCCAAGACCGCCGATCCGAAAATACATCAAAACTTTCTCTCTAGAAGAATTGATTCTAATCCTCTGACCTTCTCCTTCTTTCAGGAATATTCCACGCGTGAAAAGACAATTTCAACCCAAGATTTCCTAGGAGCAGGAGAGTCCGAGAACTTAGAGCGGTTTCTTCTAAATTACCATTATTGAATTCAACAGAACAATAAAGTACGACATTATGTTTTTCGCAAAAACTTTGAAATTCTTTGCGACGAGGAGCGATTTTCTCCAGCAGCTCTTGGATATGATCTTCTAAAGGAGAACTGGCGTCTCTCTTAGAGTGAATTTGCCATAAGGAAGAAGTAACTGATTTTCCAGAAATGGCAGGAACTCCTTTATTCACTGATAAATCCGGACGAATCCCAAGAGTTCTAGTTACTTCGTGAACATCCAAGCCAGGTTCCGAAACGGCAATAAGGGCCCAACTCCGAGGGAAGGAAGGATTACTATATTTCATAAACTGTCCAAAACCAGACTTTTCACATTAAGAAATAAGAATTCTCCAGAAATGCCATTAAAGATAAACAGCAAACCCTTCAAAAACGCCAAACATATAGCATTTTTCGAATTTTTGTTTTCCAATCAATACATTTAAAATCTCATTTTTTGCTATGTTACAATTTTGGTGGGAATAATATGTTGTAATGAGGTTAAATTTAACATCCAATACACCTGAGGCGCTTATGAAGAATATTCTGGTAATTGAAGATGATCCGGACATCGGGAATTTAATACGAAAGTCACTGGATTCAGCTCATTACCGAACCACTATTCAAACTTCTGGCGAAGAAGGCCTTAAATACTATAAGGCTAACCACCCTGACCTCTTAATTTTAGATCTTTCCTTACCTGATATTGACGGAATGGATGTATGCAGAACAGTTCGAAGATCGGATGAGAATACTCCTATTTTTATAGTTACTGCCCGAAATGAAGAAATTGATAGAATCATGGGACTCGAATTGGGTGCGGATGATTATATCACAAAGCCTTTTTCCGTACGAGAATTAAAAACCAGAGTAGATGTATTCTTTCGTCGCTGGGACAAAAAAGCGGGAATCAAACCTAATATCGGAAGTGGCGGAGAAATTATCAGAGGCTCTTTGAAAATTGATCCAGTTAGACGCAGAGTCACATTGAAAGATCAAGTAATAAACATTTCCAGAAAAGAATTTGATATTCTACAACTAATGGCAACTTCTCCCGGCAAAGTTTTCTCGAGAGAAATGATCTTAGAAGCAGTTTGGGGAATGGAATGGGATGGATTCGAAAGAATGATAGACTCTCATATCAAAAGAATTCGATCCAAGTTGGAAAAGAATTCAGCGCAACCTGAGTGGATAGAGACAATTTGGGGAATTGGTTATAGATTTACTGATAATTACGAGGGAATCGTAATTGTAGATTAGTCCTTTCATCTTCAGATACCTGAAAATCCGTTCTTAGACAACTTTAAGAGCGGATTCCTGAGGAGTTCCTTCTCAAATAAATCACAATCTTCGGCAAAAAATTTACTCCCTTTCATCAGTTTAAGACCCGTTTCCTATATGGAAACATTAAAGCCTACCTTTCACCGCTCCTTTTCTCAGAACATATCTCTAGAAAATATAATTACAAAGAAACGGAAAGTCTCCACTCTTCTGATCCCGCCGCACCTTGCGAAATATGTTCGGAAACAAGGAATCAACTATTTACTAAGAAAGGCACTTTCAAGCCAACGAAGAAGTTTCCATTCGAACAAACGTATTAATTCCGTATCCATATATACCAAATATCAGAATACTCTCGGAGGATCGAAAGAAAAGAAATATATAAAGTTCAACTTTAGGCCAAAAGCAGAAGATTGGACACAACTTAGAAGTCTCGCCATTAGTCATGGAGTTTCTATGTGCTATTTATTTGTAATGCTACTAGAAGAATATAAATCAAAAGGTTTTTCAAAGGTAGAAAAGATAATCTGGCAAGTGAAAGCTGCAATACATGCAAACTTTGATTCGAAGGTTTTCTTCAGAGAATTATGGATCTTTGAATATCAATTAGGAAAATCCAATTTTAGAATTAGAGGAAAAGACCCTCATGGACCAAAAATCGCATAAAGACTCAGAATTTAGTTATTATATTAGAGATTATTTAAGAGATTTTCGGCAGAGATGGCGAAGTGCAAATCGAAGCTGGATAAGCCCATTAGATAGTGGGTGTATAGTTCCACTCTAACGGAACTATACGAAAGTAAAATTTCTGGATGGTGATCCATATCGTTAGCTATATTTGCAAGCGCTGCTACGACTTTAATTCCATCTATATATTGAGATAGTTTATATACCCTAACGATTTTTGGGACATCGTCTGCCCTAATAACTTCCCAAGTGGTAGGGAGTTCCTTCCTAATTTGCTCGATTGATAACGGAACTGGAGAAGCGCCCATATTTCAACGTTAGAGTACTTTCTTCAAGGCCTGCTTGATCTTCTCCGCATCATCGATTGCGCCATTTGAAAGAGATCCTGCACGTGCCATTAAATTAACAGCCCCATCCATTCTCGCTTTTAGCTCTTCGATTTTGTGTAGTTGATCGTTTAGAAAAGCAAGCTTAGATTCTATTTCCATTTCCTTTCTTTCAAGAAGAAGTTTATAATTTTCTAACTCTTGGATTTTCTTGCGGGTCTTTTTCGCCTCACTGTCTACATCTTTACGATAATATTTTTCTAATTCTTTCTCTGCTTGCGCGTGACGATCGGCTTCTGCCTTAAATTCTCGTTTCAAATGTTTCAGAGCTTGGCGATATGCTCTATTATATATTCTCTGTCTTTGAGTTCTTCTTATCTTAGCTATTTTAGATATTAAATTCATATGCCATCCCCTTTTTACCTTGCATCGACCGGAATGGTTTTCGCTTCGATTTCTATCCGTTTGCCGGTTAGACCTAATATATCGACTTATTTATCCCTACGGTCAAATTTAAAGTCCTTAATTTTTATGATTGAATGATTTCAAGATGTAAAATTCTTGAAATTGATTAGCTATACTAACATAAAAGTATCTGGAGGGCGTTCTTATGTCTAAAGGTGATAATCTAAGCGAAGAACTCCAAATTTTGAAAGATAAGGCCAAACAAATTACAGGTAAGGCCCGGGAGGAATACTTGGAACACGTATCTGACCTAAAGGAAAAATTGAAGCAAGTCACTGGCGAAACTAGTGAAAAGGCCAAACAGATCATTGATCAAACTGGAACTTATATTAAAGAAAATCCCCAGAAAGCAACTTTGATCGGATTAGGGGTTGGAGTCGGGATAGGCATGATCGTAGGAATGCTTATCGGTCGAAGAAAATAATACGGAACATCAATTGACCGCCAAAAGAACGGATTCAGAAGAAATTCCTCACGAAAATACCGAGAAGCAGGAGGGAACTTCATTTTCAAATTTCGAACTGAAGGAACACCTGCTCGCTTTTATCAACTCAATCGCAGAATATTTCGAAACTCTTCTCCTATACGCGAAAAAAATCGCAACAGAAAAGATTGTTTTAGGTATTCAAGCCTATATATTCTTCCGAATTGCTCTTTTCTTTATAAGTTTAAGCGTATTATTCTTTCTAGCCGCTTTTTTCCTCTTTTTGCAGAGGCAATTTGCAGGAGATCCACTACCTGCGGCTTTGGGAACTGGTGGTCTTTGCCTTTTCATTTCCTTGTTAGGCGTTTTCGCTCTTATTCGGAAGCTTAAAGCGTAGAAGTGGAAGGAACTCCCGACCATGAGTAAGACAAAAAACAAAGAAAATCGCATTTTCTCCCTGAATCCTCTTTCAGGAGAAGACTACACTCCCTGGAAAGATCCTTCCGAAATGAGTAAGGAAGAGCTCCAACTATATCTACAAATCAAAAAACTACAGGTTCGACTGAGTTTTGAAAGATTGCAATCTTCCATTAGCTATACGGGAATGATAATTGAAGCCTTCCAAAGCCTGGGGCTTCAGGATTGGGTCCTAAAATTGCTGAATCAAGGGATCGAGGACTCTTCAGACTAGTCTGGAGTTCCTACAAACCTCACTTCACCTCTCGGATCTGGATCGTCTCAACTCGGTCAGCACCCGCAATAATATCCGACAAGATCACCACCTGGTCCCCATCCTTTACTCTACCACTCGATTTCAAAGTTTCGATCGCGAGTTTGATAGTTTTCTCTGGGTCACTGGAAAAATCGATCCGATAAGGAATCACACTTCGGGTCAGCCAAAGTTTACGTCTGACAGTAGTCATATTGGTAAAAGCATAGATGAGCGGGAACCTAGGATGAAAAGAAGCCACGTTTAAAGCAGTAGTTCCCCTCCTGGTAATCACTATAATTGCAGGCGATTTGATAGAATCGGAAAGCATGGCAGCTGATCTGGCCATCTCTTCTTTCTTATTGGAAGGAACTCTTTCCAAAACATAACCTAACCCCGGCGCCTTCTCCACTCGTTCCGAGATCTTGTGGAGCATATCCACACAACGAACTGGGAATTTTCCTGCGGCAGTTTCACCGGACAACATGATTGCATCAGATTCTTCGAAAACTGCGTTGGCAACATCAGTCACTTCCGCGCGGGTAGGAGAAGGATTATTGATCATGGATTCCAAGAGGTGAGTCGCAACGATCACTCGTTTCCCTTTGATCGCACATTCCCTAATAATAGCACGTTGGATCAGTGGAAGTTCCTCAATAGGTAGCTCCACTCCAAGATCTCCTCTCGCTACCATCACTCCATCAGCAGCTTCCACGATCTCTATCATGTTTTTCACTGCTTCTTGGTCTTCTATCTTAGCGATGATATCTGTATGACCGTTATTTTCTTCTATGATCTGGCGGAGTTGATGGATATCTTCCGCAGAACGAACGAATGAAAGTGCGATAAAATCCACATCTTCTTCCAAACCAAAAAGAATGTCCTTATGGTCTTTCTGAGTGATAGAAGGCAAATTCACTCGGATCCCTGGAAGATTAATATGTTTACGAGAACCTAATTTTCCGCCATCTACTACTTTACATTTTAAAGCAGTTTCTTGGATCTCTTCTACTACAAGATTGATGAGGCCATTATCTACAGTAACCCTGTCACCGATCTTAAGATCTTTTACGATATCGCGATAGTTTACGAAAACAGATTGTTCCTCGGACTCTTCTCCTGGAATGATATGAAAGGTAAAAGATTCCCCCACTTTCAGATCCAAATGATCCACTTGCAGATCTCCGGTGCGGATCTCTGGACCTTGGGTATCCAATAAAATTGCGATCGGATGTTTTAATACATCTTTGTTCAAAGACTTAATTGCACGGATCACGGACCTGTGGAAGTCATGATTTCCGTGGGACATATTCAATCTGGCGATATTCATCCCTGCTTCTGCAAGGGATTGGATCATTTTTTTGTCGGCGGTTGCTGGGCCAATCGTGCAGATAATTTTAGTTTTTCTGAAATTAACTAATTCATTCTTCATGTATATTCGGTTTTATTAAAATTGCTCTAATGATCCGAGCTCAGATTTTAGGAAGGGTTCTGTTCAGAAAATCTTCGAAAGAAATATAAAAATCGAATTTTTCCTGTTCAGGCATTCCCGCATTTTTCTGCTCGTCTACGATCCTCTTCGCCTTATCCAGCAAGGCCTTGCCGTTCTTTTTCATAAACCTTCGGCTGATAAGGATCGGAAAAGAATACTGCTCTTCCTGATTTCTAACCATAAAGGAATGGATTTCCTTTTTTGCATTCTTTTTCAGAAAGTTGATCAGAGTATTTTCATCCATATCCCCGCCTAAAGCCTGCAAGAGATATTCTCTATCCGGAAGTTCATCCTGGCTCCAAGCATGGTCTATCACATCTAAAACCGCAGAAAGATTTCGTTTAATTTCCGCCTCTTGTTCAGAACTAAGCCCCGAACTTCTTGCGGGAGCGCTCGAGTCTGAATTTGCGACTGCGGCCGCAGCCCTGGCTTTTGCAGTCGCCTCGGCTGCTTCTCTGTCTTTTACTCTTCGTTCGGCGAGTTTGACTTTCTCTTCCTGAGCGACCTTGGTCCTTGCTTCTAGGATTTTTTTATTCTGTTCCGACGCAAGTCTTGCTCTAATCTCTTCTGCTTCGAATCTGTGAACTACGTTATTTCCGAAAAGAGATCTGAAAAATCTGGTGATAAAAGGAAGATATTTAAAAAGAGAAGAATATTCCAATTTCTCAAATTGAGCACTCGCCTCGCGAGACTCCATCATGTCCCGGATATTCATTTTTGCTAAAACACGGATCTCACTATCATTCCCAGTCGCAGTAAGAACCCTTTTCGCAGTCTCGACTGCACCATTAATACAATCTTTGTGAAGAACGAAAACATACAGGCCCTTTTTATCCGCAAAGTCGGCGCTCATGATCATATCATGATTAACGATCAGGTTTTTGACTTCTTCTTCGATAGGTTCTCCGCGGAAACGAAGATAATTCAAATCCACCAAACGATTTGCAGATTTAATATAATCGAGTAATTCGGAAAGTTTGGCCTTCTTCTCTTCTTTTTCTTTTTTCTCCTTCTCCTCTTCTTCAAAATGGATGAGAGAAAGAAGTTCCTCAACTGCGGTTTTTTGATCACCATAAGCTGGGCTTAAAAAAGGAAGGACTTGTCCTGCAATAGAACGAGTATTCTGAAGATCTTGGTCCGAAAAATTACCTAACACTCCAATCCTTTGGAGTTCCGGGATAATCCTTTCGTTCAGATATTTTTTATAAGTATCCAGCCTTGCGATGATCTCATCTTGGACATTATAATAAAAAACAGAACGGTTCCCTGGACTTAATGCATTCTCATTTCTATAAAAATACAGAATTCTAGAATCTACTAACTTTTTAAGAACTGGTTTTAGATGAATATTGATCGTGGTTTGTTTTAAAACAGGAGTAACATCAAAATTATCCTGAAACAAATTCCCAATTTCAGAAGAAGCGTAGGTCTCGCTTAATTTATTATTATCAATACAATCGTAGATCCACTTTTGGAAACCTTCTTTACCAGGGAACTGCCTCTTCTCCTTTACCCATCTTTGGATGGAACTGAAAGAAGTTTGGTTCACTCCATCCACATATCTATGGCTAGAACCTGCATCCGTTTGAGAAGGTCTGGCAAATACTGTGATCAATCTTAGAAAAGAAGCGATCTTTCCGTCGGAAGAATCTCCGGTAGGATTATAATCCACCATGCAAATCTTTTTTACGATAGGAGGATTTTGGCGCGCGCTCATCTCTCTAAGATAGGCGTTTACCCTTTCCTTGTCCAAGGTTAGCTCTCTGGAGAGTTGTTCCGCGCTAGGAAGAATTTTATTTGCTACGAACTTTTCAGTCCAATCACCAATGATCAGTACTAGTTTATGAATTCCTTTGTACTGGAAATCCCCTCTGGCCTCTAAGGCTTGGGTTAACTGTAAGGCTGAGTTATAATCCGCTACCTTGAGTTCCGGAGATTGGGGATCCAGCATGAGTCATCCTCTTCGACTAGAGTAGGTTTTTCCGATACATCAATTCCGCGTTTAAAATCGCGGCACCGGCAGCCCCACGGACCGTATTATGACTTAGGACAACATATTTCCAATCCAAAATCGGATCCGGTCTAAGTCTTCCAACTACGGTAGTCATACCTCTCCCTGTTTCCAGGTCGAGACGAGGCTGAGGTCTGTCTTCTTCTTGACGATAAAGAATCGGAAAATCCGGAGCGAGAGGCAACTTTAATTCTTGAGGCTCGCCTTTAAATGAAGACCAGGCTTCTAAAATTTCGGATTCACTAGGCTTCTTCTTGAATTTCACGGAAACACAAACTGTATGCCCGTCAAAAACAGGAACTCGATTACAATGCGCGGAAATTTTAAAATCCGCATTCACAATCTTACCACCTTCGGTCTTTCCAAGACATTTTAGAGGCTCGATCTCGGCTTTATCTTCTTCTCCGCCTATAAAAGGGACTACGTTCCCCAAAATATCCATGGTAGGAACTCCTGGATACCCTGCTCCGGAGATCGCCTGCATAGAGAATAACATAACGGACTCTATGCCGAATTTTTCGTATAGAGGTTTTAGAGAGATGGTCACTCCCATGATCGTACAATTGGAGTTAGTGATGATCTTACCTGGAGTTTTTTGGCTGGAAAGCACATCCAAATGATTTGCGTTCACTTCTGCGGAAAGAAGAGGTACATTCTCCACCATTCTATGATTTTTAGAATTAGAAATAATATGAATACCAGCTTCTGCAAAAGAAGTTTCTACCTCTCCTGCAACAGAAGCATCCAGACCCGAAAACGCCAGTTTCACACCTGGAGTAACCTTAGGATCTGGTAATGTGATAATTATGTCACGAGCATATTTAGGAATATCGCCTGAGATCTTCCAACGCTTCTTCATAACGTCCGCATATGTTTTGCCTGCACTATTCTCAGATGCACATAAGTGAGTTACCTGAAAATAAGGATGGTTTTCCAAAAGTTGGATAAACCTTTGCCCGACGGAACCAGTGGCTCCCAAAACAGCTACGTTAATTTTGCTCATAGAACTTATTTACCGCTCTCAGACTTAAAGTCCGCATTTCATTGTTTTTCTCTATTTTTTTCTAAGACCACGGACTGTCATTCGACAAATTTAGATATGAGCGAAGCATACTTAGAATTCATCTTATGAGTCCCTTCATACGTAAGATGATGGAAGTCCCAAAAATCTGTAGAAGGCAAAGCCCGGCTTAGATCCGCAAAATTGTCCCCGCCGCCACTGATTTCGCCAAGATAAGACAAATGCTCTTTGTACCATTCCGAATCCCCATACCAGGAAAGGCAGACTGGGTTTTCAGGATTGTTTATTAAGAGAAATGGCAAATCCTTTTCTTTGAAAAAAGAAAGTAACTTCTTCATATAACGAAAATGAAGAATGGGTCGGAACTTTTCTTTTGCGATCTTCTTCTTAGAGTCCGCCAACACCTGAATGTACTGTAAACCTGGTCTTTTTTTTAGGTCTGTAAGAAGTCGAAAGTAAAAATATTCTTCATATTCCTTATCGGACATCCCTAGAAAGCGTAGGTCTTCTGTCCTTTCTTCTCTCACTGGTCTTTTGTTCAAAAGAGAAAGATCATCTTCTTTCCCAAAAAGCTGTTGGAGTCTAATTCCTAAAACATCCCGAGCCCAATCCTTATGTTCAGGTCCCGCAAGATAAGGGACCCAAGTATTAGAAACTTCCGCTCGGATCCAGTGATCCTTCTCCCCTTGTTCCAAAAACTTAGGATCTAAAAGAATTTTTTTCCAGCCAGGGCTCTTAAATTCCAAGGTTTGCTTAACTGTATGAGTAGAATTTTCCAAGTCCAGGATCAGCTTTCCATCCTTCAGGACTTCTTCCACTACCTGGATATAAAAACCTTTTCGAGCCATATAAGGTTTAGGCTGAAAAGAAAAAACTTTCCCGGTCCAACCTCTAAAGGTCACCTTCTCAGGAATATCCACACCGTTGTATTCTATAAAGCTGGAGTTCCTACCAAATCGATGTTCATAAAGAGAAGAAGAAATTTTCCAATAAATTTCCTTATAACGATAAGAACCAAAGATAGAAGCAGCTAGATATTCCGCACTCTTCTCCAATCCTATTAAATCCCAAAACTCCAATAGAGTTTCCAAAGGAAAAATAATCTTAGATTGGGGAGCATCCCTAAAGTCCAAAGCATCCAGGATTAGTTTAGATTCTTCCGCAGTTTCATTCTTGCCGTTCTTAGGATCCAGAACATAAGTCCTGTACAATCTCCAATCCACAAAGTTCACTGGATACACAATAAGATCTGGGGATAAACTCAGGAATTGGTCCTTCATCAAGTAAGCATCCAAAGGAGGCATACCAGCATAAGATAAAAAGACTACCTCTAGATCTTTCCCAGTGACCTTACGAAGTTCTTCCTCCAAATCTTTAGGATTAATAGAATAACCTGTAACGCTGGAACCTATAACTAAAACGCGGAATTTCTGCTTCGGAATTTTTTCAAAAGTCTTATACTCGTGTAAAAAATTATAAAAATAATCAGCTCCCCAGGAAGATTCGTTAGGCAAGAGCCAAAACGAGTATCGGAACAAGAAGAAGTCCAAAAAAATAACTGAGATAATAACAGAAAATAAGATCGTTAACTTGGAACGGGGCACAGTTCCATAAACTGAAAGTAATTGCCTCTTTGTCCAGAAATTGTTTCGTTTTCTACTTTACCTAGGATGAGGCATTGGCCAGGATTCCCAAGTGGTTTGGCTCTGGACTTCTATAATTATTTTCCTAGCCTCACTTATATTCTCCCTATTTACTGCGCCTAAAGAAATTTTCTGGAACGTAGAAGCTCTGTATCTTCCTTCCGTGTTAATCGATGTGCTTAGAGATGGAGGTTCCTTAAGGGCCTGGTCGTTCGCTCCCACACCTTATTTTTTTCCGGACCTACCTATCGTTTTTATATTCGGCTATATAACTGAGAATGTTTTCAGGACATTAACACTCTACGCAATCTTCCAAACTATATTACTCGCTTATCTTTTAGGAAGATTTATACGAGCAATGGAGCCCAAAATGCCAAGGCCCCAAAGTTATGTATTCAGCTTACTCACATTATCTTTTCTGTTTCTGATCGCCGAAAAATTCCCTCTATTATACTTTTTATATTTTCCATCCGTACATATCAGCGCGTTTCTCACAAGTCTCTGGATCTGGCCCTATTTAAAAAGGGAGAAAGTTCCAAAATATTCCATTCTCCCACTTCTTTCTCTACTCACAGTTTCAGATAGGATCTTAATTTTAGAATTATATCTGCCGACCTTGCTTGCTTGGGCGAGAAGGTACGGTCGTTGGGGAGTTTCCTTTCCGCTGATTTCCATTCGATTTTTCGCAACAGGCTTAATCGGACTAGGGCTTAATTCTTTCATAAAAATATTTTTAACGATCAACTCGCCAAATAAATTTTCCGCACTCGAATCAATCTCACATTGGTGGACAGATTTTTTCACAGCGATACTGAGCCTAAAACTTTCAGGGATCTTTCTCGCATTTGCGATCCTTGGCGGGATCTTATGTTTAAGAAAGGGAAAAGAATCCGGGTATAGTTATGGATTTTTAGGATATTTCCAGCTCTGCCTTTGCATATTACCGCCTTTACTTGGGCTATATTCAGGCCAAAATTCACTCAAATACAGCCTGCCTGCAATCGTGATGGTCCCGGTTTTATTTGGGATTTTGCCTTCTATCAAAAACCAAAACTATCTAAGCCATTCCAGAAATTTTGCATTTTTAGGACTGATATTCGGACTTGGGATATTCGCTTCATTTGGAGAAGGAGCCGGGCAATTCAGAGATCCATGGGAATCTCTCCGACCACCTGAAACTATTTGTGTAGATGAATGGAAAGAAAAAGATTCGTTCGTGTTCGTACTTTCAGAACCTCGAAAAGCCAGACGAATACTTACATATTCCGAAAAAAGAGTCCTAGCTTATCCAATAGATTTCAGCACATTAGAAGGATCTTATTCAGTTTCCAATAAAGAATGGTTCCTATTCCCGCCAGAGGGCCCAATCGCGATCTTGCCAGAAGGACTCGGAGAATCCAGGATCAAATCATTCTATGGAGAACCTTCTCGAGTTCTAAATTGTGGATCCGGAAACGGAAAAATTTGGGTCTACGATGAAACTGAGAAGATCAGAGATTATCTGCAAAGACCAGTTCAAAAAACAAAATAAATAAACGGCTGTGACTCGGAAGAGAATACAGCTCCGAGTAAGAGTCCAGTACCAACCAAAATTCCGAAACTTACTGGGTGTAAACTTTCGTAAAATTTCCTAAAACTACCATCTTTCTCGTCACGATTTCCGATCCAAGTCGCGACAAAAAATAAAAAGAATGAGATAAACAAAATACGCAAAGAAGAAATCGTAGGATCCGTACCGTTCGAAAGCCTAAAAAGTTTTTCGAAAACGATCCCTGTAGTCTTCCAATTCGGAGATCTAAAAAATACCCAACAAAGAACCACAGATAAGATCACAAAGATCCTATAAGAGAACCTTCCTAAAATTCCAGATCCATTTTCAGGGGAGAAGAAACCGGGCCAAAATTTTTTACCCAATCTTTCTAACCCTAAGAAAATACCGTGAAATCCGCCCCAAACCACAAAATTCCAACTGGCACCATGCCATAAACCACCCAAAAGCATGGTTAAGAATAGATTTATATAAGTTCTGAGTTCAGATTTACGATTACCGCCTAAAGGAATGTATAAATAATTCCTAAGCCAAGAAGAAAGAGAGATATGCCATCTTCTCCAAAAATCAGAAAATCCAGACGCAAGATAAGGCATCCTAAAATTTTCAGTCAGTTTGAAGCCAAGAAGAAGAGCGGAACCCAAGGCAATATCAGTATACCCGCTAAAATCACAATAGATCTGAAGAGAATATGCAAAAACTGCTGCCCATGCATAGGCACTCGAAAGTTCCAAAGGAGAACGATAAAAAGAATCGGGTAAGATAGAAAGCTGATCCGCAATCACAACCTTCTTCCATACACCGATCAAAACTAAAACGAGGCCTTCTCTGAGAGGGAGTTCCCTCCATGCCACCCAAGTCTTAAGCTGGGGCAAAAAGGTCTTTGCTGGAACGATCGGCCCTGCAACCAACTGAGGGAAGAAGGAGAGAAAGAGTGCGTAGTTCCAGAAATTTTTTTCAGGTAAAATTTCTCTTCTGAACACATCGATCGTGTAACTTAGAGACTGAAAAGTATAAAAAGAGATACCTACGGGGAGCACAATGCGCCATACAGGAAAACTTAAATTTAGCCCAAATGCCGATATTACGGCATTTCCGGACTGCATAAAGAAAATGAAATATTTAAAAAATGCTAAAACCCCTAAATTTAAAATAAGAGAAATAGAAAGCAAGATTGCACGAGACCTTCCTTCTTTCTGATCCATTGTTCTTCCAATCCAATAATCCAGGATAGTAGTCCCAAAAAGAAGGAACCCAAATTTGGGATTCCAGGATATATAAAAGAAATAGCTTCCCGCTAGCAAAAATGGCTTCGGAACCCATTCTGGAAGGAATTTCAGCCTGGGAAGAATCCATCTCAGCCCAAATATAAGCAAAAAGAAGAATAGAAAGAGTGGAGTGGAAAAATTCATTACTTAACTTTAATCATTAATACAAATTCATAAACATGAGATCAATATTAATCATTTATTAGATTATTTTTAATCCAATTTAATACCAATAAAAAGCATATCATATTGTCCATTTGCACCGAACTCCACAATTCGGACAATCAGCGGTGATTTCTGCCTTAACACGCTTTCCTTTAGGAGTTTCTATCTTCCCAATAGCCACAAATTCGAAGTTTACGCCCTCCGGAACGTAATGCCCACCGCCATATTTGGCTGAACCTTCGATTAAATTTGAGCAGGCATGGCATTTGACTCTTAATTTGATTACTTCGGCCATTGGAAGAGGATCTCTAATCCTCCCTCCTTCCGCAAGAAGAAAGCAATATAGGCCTGCCAAAACCTCATGGGTGTGCAAATTTGATACACATGACTTTATGTCATAAATAATGCCAATTCCTACTTATCCCAAATAGCAAAAGGCGCTCTGTTAAACCCATTTTATCGGGTTTTCCCTTTGCCAGGAAGAAGGCAGGCTCTCTCCGACTCGCTGCCCAGGGACGGACAATTTTGCCGAAACGGGGCGCAAGCTTCCCCTTACAGAATGGCTCTGTCTTATGATTGCGTGTGAAAGCGAATATTCGTGCCAAAATGCGAATTCTTGGCTTTTGGAGCCGGCCTCATTGAGGGTCAAGCCAAGCAACTCCCCTATCCCTGCTTTAGCCAGTCCCTGCATTCTCATAAGAACCGGATTTAAACGCTCATTTTTGGGCAGCACGAAATCGCAACCGGATGGACGAACTTACACCCATACAGCAACAGATATCTAATTATCCACCGTATATAACGCCTTAACCTGCAGGCAAATCCAGCTGCCCCAAGGCCAATACTCCTCCTGGTTTTATGCTATTTCGCCCATGCCGCCGCGGCCGTACCCCCAAATTTCAGACTGGCAAATGTCCGATTTTACTGCTTATGATTAGGCACTTATGTAAAAGTCATAATTTCGGCGCCGAAAGCCGATTTTCGGGATAGAATTGCCCATTTATGCAGACATTTGCCCGGATATCGGCATTTAATGGAAGGCGCTGCCCTTTTATGGAATATTACTTTTGCCCCTGTGCGCAGCACAGGGAAGTTTTAAGAATTTAGGCTCTTTTGCGAGCAGGGGCTTGTTTTTTGGAAGGAGCGGATTTTTTAGGAGCTGCTAATTTCTTCTTATCCTTTTTTGATTCGATAGCACTTGCATCGAAGTTCACATCTAATCCCATTTTCTTATTTCGTTTCACCATATATACGAAATGTCTAACGTACTGAGCGTAAGGCTCAGGCACAGATTTAGGATCGAAGTCTAAAGGATTTTCCAAAAGAGAACGAACTACAGTTTGGTTCAGATCTTCTTTGCTAGTGACCATGAGAGTTTCTAATCTGCGAAGAATTTCGTGATCGTTCACCTCACTAGTGACTTTCTTCATCGCATTCAGAAGCCTCTGAAAAGAGGTTCGTTTGATCTTCACGGCCATATTTGTTAAGTTAGAATTTCTGGGGTCGGACGACCAGAAGAAAATTTATGCGAGTCTTGTCCGACCTTAGATGTTACCTTTTCGAGTAATGATTTCAGATCTTGGTTCAGGGTCTGAGCGCCCAATTTCTCTGCGGAGAATTCTCTCTCTACTTGGGATCCAATAGGAACTAATGCGGCCTTCCCTATTTCGAACCCTTGGCTTAGGGTAGCTTGGGAGAAGGTCCGGTTTTCGTAGGATTTCCCAGAAACCAGGACAATGCCCTCTAATTTGTCGAATTCCAAGCATGATCTGGATTCCAGCGCATTCTCAGAGGTTTTCCTTAAATCAGCGCCCTTAGTGGTAGGAACTCCAGGCCCCAAAAGCAGATTTCTTTGATTTTTAGTAGAACAGACTGACCAAGTCACGGCCCCTTCCACACTTAAATATAGGGAAAATAATTCCGCGCATCCAGAGAGAGCATCCGCATAGGAATCTCCTCTGACCGGAGACGCTTCGTTGTCTCGAGTTCGTCCTTGGACTGGGACGCTTGGTAGGAACTCCTGACCAAGACCTTGTCCGACATTCATATTTGCTAATAAAACTTTCAGACCAAGAAGACAGTTTTGGGAGAGGACCAGTGACTCTGAAAAAATTTCGGAGGTTCCTTTTCGATTCTGGATCCCAAGATCCGAGTTGGAGGTTTTCCCCTTCTCTACTTTTTTATCTGCAGAAATTTTTGCGACTCTGGTAGGAACACCTTCATCAGCCAGAAGAGAATCTAGATCCGGAAAGTCGGATAACCTTTCTTCTTCCGAATAAGAAATTCCTTCGGCGAGAACTTGATCCACTTCTTCTTGGTAGATTGATTTTAGTTCTTCCGAAATTGAACCTTCGGCTTCGGACATATTTCGAGAAGAAAATTCTGGACCAGAAGCTTCTTCTGCGAAGGCAGAACTCGAGCCCAAAGCCAAGGAGGCAATAAGCAAGAACTGTGCCAAAAAATTATGTCTCATTCGAAAAAACATGACAGTATAGCCCATTTTTAACCGTTTTTAGGGGAAATGGAAGCTTTTTTTACTGTTTTTCTAGGATTTTAGGCGGTCTTTCGGAACAGTCTCTTGGCTCTGAGCTTCCATTCCCAAAGAACAATTTCTTGCTCTTTGTTCTCTGCTCTGTCTTGTTCTTTTTCCAAAAGTGCATAAACCATACTCGCGATATCTTTGGAGAAACCTTTGTCTAGTTCTGCTTCGAATTCTTTTTCTTTTGTTTCTAAAATTAAGCCAGCGAGTCGGAAACCTTCGTCCAAATTTTTTAATTTTGGCGCCCAGCCCTTTAGCTCTTCTTTATTATCATCATTTCGGATCATCACATCCAAGAAGGTTCGGATGAACGCGACCTCTTCTGACTTCAATGTGAATTCTAAGAGCAGCTGTTTTACTTTTTCTAACTCCATTTTTCGGAGATGGATCCGAGCAAGGAATACTGGATTTTTGGAGTGCATATTCAAGTTGCCCTTCTCCAATAAATCCGTGGCTCGGACCTTATTAAAATCTACGATATTGGATTCTTCTCGGAGACTTTTTTCCAGCTCCTCTTTTCCAGGGGATGGCTTCTCCCCCACTGCCCCAATTTTTTGAGCCACCTTTCTTTTGATGATGAGCATGTTTAAGGAAGGGAACCTGATTTTTAGGGCCACCAATTCTTGGCGTGGGAACTCCTCGTCCAAAACCAGGTGGTGCATTTCTACACCCTCTTCTCTGGCCCTGAGAAGGCTATCCACCCGATCATAATGGTAGATGATTACTGGCAAAATATCGCACTCACTTCCGCTGTTCAGGAAGATGGTCCGGACCTCATTTCCGGAACTGGAATGCTGGTACGGGATCACTAGTTTTCCCTGTTTTACGTTTACGAAACTCAGCTCTCCTAACCTAAAATGGGAGAGATCAAAATCCTCCCCTAAAAATGCGATTCTGGGAACCGGAACCACGATGGACTGGTTTCTGGCTCCTTTCGGGACTTCTGGGCCCTTGGAGGTAAAGACTACGTACGTCATTTTTCCGAGGCGGACTTTTACTAAAAATCCGGCCGGAGTTTTTCTTTCTTCGTATAAGGAATCTAATTCCAAAATTTTAACCCAAACCTAGGTTTTTTAATTTATATTGCAACGAGCCCCTGGAAATTCCCAAGGCCTTTGCCATTCGTATTTGGTTGCCGCCGAATAATTTATCCGCCAAAAGAATTTTTTGGCGCTCCACGGCTTCCACAGCTTTTCGCAAATCAAGATCCTCCGGATCCGGAAGAGAAATCCCTTTTGAACCTTCTTTTTTAAGGTCAGAATTTCGGATCTCTCCCGAGCCGGAATTTAAAACTGCCTCTTCGATCGCATTCCGAAGATCCTCTAAATTTTGGCAGGAACTCCCTCCCACCAAAGACTCTATCGCATCCTCAGAAAGTGCCAAATCGGGACGGCCATGCAACTCGCAGACCTCTCGGAAAATCGGCCGGACCGCCGAAATTTTATCCGATTTTGCCCAGTCTTTCCAGGCAGGTAATTCTAACTTATTTTCGGCCAAAAGAGAACGAAAATATAAGAACTCATCAGTTGATTTTTTGCCTGAGTTTTCTAAAAAAATAAGACGGGATTTTCCGGACTTTCGCTGAGAATATTCGAACAAGGTTCTCTGCTGGGCCAAAGAATAATTCTCTGAATTTTCTAAAATTAGAGTCCCGGATTCGGCCATTTTTTCCCAATCAATTAATGCCTTTTCTAACTTAGATGCCTGCTCCGGAAGGATCGAAACTGTTAAAATTGGCCTGCCTGGAAATTCCCTTTTTTGGATCCATTTTGCTATAGTTTTTTTGCCTGAAGAAGCTGGGCCCGAAATACAAATACTTCCGGACTCCTTGAATTTTTCTAGCTGGGAATTTTTACCATTCCCCAATCTAAAAATCAGCTCCCCCAATGGATCTGGACTAGCGTCCTCGGAAAGTTTATAAACGGTAGAAGGTTCCGATTCTTTTTTCAAAAGCCGGGCTACCTTCTGGCATAATAAATGTAAGAGTAAAATTTGTCTTTCTTCGGCTGGGTTTGGAAGTTCTATCAGGAAAAATCCAAACATTCTGCCATCCAGTAAAACTGGAGATAATAAACATCCCAGGGAATCGTCTCGGAACAGTTCTACTTCTTCTGATCTGGGCAAGAAGAATGGAGATTTACTTCCTTCTAAACGGCTCCGGATTTGTGAACCCTTGGTTAGAAAAGGATAGAAGAATCCATCTTCTCCGTAACCCCAGGAACCCACCTCTTCCAAGGAAGAACGGTCAGATTCGGAAACCAAAGTGGCGAGTCCTGCCAGGCCATCGATTAATCTTAAACATTCCGGAAACGCAAGAGGTAATAATATCCTAAGTTCTTTAGGATTTGGATTCCCCCATATAAATTCTTCCGGAGCGGATAGCATAGAAGGGAAAATGTTTAAAATTAAGCATGGTGTCAACCATGTACCTGGACTTTCTTTCGAATGTCGGACGTCCGACATTCAGGTCCGATATTTCTGCAATTTTTAGAAAATTTAAGAATTAGTTTGAATGCTTCTCCCCTTCTTCTTACATGGAAATATAGTGTTGGCTTCGGTCCCGAAGTTGACTTTTTAATTTTTATTTTTGTTTAAATTCCTCTCATTATTCTTTCGATTTCGTACGGTAGATATAAGGACGGGATGTCGGACATCCGACAATTGAGATACAAGGGAACAGAATGATTGTAGTATCCATCGCAAACCAAAAGGGAGGAGAAGGTAAAACCACCACCTCCCTGAATTTAGCCTGGGGTCTCGCCAGAAGAGGTAAAAAAACTCTGCTCATCGATATAGATCCTCAGGCAAATTCTACAGGGATTTTCCTGAATCCAGATGGGTTAGAAAAATCCATGCATAATATTTTCCAATCCAAAGCGAAGATCAGAGAAGTTATGGTTAAGACAGAAGTGGAGAATTTAAACATCGCCCCTTCCCGTCTAACACTTGCCGAGGCAGAAACAATTGCTGCAATTGTGGACGCACCTTATATTCTGAGAGACGCTCTTGCGGACCTGGAAAAAGAAATGGATTTTTGTGTAATCGATTGTCCGCCTAGTCTTTCCATTTTTACTATTAACGCACTTGTTGCTTCCAACTTTGTGATCATTCCTTTGCAGGCGGAAAAATTTTCCGTGGATGGAATTTTGGGACTCCAGCAAACAATCACTAGCATTAAAAAAAGGATCAACCCTGGTTTGGAAATTATGGGAGCGCTAGTTACCCAGCTCAAACCCCAGACACTTCTTACTAAAACGATCATTCCTGTTCTTACCAAATATTTCAGAATTTTTGATAATAGCATCTCTGACGGAGTGGCTGTTGGAGAATCTCACCTGGCAAGAAAGTCAGTCTATGAGTACAACAAATCCAGTCGTCAGGCCCAGGAATACGAAGGTTTCATTGAGGAATTTTTGAATGAGCTCAAAAAGTAAAAGACTAGGCTCTCTCGCAGACGTTTTCCAGGCAGAAAAATTAGAAGGCACGATCCGCAAAATCCGCCTGGATAAGATCCGTCCTTCTGAAAGTCAGCCTAGACAAGAGAGGAAAAAAGGTGTAGAAGAACTTGCCCAAAGTTTGGACAAGGACGGACTTCTTCAGCCTATTCTAGTTACTAAAAAAGCGGATGAAGAATTTTATACAATCATCGCCGGAGAGAGAAGATTCCATGCGGCTAGCCTTCTCAAATGGCCAGAGGTAGAATGTAAAATTCTAGACAAGGACGCAAAAGAAACTTTCCGCCTAGCGATCATAG
Source organism: Leptospira koniambonensis (assembly GCF_004769555.1). NCBI lineage: Bacteria > Pseudomonadati > Spirochaetota > Leptospiria > Leptospirales > Leptospiraceae > Leptospira > Leptospira koniambonensis. The sequence continues at coordinate 275,542 of NZ_RQFY01000007.1, read as the reverse complement.
AAAACCTTCAAAGGGAAAATTTATCTCCTTATGAAGAGATAGAAGCGATGACCCATCTCAAAACTTCTTTTTCTTATACTGACCTGGAACTGGGAAATCTATTCGGGAAAAGTAGAAGTTATATGACCGAACTTTTAGGAATTTCTTCTCTCTCTAAAGAAGACCTGAAGGTTTGTAAAGATGCAGGAATAGAATCCAAAAACCTTTTAGTACAAGCAGCATCTGCGGCCAAAAAAGGGACCCTAAAAGATTTTCTGGAAAAATTCAATTCAGGCGAATTGAAAACTGTAAAAGACGCAAAAACTTTTAACAGAGCGGAAGAAGGCGGCTTATTCTCCCCTAGGCAGATTGAAACAAAAATTGGATCCGAAAAACCTGTAGTTTCTGCCTACCCTTATAAGATTGTAAAAAAAGGTACAAGCGTCATCATCTCCACCGAAGACGAAGATTTTCTTTCAGAACTTCATAAGTTCATTAAGAAAGAAATTTCCAAAAAATTCGGAAAATAAGATCCGAAATCTAAAAACAAAATTGATTAACACATATTGTTAAACGAAATAAAATAGTACAAACATGTACTTAGCAAAAGATTTTATGAGACTCGGCATGAAAAAATCGGGAATGAGTTGACGGAGCAGAAAAAAGCCCCAATATGTGACATAATATTCTAAACGGAAATGTAGTACTTTCTCCCAACCCGGAAGAGAGGAGGAAGAAACATTGCCGTCGGTCTGAGATAAAAAAACTCCCCTGGCTTACCAGGGGCCGGACCTTCCCGAAGGAATGTTGTTGGATGAGACATAAGTAACCTTATGTCGGATAAATGTCAACTACCTTCGAACCTTTTTGCTTAAAATTAATTTTTTTGCCTCCGGGGCAAAAGAGGATCCAAGGTATGGGCGAGCATTTTCCATATATAAAATTCCTCTCGGATATAATAGATTCCGGGGTTTGGGCCACTTTATCCCCAGCCGCGAAGACTCTTTATCTGGTCCTGCTTAAATTTAGTGACCAGACCTTTAAACCAGTCTGGCCTAGTAATGAAAGTCTGATCCGACTCACAGGCCTAAAGACTAAAAAATCTATTAATGAAGGAAAAAAAGACCTAGTAAGAGCAGGTCTTCTTCAATTTGTCCCTGGGACTGGGCATAAGAACTCCACTTATTATTTTTGCTTCAATTACCCCGGTTCCAGAATTCCACCTCAGGGGGTTATTTTTGGAAACCCCGGAGGTGTGCCAGGATCGACCCCTGGGGTGTTGGCGGGTAGCCCTGAGGGGGGTGGAACTGGAAACCCAAACAATATAAATATAACCATCCATAATACCCAAAACCAAAAACCTAGTTTAGAAAAGAAAGAGTTGAGTTTAGATTCTTTAAAGGAACGTTACGGAGATGAAATTTTGTCCGAGGCAATGGAAATTGCGAAGGCACAAGGACTAGGAGATAACTTACATTATATTCGAGGCATTTGCAAAAACCTGTCTGGAAACAGACGGCCGAATTTTGAGCATACCTCCCCTATCCAGTCCCAGGACCTGAGACATTCTCCAGGAAAAGAAGCTTCTTGGATTGGATTTCTAGAATGGTGCAAGGGGAATCTTTCTAGAAGTAGCGTGGAAGTATTGGAGAAGGTTCAGGTGGAACCGGACGGTAAGACACTTTTAGTGAAGGATCCACTTCCTGAGACACTTAGGATGATCATTACAAAGTACTTCACAGACAAAATCCACCCCTCGATACTGGTTATATTTTCTGCAAAAGCCGAAGAAAACCGGGTACATGTTTAAAAGGACCACGTTAAAGCTCTTATGAATGAAGAATCCATCCGGATCAGCCATCCTCGACAAGTTAAAGTAAACGAAATTAAGACCAAAGGTACGTTCGAATTTAAAGAAGGAGGACTTCGTTCTTATTCTGAGCAATTGGACCATCCTGGTGTTGGGGTCTTAACCTTGGTTTTAAATCCAGGCTCTAGTTTTAATCAGATCAAATTACATCAGTCGGAACAATCCGGCACATTCTTCCCTGACTCTTTTAAATTCGAAATTTCTTTGGATGGAAAAGTTTGGGAGCCGATCCTGCAAGAAACAGGTTTCAGGAGATTGAATAAAAAAGTGGGACAATGGAATTTCTCCTTGGTCCGCGCTAACTTTCTAAAATTGGTCAGTAAGGTTTCTGAAAAAGAAGGAGCCAAATTTAAAGTTTCTATAGGTGCCTTAGAAGTTGGGATCTCAGGGGTCACTAAATTAGAAGTGAGTTCTGAGAAAGATAGATTTTGGGTAAAAGAAAATCTAATTGATGAAAGACCTGATTACGGCTGGTCTTCCGTAGAATCCAATCAGCCTAAGGAAGAATTTTTCCTCATGGATCTTGGCTCTATTAGCAGAGTGAATGAGTTGAGAGTTCTTTCGCCGAAAGACGGTCACTTACCTTTTCCGGAAACTTTTACTGTATATTATAGCGAAGACGATCTGACCTGGAATCAACTTTTGGAAGAGAACCAATTCTTATCTGAATTGGGAACTTGGTACCAATGGAGATTTTTACCTACGAATATTCGCTTTTTGAAATTCGTTTCTCGCCCTCGTAAAATCCAAAACAAAGAAAAATATTCCACAAGCATCGTAGAAGTGGAATTATACGCGGCTCCATACTTAAGCGAGCTGACTCATAAGCCTACTGCAGAGCCACTTCCCTATGCCACTGTTCTTAGATCTGGTTTAGTCCGACTTGCAATTGACGGAGAAACTTCTGAAGGTGCCGCAGTTCAGGCAAATGATAGAAGGTTGAGGGATGGTTCTACTGAGTATAAAGGTATCGTAGAACTTGCTTCCGATGGTGAAGAAAAAGAAGGTGTTGTTGTCCAAGGTAACGACAGAAGATTAAAACATTCTACCGAGGCTTCTTATGGTCTGGTTCGTTTAGCTGGGAACGGCGAAAATCGGGCAGATAGAGTTGTGCAAGGGAATGATGATCGTTTAAAGCCTTCTTCTACCCAAAGTTTTGGTATTGTGGAACTTGCAGAGAATGGTGAAACCAAAGAAGGCACTGTTGTTCAGGGGAATGATGATCGTTTAAAACATGCAACGAATCAAAAATTTGGTTTGGTTCAATTGGCTCCTCCTGGTGATGCAAGTCCTGGAAAAGTGGTCACTTCTGATGATCCAAGATTAAGACATGCTACTACAGAAAGTACAGGTATTTTAAGATTCGCTTCCAATGGAGAAGAATCTGCGGATGCAGCAGTTCAGGGAAATGATAAGAGATTAAAAATTTCTACTCCTCAGTCTTATGGGATTGTGAAGCTTGCTCGTTCCGGTGAAGCAAAAGAAGGTGCTGTTGTCCAAGGTGATGACGAAAGATTACGTAACGCGAGCACCGAATATCCAGGTATAGTAACTGTGGCGCCTAAGGGGAAATCTATCCCTGGTCATGTTGTTTCTTCTGATGATCCTAGATTGTCGGACGCAAGACAACCTCTTCCCCACACTCATGATTACGCTCCAAAAGAGCATGATTTCAGTTCTCATACTGGATATTTGAGATTAAAAGGTTCTATAGAAGCGCCTTATGCAAATATCTCCCCTCCTCCTGAAAATGCAGGACTTGCATATGCAAGAAACGAGAGCGAAAAAGGAGCAGGTATTGTAGGCTCCGGTAGATTCTCCGGGATCTTGGGCTTTGGAGAAAAATTCGGAGTTCGTGGCGATAGCGCTTCTGGAGAAAAAGAATCTGCAGGTATTTTAGGTCTGGCCAAAAGAGGATTTGGTGGATGGTTCCATTCCAGATCCGGTCACGCATTATATGCGAGTGGAAAAGGGATCCCGAGTCTGAACGAAACTGGTTCAGGAAAAGCGATCTTGGCGGAAGGAGATTCTGATTTTCTTGGAACAGTATATCTCCAATCAGGAAAAGGTACAGATTGTATCGCTAGGTTTTTCCCTGTTCAATCTTCTGATGTGATTGCGGAAGGTGATCTTCTTGCAATGGGAGAAGATGGTAAACTTCATAAATCCAGACAACCAAACGCTACCAATATTGTAGGTGTCGCAGTAAAATCTGCAGCATTAGTTTTGGGAGATAAGCCCCAGGCAGAAGGACAATGGCTTGTTGCGATTGCGGGAGTGGTTCTTGCGAATGTAGAAGCTCAATCTTATCCTGTACAGCCTGGTGATCTATTATGTTCTGGTCTTACCGGAGGCCATGCGGTCAGAGTTGCGCCTGAAAATTTAAAACCAGGTGCGCTTGTGGCAAAATCTCTGGGCTTACAAAGAAACGGCAGAGGGCCAATCCAAGTCCTACTCTGCTGCAGTTGAAAAATTCCCCACGATTTGTGGGGAAAGGTTAGAATGAAAAAGATATTAGAAATTTATAAAACGGCAAAAACGCCGGTGTACTCTTTCGAGTTTTTCCCTCCGAAAACTCCGGAAGGAGAGACGAAATTATTCGAAGCTGTGGAAGAATTATCCAAGGTGGCCCCGGGTTATATCACTGTGACTTATGGAGCAGGTGGTTCTACTCGGGATAAAACAATCCGTATTACTTCCGAATTGGCTAAAAAATTTTCACTTCCTGCGGCGGCACATTTTACCTGCGTGGGCGGAAATAAAGACGAGATCAGAGTTATATTAAAACAAATCCGAGAATCTGGGATCGAAAACTTAATGGCTCTCCGGGGAGATCCTCCTAAGGGAGAAGAAGCTTTCAAAAAAGTAGAAGGTGGATTTGGCTACGCAAGTGAACTTATCTCTTTTATAAAACAGGAAGGTTTCGATTTTTGTATGGGAGCCGCTTGTTATCCTGAAAAACATCCGGAAGCTGCAAGTTTAGAATCCGATGTGGATAATCTAAAACGCAAAGTGGATTCGGGTGCGTCTTATCTAGTTTCTCAATTATTTTTTAAAAATTCAAATTTTGAATCTTTCCTAAATCTGATCCGTCAAAAAGGGATCAATGTGCCTGTGATTCCTGGGATTATGCCTATTACTTCTTTTACTCAAATAGAAAGATTTAAGGCAATGGCTGCCTGCGAATTTCCTGAAAAACTAGTTTCTGATCTGGAAGAAGTAAAAGATCAGCCGGAAGAATTTTATAAAAGAAGTGTTAACTTCTCAGTGAATCAGTGCCGTGAACTGGTCAAGATGGGAGCTCCAGGAATTCATCTTTATACTCTAAACCAATCTCCTGCGAGTTTGGATATAGTTAGAGAACTGAAAAATTAAAGGAATAAGTCCTTCTCTTTTTCTCGTGGAAGTAATCCTGTCTCGAGGGCTTTTTGCTGTAATAAGCGGATTGCCCTTTCTCCTTCTTTTCCTAAACTTTTAGAAAATTCATTCACGTACAGATCTATATGTGCATCCGCCACTTCTCTTGTCGTCGTTTGAGAATGTTTTAAAATATAATCGTACATACTTTCTCTGTTTTGATAAGCGAGAGCTAGACTTTCCTTAATCGCCGAATCCAGGTCATGTTTTGTTTGAGAAGGAATATCTCTACGGATTGCGATACATCCGAGTGGAATATGTGCGCCTGTTGTGCCTTCCCACCATTCTCCTAAATCTTCTACTTTGGCGAGTCCTCTTTTTTCGTAAGTGAATCTTTCTTCGTGGATTACAATCCCGAAGTCAGCTTCTCCATTTTTTACTTTGTCCAAGATGAGGTCATAGCGTGTGGGAACTGGTGTGAAATCCCCTTTTAAGTATAGATGTGTAAGTAAGTTGGCAGTGGTCCAAAGTCCTGGGACTAAAATTTTTTTTCCAATAGGAGTTCCTACAGAGGAGCCTGCTTTTTTTACGATGATTGGGCCGCAGTTCCTACCAAGTGCGGATCCGCTGTCCAAAAGAGAATATTTGTCTGCGACATGGAATAGAGCTGCGAATGAAATTTTCGTGGCCTGGAATTTTCCTTGGTTCGCGAATTGGTTCAGTTGTTCTACATCGTATAATTCTTCTTTTATCGAAAATGGCGCCTTGGTTTTTGCGGAGATGAGATGATAGAAGATGAATGTGTCGTTTGGACAGGGAGAATATGCCAGACTGAGTTCCATTCTTCCAGGCAATCAGTTCTGATTCTTTTGGAAACGAAAAAAGGAGGTGGAAGGAACACCTGCCCTTAGGTCTATTGGAAAAGAATCGCAGGCGCACTTGGATATCATTTCGAATTCACATAAGAGCCCGGACCAAAGGGTCCAGGCTCTTGAAGCCCGAGACCAGATACTTATCGATAACCTAAGTATTGGGACGGACTATAAATTTCCAAAATTGGACGGGCTTCTCCCCTTTCATACGATTGCTATGGATCTGGATGGAACACTTCTGGATTCGAGGGCTTCTATTTCTAGTTTGAATCATTATGTTTTGCAATCCGCGTTGGACCAAGGAATTGGGTTGATTATCGCTACGGGAAGAAGGTTCTCTTCTGCTCTTCCATATGCTCAGGAGTTCCGAGGAAATGTAACTGTGGTGGCCAATAATGGGCAGGTGCTCCGAAACTCTCCCAATGGAGAAAGAATTTCGGAAACGTATATTTCTGAAAAAGCGACATTTGCGGTTTTATCTTTGGGAAAGAAGAAGGGCCACTCTCCCCTTTTACATGTGGACCGCTTTGAAGAAGGAATCGATATTTTAATCGAGTCTCCGATCACGGATGAAAAATATCATAATTATTCAGGCGGAGATATTGCGAGGACCAAGTTGGTTGGCGATCTTCTGGATCATTCTTCTGATCGTGCGCTTGTAGTATGTTATCTTTCCTTAATAAAGGAAGAATTGATCGAATTAGAAAAGGAACTTCTGTCCTTGCCTGAGTCTTCTGAATACAGAACTGTAATTACTAAAATTCCAGGAGTTTCTTACTGTTTGGAAGTTTTGGAGAAAGGAGTCTCCAAGTGGACTGCAATCCAGTCATATTTAAAAATTTCAGGTCTGGACAAGGCCGGAGTGATTTCTTTCGGAGACGAATTGAATGATAGGGAAATGCTTTTTTCTTCCGGATATGGATTTGCGATGAAAAATGCAGTACCTGTTTTGAAAGAAGGCGCTTCTTATATTACTAAATATTCGAATAATGAAGATGGGATCGCGATGACTCTTTTGGAATTATCAGTGCTTTCGTTTAGATAAGACTTTTTGATTTTTATCAATCTTTACATCGCAGGAGGAGCAGGCGACTTCGTAACAGCCGAAACTTGTCTCCGCTTTTTGAGTTTTACTAAATAAACTTCTAATGGACGAAACGACCGGAAAGCTCAAATAAACGGCTGTAGAGCCCACTACGAGATAAACAATTTTATCTTGGAAGCCTATGTCCCAAACCATAAGGTCATTTTGAAATTCGTTCTCAACGCATGCAAGAGGAATATTTTTCGGATCTCTCTGACAGTATTTTGACAAATAAGGCCCTGAATTAGGTATGATCGAAGATAGATGTGGTCCACATTACAAGTTTTTCACTCTGAATCTTCCGACAGGGATTTACTAGCTCTGCCTGATGCGTTTTCTTGGAAGACTTGTATGCGCACTGTTCTTGTTTCAGATTCCAGGATCCATCCTCATCCGGAAAATCTTCCTGCTCATTGGGAAAGTAAATCCGGTTATGAAGCATATAGACTTCTTCTAGAAATTATCTCCGGTTTAAAATCTAAATTATTTGGAGAGACCGAAGTTCTCGCGCAGTTCAGACAAAGATTCCAAGAATTACCTGATCTTGCTTTCGGAGATTATTTGGCAAAACTTAGGGACAATTTGATTGAAGATTGCAGAACTCTTCGCTCAGGGTATTTGCAAAATTTAGGAGAACAATCTTACGGAGGTTTGGCGGATAAATATTTATCTGAAGCTGCAACTCCTCCTAAGGAGATCGTACTTTTTGGAACAGGCCAGCTTGCGGAAAAAATCCTTCCTTGGCTTTCTCATTCTAATAGAAATACTAAGATCGTAGGACGTAATTCGAATCGTTTGGAATTTTTATCTTCTGTTTCCGGTTCTTCTTCTCATATGATGGAAGACTGGTCTCCGAATGGAGAAGCTTGGGTCATCGCTGCACCTATGGACTGCTCCGCTTGGATGGATAAATTGGTTCCAGGAAATCTGGTTTTAGATTTTAGAGAAGAACCTTTGGAAGAATCTTGGCCCTCAGATATCGTATATATTTCCTTTACCCAGATGCTTTCTTCCTTGAAAGAAACAGAAGAAAGAACTAGAAAAGTAAAGGAAGAATTAAAATCCGTTTTAGACGAGCTTTTGGAAGAAAGAGAACTGGAAGCTCATCAATTTGTATTCGGTTGGGATGACCTACCTTGTCCGACGTTTTAAGAATCGGTTCCCGAAAAAGTTCCCTCGCAAAATTACAGACCTGCCTCGTACAAGATCAATTGTATAAATTGTATCCTGAGTTGGAGCTCCAACTTTTTTTCAAGGAAGCGAGTGGTGACCAAGATCTAACTACCCCACTTTGGAAAATGGGAACTAGAGGTGTATTCACCCAAGACCTAACCAAAGAACTTGTCCAAGGAAATGTGGATGTAGTCGTTCATTCCTTCAAAGATTTGGATTTAGAAGGTCATGAAGGCACAGAAATTATTATGGTGCTTCCTCGCGCAGACCAAAGAGATGTTTTACTTTTTAAAAAATCTTCTTACGAGAATCCTCCTAAAGAAATTAAGATCCATTCTTCTAGCCCAAGAAGAGAATATAATCTTTCTGCATTTCTTCCGAATGCACTCCCCTCTCGCCTCCAAAATTTACCGATCAGTTTTCATCCTGTAAGAGGGAATGTGCAGACTAGGCTCCGTAAATGGAAGTCTGATCCGGAAATTTCGGGGATTGTAGTAGCAAAAGCTGCGATAGATCGACTTCTTGCAGAGAACTTTTCTTTTTCTTCTAACGAGGAGTATTCTGAAGTTAGAAAAGAAATTAGATCTGCGATCTCGAATGAACTATTTATGGTTCTGCCTTTATCTAAAAATCCGAATGCTCCTGCACAAGGTGCGCTCGCTGCAGAAATTCGAAAAGGTGACGAGAAGACTAAAAAACTTTTACTTCCGCTTTCAAATCCAAAAGAAGAAGCAGCAGTTCTGGAAGAGAGAAAAATTCTCTCTTATTTCGGCGGAGGTTGCCACCAAAAGATCGGAGTTTCTGTTATCTTAGGGGGTCCTGCGGATTTTCTGTTCGTTCGAGGCAAAACGGATTCAGGTTCTGAGTTGGATGCTTTTGATCGTTGGAATGGAGAAGAATTACCGGTTCCTTCTTCCTTGGATCTTGTGTTTCCGAAACCAAGACAGGGTTTTAGAATGAAACGTTCTCCTATACAAGCCTCTGTCCCAAAAGAAAAGTTTTGGTTCGTTTCTCGCGCAGATTCTTTGCCTAAGGACTGGGAATTGCCAGGACCTGATACGATTTATATAGTAGCAGGTGCAAAAACCTGGGAGAAATTAGCATCCAGAGATGTTTGGGTAAACGGTTCCACGGATGGTTTGGGCGAAGAAGACGCAAAAGAAATCGTTAGTTTTTGTGAGTCCAATCCTGACTTCATCAAACTCACTCATGAAGAAAGCGATATCATTGAAGGTGTATGGAGAAGGTTTGTAACTTATAAAGTGGATTTTGATTCAGAACAACCTGATCTTTCAGGGTATTCCCACTTTTTCTGGATGAGTGCTTCTCAATTTAATAGAGCCTACAAAAAAAATCCGGAAATAGGATCTCGCATTCATTCTTGCGGAACCGGAGCCACGTATAAATATATTAGAAAAATATTAGGTGATTCTGCGAAAATTTTTGCATTCCCTAATTTTGAGTCCTGGGAAAGAGCCTGTAAAGGTGAGACTCCGGATTTTCTTACAACAAGAGGTACTATATGAGTTCCGAGAGTTTGTTGGGCCTGAGAAGAAATCGTCTCAATACTCCGCTCAGAAATTTGGTGTCTTCGGAAAGTTTGAATCCTAAAAAACTGGTTCAGCCTTTATTCGTAACTGAAAGTTTAAAGTCTCCAGAAAAAATGTCGTCTTTGCCTGGAGTATTTCGCGACAGCCAAGAATCTATTCTGTCTCAAGTGGAATCTGATCTGAAGAATGGCGTAGAACATTTTCTACTATTTTTGGTTCCCGAGAAAAAGTCGGATGATTCTATTCCGAAATCATTTTATAAAAATGTAATTGGTAATATTAAATCTAAATTCCCGGAGGCTTTTCTCTGGGTGGATACATGTCTTTGTTCTTTGACCACTCATGGTCATTGTGGACTTTTGGATCCGAAAGGTAGAATAGACAATGTATCTTCTGTCAAAAGACTTTCTGAGCTTGCTCTTTGTTATGCAGAGTCAGGTGCGGATGGTATCTCCCCTTCTGATATGATGGATGGCAGAATTAGAAGTCACAGAAGTATTCTGGATTCTAATGGTTTTCAGCATGTTCCGATCATGAGTTATTCTACAAAATTTAAGAGCCATTTTTATGGTCCATTCAGAGAAGCAGCAGAATCTGCTCCTGGTCATGGAGACCGTTCTTCTTACCAAATAGATGTTAGAAATAGAGAAGATTCTATTCTTTCTTCTATCAGGGACACGGAAGAAGGCGCAGATCTTCTGATGGTCAAACCTGGTATGACTTCTATCGATCTTATCTTACCGATCAAAGAACAAACTGGATTGCCTGTGGGTGCTTACCAAGTGAGCGGAGAATATGCATCTCTCGCAATGCTTGCAGAAAACGGATTTTGCAAATTTGAAGATGCTCTTAAGGAAACATGGCAAGTGTTTTCCAGAGCAGGTGCATCTTATCTGATTACATACGCAGCAAGAAGAGGAAAGGAGATTTTAGGCTGATGTTTCCAAGTTCTAAGGAACTTTTTGAAAGAGCAAAAAAAGTAGCGCCGGGCGGGGTACATTCTCCCGTTAGATCCTTTCGTTCCGTAGGAGGAGATCCTATATTCTTCCAATCTGGAAAAGGTGCTAAACTTACGGATGTTTCCGGAAAAGAATATATAGATTATTGTTTAAGTTTTGGCCCTTTGATCTTGGGCCATAGGGACGAAGATGTCCAAAAAATTGTTTCTGAAACTGCAGAACTTGCCTGGAGTTTCGGAGCTGCAGAACCTTATTCATTAGAACTTGCAGAATGGATTGTGTCCAAAATTCCTTGGGTAGAAAAAATCAGATTCGTGAATAGCGGAACTGAGGCCGTGATGAGCGCGTTACGTGTGGCTCGTGCTGCAACAGGAAGAGATAAGATCCTAAAATTTGACGGATGTTATCATGGCCATTTAGATGCGCTGCTTGTAAAAGCAGGCTCAGGACTTGCTGGAGAATCTTCTTCTGATAGCGCTGGAATTGGTTCAGAGTTGATCAAGAATACTTTGGTTCTTCCTTTGGACGATGAAAAAGCAGTCGAAGAGCTTTTTGCTAAAGAAGGCAAAAATATCGCTGCCTTGGTGATAGAACCTTTGCCTGCAAATTACGGTTTATTAATACAAAGAAAAGAATTTTTATCTAAGATCGTTGAGATTGCGAGAAAACACGGAACTCTTGTGCTCTTTGATGAAGTGATTAGCGGATTTCGTGTAGGACTAACCGGAATGAGCGGAGAATTAGGGATCGCTCCTGATCTTGTTACTTACGGAAAGATCATAGGCGGTGGATTTCCAGTGGGAGCTTATGCGGGAAAAGCTGAACTATTGGATCTCGTCGCTCCTCAAGGACCTGTATACCAAGCAGGAACATTAAGTGCTAGTCCTTTTGGAATGAGGGCCGGTCTTGCTACCGTCCAAAAATGTGAAAAAGATAATGTGTGGAACGTTTTAGAAAATCGCACCAAATCTTTTGTTTCCGGGATGGTTTCTATTTTAAGGGAAAGGGATCCAGAGGGAGATTGGGATTCCAGTGTACACTCTTCTTTGTTTTGGTTCCATAAAAAGTCCTCCTCTCCGATTCGTACTGTGGATAAGATCCCAGTCGGTCATAAAGAGGGTTTTGCAAAAGTATTCCATGCACTTCTCGCAGAAGGAATTTATTTAGCTCCTTCCGGCTATGAAGTTGGTTTTTTGAGCTATGCTCATTCTGATAAAATACTTTCTGAAACATTGGAGAAAGCGGACTCCGCATTAAAAAAATTGAAAGTATGAAGGTCTTCGATTCCAAAAAGATTGTTTTGCCGGTAATCTGGGTTGTGACCACGGTCTCACTCGGGGTCTGGTGGCTTTTTTTGGGATTAAGACAGAATAGAATGGCGACTGAACTTGCCTCTCGCCTCGGATCTCAGATCGATATTGATTTTTTAGAAAAATTAGAAAGGCAAAGTTCCATGATCAAGATGGAGGGGACCTTCTTTCTATTTTTACTAGTGAGCGGTGGGGCCACCTTGATCTGGCTTACTTTTAGAGAAGAAAAGCGAAACAAACTCATTCACGATTTTTTCTCTACAGTAACTCACGAAATGAAAACACCTTTAGCGAGTCTTAGACTACAGGCAGAAAGTCTGTTGGAAGAAGGTGTGGATGCAGGTAAAGACAGACTTCTTCATAGATTACTCAAGGACTCAGATCGTATAGAATCTCAGATGAACAAGGCATTGTACCTGGCAAGTCTCATGAGATCCGAAGGATTATATTTAGAAGAGTTGGACCTCCGACACTGGGGAGAAAGTCTAAGAGAAGAATGGTCCGAGTTGGATATCCAAACAGAATGGAAAGAAACCAAAGTGTTAGCAGATAGAAGAGCACTCGAAAGTATTTTTAGAAATCTTTTGGAGAACTCTGTGCAGCATGGAGGCGCCACTAAGGTAAAAATTCTTTCTGAGCCAATTTCCGGAGATAAGATTAAATTCAGATTCGAAGACAACGGAAAAGGTTTTTCGGGCGATTTTAAATTATTAGGAAGATTGTTTTTAAGACATACGAGTACCAGTGGTACTGGAGTTGGATTGTATATCGCTGAAAAATTGGCCGGAAGAATGGGTGGGAACTTCTCCGTTCAAAATTCTGAGTCAGGAGGATTTTTGGCAGAGCTTACTCTCCCCTCTTATTCTTCTCAAAGGAGAAGTATATGAAAGCGAAATTACTATTAGTAGAAGATGACCGCTCTTTAGGTGAAACTTTAAAAGAACGTTTGGAAAAAGAAGGATACGAAATGGTCTGGACCGTTTCTGCTCAGTCTGCAAAAGTTTTAGCTGCAGATTCCAAACCTGATCTTATACTTTTAGATGTTCGTTTACCTGATGGAGATGGCTTCGAACTTGCTGAAGAATTAAAATCCAGAAAAGATTGCCCTCCATTTTTATTTTTAACTGCACATTCAGGAGCGCCTGAACGTTTGAGAGGATTCGAACTAGGCGCAGAAGAATTTATACCTAAGCCATTTCATTTAAAGGAATTGCTGATTAGGGTAAAACACGTATTAGAATCTCATAAACATTCCATAAAACAGGCTAAATATTCTTACGAAGGTTACCTTCTGGATTTTTACGGATATTGTATTCTTACACCATCCAAAGAAGAGATCCATCTTTCCAAAAGAGACTGTGCTCTCTTAAACTTTTTGGTAGAAGAAAGGGGAAGAACAGTCAGCCGAGATGAGATCCTAGATCGCCTTTGGGGAGAGGAAAAATTCCCTACAAATAGAACTATAGATAATTCCATTGTTAGATTACGCCAAGCCTTCGGAGATAAAGGCGAAGATGCGATCCGTTCCGTGAGAGGAGTCGGCTACCAATGGATCGGAGACTTAAAAAATGTCTAATACTAGATTCCAAGCAGCACTTAAATTAGAACCTCAGGCTACTCCTCCTATCTGGATGATGCGCCAGGCAGGCCGTTATCATTGGCATTACCAAAATTTAAGAAAAAAACATTCTTTCGAAGAACTATGTAAGGTCCCAGAACTTGCTGCAGAAGTTGCTTTTGGTCCCGTAGATGATTTTGATTTTGATACTGCAATTTTATTCTCGGATATTCTTTTTCCTTTAGAAGCATTCGGAATGGGCCTACGTTTCGGAGATGAAGGTCCAAAACTTGGTTGGCATCTTTCTACAGTAGAAGATCTGAATAAGTTTTATCCTTTGGAACAAGCAGTAGAATTTATGGGATTCCAAAAGGATGCAGTCATTCGCACCAGAAAAAGGATCTCTAAAGATAAATCCCTGATAGGATTTGTGGGAGGACCTTGGACCTTATTCTGTTATGCTACACAAGGGAAACATGATGGAAATCTAATACTTCCTAAAGTTTCTGCAGAGCTAAGAGAAGGTTTTTACGAGAAGATCCTTGCTTTATTAAAAGAAAACATACGCCTACAATTAGAAGGTGGCGCCGAGATCGTAATGATCTTTGATACTGCGGCTGGAGATGCTTCTCCTGTATTCTTTCAAGAGGCGATCTTGCCTACCATCAAAGTTTTAGTAGAAACATTTCCAGGTAAAATTGGTTATTATGCTAAAAATCTTGCACCGAGTTCTTTACAATCTCTAAGAGAAGTTTCGGGTCTGACTGGTTTTGGGATGGATCATAGGACTGATATCGTTGGCTTCTTAGGGAACGGTTCCCATTTTGTTCAGGGGAATTTTGACCAGGCATTATTATTCATGGAGCCTGGAGAATTTAAGAAATATTTAAGTCGTTGGATCAGGCCGTTTTTAGATCTGGCCCTAGAAAAAAGAGCGGGATGGGTCTGTGGTTTAGGACATGGAGTCCTGCCAAAAACTCCCGAAGCGAATATTAGAACTTTCGTAAGTACGATACGTGAGGCATTCGTATGAGTTCCAAATCTGATCTAATTCGAAAATACGATGTTCCGGCGCCTAGGTATACTAGTTATCCTACAGTACCTTATTGGGAAGATAATCCAACTAGAGAAGAATGGATAGATGCGCTTCGCAGAAGGTTGGTTCCTGACGATTCTTCTCTAGCATTATACATTCATATTCCATTTTGTGAGACTCTTTGTTCTTTCTGTGGATGTAATACTTCTATCACTAAAAACCATTCTGTAGAGGATCCTTATGTAGAAACGGTTCTGCAAGAATTCAGAAAATACCAAGAAGAACTTCCTGAACTTGCTAAACGTGAGCTTAGAGAATTACATTTAGGTGGTGGATCTCCTACTTATCTTTCCGAATCCAATTTGGAAAGTTTATTAAAGCCAATTTTAGATTCTTGGAATGTCGCTGATTCTCCAGAATTTTCTTTGGAAGTGGATCCAAGAAGGACTCGACTTTCTCAACTTGAGGTACTTGCAAAATACGGATTTACAAGAATTAGCTTGGGAGTCCAGGACTTCGATCCAGAAGTGCAAAGATTAGTGAATCGTATCCAGCCTTATGAATTAACTGCGGCAATCACCGAGGGTTCTCGAAAATTAGGATATCATTCTGTAAATTTCGATCTGATCTACGGGCTTCCTAAACAAACCAAAGAAAGTATGAAGGAAACTATCCGAAAAACTTTGGAACTTAGGCCCGATCGTATCGCATTCTATAGTTACGCTCATGTACCTTGGATTAAAGCAGCACA
Organism: Leptospira koniambonensis; assembly: GCF_004769555.1. NCBI lineage: Bacteria > Pseudomonadati > Spirochaetota > Leptospiria > Leptospirales > Leptospiraceae > Leptospira > Leptospira koniambonensis. The sequence continues at coordinate 260,043 of NZ_RQFY01000007.1, read as the reverse complement.
AAGATTATTCACAGAAGACGACCTTCCTAAGGGAGAAGAGAAAAGAGAACTCTATGAGATCGGTAGAGAGCTTTTCTTAAGCGCAGGATATAAAGAAATTGGAATGGACCATTTTGCTTTAGAGTCTGATTCCTTATACACCGCTTACCAAAACGGAAATCTCCACAGAAATTTTATGGGTTATACCACCAAGTCCACTGACCTACTTTTAGGTTTAGGAGTGTCTGCAATTTCGGATAGTTGGGATTGTTTTTATCAGAACGAAAAGATCCTGAAAAAATACCAAAGAAGAATTTCGGAAAATGGGCAGGCAATACTCAGGGGACATAAATTAAATTCAGAAGATTTGGTCCAAAGAGAACTCATTCTAAAACTTTCTACTTTGGGAAAAGTAGAGGTCCCGGATCCGATTTTTGAAGAGGTTCGCCTCTATTTGGCCAGTATGGAAGACGATAATTTAATAGAGTGGAAAGGAAAAACCCTTGTTTTAACAGACCAAGGAAAACCTTTCTTAAGGAATGCATGTACTGGTTTGGATATGCGTTTGAGAAGAAAAAGTCCTGAAACCAAGGTATTTTCTCAGTCTATTTGACTCTCTTTCTGAAATATTCGGGTCCAATAGCTGTTTCTTCCTTTAGAAAGGACTCATTTGGAAATTAATTTCTTTTCGTCCAATACTTTGGGGACTTTAGTGGCGTAACACTTTTTAGTTTTGAAATGTCATCTTTGCGTTTAAAAAAAATAATTCCGATCTTGCTGATCGTTTTTGCTCCTGTGGGAATTTTTCCTGTCACCATTCTATTGAGAGAAGGTGGAAAAGTAAAAGGAGATATTATAACTCAGAACCAACATTCTGTTCTTCTTCAAACAGAATCAGGAAAACGTAAAGTAGATAAGGACCTGATCCTTAAAATCCTTTTCCAAGACATAAATGATGACGAAGAGGAAAAGATCCGTAAAGAAGAAGAGGACAAACTCGCTGCGGACAAAAAAGAATTAGAAGATAAAGAAGCAGCACAGAGACAACTGGAAGAAGATAAACAAAAAGAAGAAGACCTAAAAAAACAAGCAGCAGCGGAAGAAGAAGCCCGTCGCTTGGAAGAACTTCGTAAACAAGAAGCAAAACGTCCTTTAAATGCGCTCTGGAGATCCGCGGCCGTTCCAGGTTGGGGACAATATTATACCGACAGAAAGTTCCAATCACTTCTCTACCCTACTCTATTTGCTGCAGTTGCATTTATTGCCTATGATAAGTTCAGAGTTTATAGGACTTCCGTAAAAGAATACGGAGATCTGGGAAATCCATATACAAAAGAAAGTCTTACACTTGCTGCACTTGGCCAAGCCCAAGCTGCTGCTACTCCTTCTTTATCTCCTATCGATGCTTATTTGGCGAATCAATCCAGTCAGGTCCAAATAAAAAGAGAAGAAGCTGATAAAAACTTTAAAGAATACCAAGGCACCTTATTTGTGTTAGGTGGTATTTATATTATAAACCTGATCGATTCTTATATTTTTGCAAATTCTGTCAAATCAGTAGTTCAGTTTTCAGATGGCCAAAGTAGAGGTATGGTAATATCCGCAATGCCTTCCAGTATTGGAACGGGAGGCGGATTTTCTGGTGGAGGAAGTTTCTCCGGAATGGAAACCAAATATACAATGGGCTACAGATTCGATTTCTGATCTTGATAAAAACTTTTCTTCCTTTTAAAAGAAAATCTAGGATTTAATTGCCAATAGTTTCCATCCCATTACTTTGTATCCGTGGCGAAATGGGTTCCGGATCATATAGTAATTGGCGCAGGTTTTACTGGACTTCTGCATGCATTCCTTTCTTTAGAGAAAGGTGAGTCCGTATTAATACTTGAAAAAAAAGAAAGTTCCGGAGGACTGATCCGTTCCGTGAGAACGGAATACGGGATCGTAGAAAGGGCGGCCAACGGGATCTTAAATTGTTGGGAGTTAGAAAGCCTCGCCTCTCGTTTAGGGTTAGATATCCTTCTCTCCAACCCTACATCTAAAAAACGTTATATATTCTCAGGCGGAAAAATGAGAAGAATGCCTCTTTCCGTTTTCGAAATAATCTCTTTTGCGTTCTCTGCATTAACTGTGCCTGCCCAACCTCTCCCGGGTGAATCTATTCATCAATGGGGAAAAAGAGTATTGGGAGAAAATGTAATGAATAAAGTTCTGGAACCTGCATTAGGCGGAATATATGCGGGTGATCTGGATGCAATGTCCGCGGAACTTGTTCTCGGAAAATTTTTACCTGAGCAAGCTCCTCTTTGGAAGAACATTCTTCTTCTTAGAGAATCCAGAAAAGGAAAACCGAAACTTCTTCCTGGCAGAAGAGGAACTGTAAGTTTTAGAGGCGGCTTAAGCAGTTTACTTGGCGCATTAGAAGCAAGAGTATCTTCTCAGGGGAAGATCAAATATAACCAGGACATTTCTAACTTAAAGGAATTGAGAGCTAGTTATCCTAAGTCCAAGATCACGATCGCTACAAATCTCGGAACTGCATTAAAACTTCTGAAATCAGAATTTAAAGAATTTAAATCCTACCAAGGGATGTTGGAAACTTTGCCTATAGTAAGTGTGACCCGTTTCGGAAAAGATTCTATCTTGGATGGAAAAAAAGGATTCGGAGTATTATTCCCTAAGGATCATAAAAGTTTTTCTTCTGAATTAGGAATTAGATCCAGAGGGATCTTGTTTAACGATTTTATATTCTCTGGTCGGACCTCAGACGGGATCCATTCAGAAACTTTTATTATGGGCGGCGCAGGAGACAGAGAAATTTCCTCCAAAACGGAAGAAGAGATCATCTCAGTAGTAGAAGAAGATCGTAAAAAACTGTTCTCTGAAAGCGGAGTTCCTTTAAACCACTATGTAACTGTTTGGAAGGATGCACTACCAGTGTATGGGCCACAGCTTCATGCATTCAACCGGGACCTGGATAGAGTTTTACCTCCAGAGATCAAGGTAGAAGGGAATTTCAGGAATGGGATCGGTCTAAAATCCATCCTGGAACGGGCCTTCTCTTTATATAATCCGGATCTTTCGGCATGATCAGCTGACAAATTTCTTTATTAAAATTCCTTTAAGTTCTTCCAGATCTTTTTTGATCCAGTTGGAATCCTCTTCAAATTTTTCGGAAGTCATTCCTTCTGTTTGGAATAATGTAAAAATTAGTTCACTCCCGTCTCCATTCTCAATGATCCTAAGAGGATTATAAGAAATATTTTCAGGACTGAATATTACATAATGATCCAAGATCCCGTATTGGTTTTTATCTGTGAATTTTGCTGTTAGTTTGCCCATGGGAGAATCGATGGACCACTCTCCGTTTTTTAGGGGAGAAATGGATTTGCATAAACCGGATGCCCATTCCGGAAAATTTTTAGGGTCGGAAAGATATTCGTAAGCGGTCTTTTGTGCAACAGGGATAGTTACGCTGATATGTTTTGTTTTCTTTGTATTAAGCATTTGTTTACTTTGAGAATTGATCGATCTTTTTTTGGATACTGATCTTGGCCTGAGAAGTTTTTGCAAGTGAATATGCTTTGCGAAAATTTTCCTCTGACTTTGAATTATCTATATCTAAATACAATTCTCCTAAAAGAGCAAAGTAAAAATGATTTTCTTTCAGATCTAATTTTGCTGCTTCGATGATTGCTTCTTCTTTTCCATTTGCCTTAGAAAGAGCGTATGTTCTATTCAAAGCGGCGATTGGTGAATATTGTAATTGAAGTAGACGGTTGTATAACTGCAAAATATTTTCCCATTTTTCTTTTGTGTCTTCCTTTTGGGTATGCCAGTATGCAATTCCTGCTTCTAAATGATATTTTGTGAGTTTGGTCCCAGTTGCTGCCTTGGTCAAAAAAATTTCACCCTTAGCAATCAGATCGAAATTCCAAAGATTTGTGTTTTGGTCTTGGTAAAGGATCTGTTCCCCATTTTCATCCTGTCTTGCTTCAAATCTAGAAGTATGAAAGCACATTAATGACAGAAGTGCATATACTTGAGGTTTATCGGTGATCTGGTTTTCTGCAAGCATGCTGCAGAGACGGATTGCTTCTAAACAAAGATCTTTACGTAAAGTTTTGTTCTGGCTGATAGAATGATATCCTTCGTTAAATAATAAATAGATCGTGGAGAGAACCGAATCCAATCGATCTTCTAATTCTTCCGACACTGGAAGTTGGATGTTGATCTTTTCTTCTCTTAATTTTTCTTTTGCTCTAAATAGTCTCTTATTGATCGTTTCTTTATTCGTTAAGAAGGCATCGGCTATCTCTTCTATCCCGAACCCACATAAAACCCTAAGTGAAAGTCCAACCTGTGCCTCAGGTGAAATAGAAGGATGGCAAACTGCGAACATCATTCTGAGTTGGCTATCGTATATATTCTCTGGAGAAAGATCAATTTCAGTGTCGAATAGCTCAAATTGAGATTTAGTGAGTTCAGGAAGGATTTTATTTTTAAAAACTGAATTTCTTTGAAGGTAATTTTTAGCCTTATTCTTTGCCACTGTATAAAGCCAGGCTATTGGGTTTTCAGGATTTCCTTTAATTCCCCAGGTTTCAGTTGCGGTTAGAAAAGTCTCACTTGCGATCTCTTCTGCAATATCTATCCTTTCGAAACCTATATGTTTGCAAAGAACAGAGACAATTTTAGTATATTCATTCCTGAATAAATGAGGTAATATCTCCGGACTTTGCATAAAATTTGAATCAGATAAATGTGTCGGTTAACGTTATTTGTCTACACCTACAATTTTTCTCACTTCTACACTATTTCCAGGGCCATTTAGGATAGGGCATTCTTTGGCGATATTGGTCGCTTCTTCAAAATTTTTTGCCTTGATTGTGATAAAACCTGCTATGGATTCTTTTGTTTCTGCAAATGGTCCGTCAGTGATGATCTGCCCTGATTTGATGACCTTACCTTCGGTCGATAGTCCTGTCCCGCCCACAAATTTGTTTTGAGCGGCAATTCCTCCCACCCAGTCCTGGTACATTTTCATATACACTTGCATTTGTTCTGGCGAAGGTTGTGCATCCTTTGTGATCAGATCCAATCGCATTAAGATTAAATATTCGTCCATATTTGTCTCCTATAGAAGATGATTTTAACTATAGATCAATTGAGTTTTGAAAAATTGGACAGGCATTTGGAGAAAATTTGGGCTCTTTTGGTTGCCTTATTGGAGTTCCTACAAGCGGTACTTGAGAAAGATAAAAGGTATTATTTCTTTTTAGATCCGACTTTGAAAGGATTTATAATCTGCAGTCCTTCCAATTTTTGACCAGTTTGCAGATCTTCCGAATAGATCTGTGTACATCCTAGTCTTTTGGCTGCGGCCAGAATAAGGCTATCATAAAAGCCGTATTTATATTTGTTCTTAATTCTCAAACCTTCTAGATAAAAATCAGCAGAAGGATAGAATTTGCAAAGTGGGATTAGAATATCTTGTAGATAACTTTTCAATTCTGGAACGGAAAAGTATTTTTTCTTTTCACTCAATGCAACGTTCGAAAATTCTTGGATCACTTGGTAGCTGATGACGTAGTTGTCAGTTTTTACGGCTCGAGCTATGATATCAATTGCTTGTGATCGTTTTTCGTTATCTTCGCCGAATTGATACAGTAGGATATTCGTATCTAAGAATATCCTATCGCTCATTCATCTGATCTCTGGAATATTTCTCTTTGATCTTGATATGAGAGTATTTGCTAATATATTTTTTGTAATCCAAGGATTCGCGATTATCGTTCGAGAATGTGGTAAGCCACTCTACAAAAAGTTCATTCAGCGATTTATTTAAATCGATCGCTTTTGCTCTGGCTTTTTGGATCAGGTTTTCATCTATCCTGAATGTGACATTTTTCATAATATTTTAAATTTGCACGATTTCTGTGCAAATGTCAATATTAATTTTATGCACAATCACAGGATATTTTTTCCTTTTTCGGGTCCCAGCCGCCTGAAGCCTTGCAGATACAGCTTAAGGTTCTACCGTTCTGTGCAGAATGTTTTGCCTCAAATACAAATTTTGCCAATGCTTCTAAGAATGCTGGATATGTTCCTGGAGCTGGAATTCTGTAATACTCCGAGATCCCATTTTGAAGAGCATGGTCTCTAATCTGGACTCCGATCTCCTCTAAGGTTTCTAAATGATCGCTGATAAAACTGATCGGATACACTGCGATCCTTTCGGTTCCTTTTTGTCCCAACTCTTGGATCTTATCAAGAGTGTTAGGAATGGTCCATTTGCTTGGCCCTACCCTGCTCTGATAAGACAGATGTATTTGTCCTTTATAACCTTTTTCTCTTAAAAGAGTAGTGAGAGCTTTTACATTTTCTTCGATCTCTTTTGTATATACGTCGCCTTTTTTGATTAGGCGAAGCGGGATTCCATGCGCACTGAATACTATATCCAGGTTCTGCCAATCTGGGATTGGCTCTTGTTTGATATGTAAAAAATCTTTTTCGGAAAGTTTGCCTTGGAAAAAATCTAAGATCAAGTCTCGGATGGACTCTAAATATTCTTTTCTGTCTGAGAATGGTCTCACCCAATGCGGATTGGAAGCAGGGCAGTATCCTAATTGTTTTTCCATTAGCATTGCTGTGGAAAGAACTGTTGATCTGGAAAAATGAGGGAATAATGGAAGAAGTACAACTCCTTTATTCGGATCCGTCCACTCAGAAGGTAGTTCTCTGATGTCCGGATATCCGCAGCACATCGCTGTCTTGACTTCCCATTTTTCTCCTGACTCTTCTAAAAGTTTTTTTAAACCTTCTGCCTGTTTTTCGGTTTGCGCGACAAGAGGGGAGCCTCCTCCGAATCCCATGGAGGCGTAAGTCTCTTCTACTTTTTTAGCCCTTGTCTCTGCAATTTTTCTAGCAAGTCTGATCCTAAGAAATTCAGGAAGAGGAAGATCGAATACCAATGGATCTTCGAATAGGTCTTTTAGAAATTTTGGGATTTCTTCGGCGTTTCTGGGTCCGCCTAAGTTGATTAGTAAAAGTTTATTTTTCATAAAAAATGGCTCACTTGGAATTCGATGGAATACTGTTTTGTACTCAGATAATTTCTGTATCTTCCTGAATAATTTGAAAGAACGTCTTCTCTGCTCAGGCCACCTTGGGTAGCAAAACTTCCTTCTCCGTACAATCTATGCTCCGTTAATTTTAGGAAAAATAGCCAAGAGGGTAGGACATACCCCGCTCCCAAATTTGTTTCTACTCCGAAGCCAGAAGAATCTCCAATGAAGTTTAGATTTCTTTGGTAATGATAATCTCTGAAATGTGAATACCAAACATTTCCGGAAAGACTTGCTTCTAACATCCATGTCCCGTTGGAATATCTATAACCAAATCCGAATGGAACTTCCCAAGTAGAGATAGAATAGCTGAGCCCAATTCCGATTGGACCATACGTTACTGGTGAGGTCGCGATCCATTGCATCACATCATATAGATAATATTTATAATAGGTATAGTAGGCGCCGCCTGTAAGATAAATGCCTGAGCCTGGTTTTCTTGGATCAGGATTTGAGCCGCCGAAATATTTTCTGGCAAGGAAACCGATCCTATCGTCTTTCATTTTAAGTTTTCCTCTTCCATCCGCAAAGTTTTGGGTGCCTGTGAATGTATAAGGTGTATCGTAAAAACTTGTGTTCGCGAAATCGATCTTTGTCCCCTTCTCCCTGCTTATATTACCAAGAAAAAAGTCTTCGTCTCTGCCCTCTCCTGTTCTTTGGTTCTTGAAAGTTGTCCTATATTCTAGGTTGATCTCCCAAGTTTCCCACCAATGTTTTAAGCCGATCCCGCCGTATTCGAATTCTCTGTTATAGGTGATCCTGGATCCCGCTTTTAACCCGGAAAGATTCGGGAACTTTGTGCCGGATTCGAAAATATGTTGGCCTCCGTTTTCTCCGGCAAGACCTGTGATGGAACTTCTGGTCAATAGTTCGGATAGAAGGGCCTGGATTTTGGATTGGGGCGCCGCGGTTCCAGAGAGATTCGTATCTGATCGTATCTCTTTTGGGGCCACTGGTTCTTGTGCGAGCAGATTACCTGTGGCAAATAGGCAGAATAGTAAGCTTGTAATTCGAATATGAATTTTCATTTCATCCTAGAATAGGGGTGAAATGATTTCATCCCCCTGTGAATTCCTTTTCCGAGAAGAGACCTTAGCATTTTCCCCTCCCCTATCGTTTCAATTCGGTTTTTTCGCTCTTAAACCAATATGAGACATAGGTTTTCTTGACAAATTGGGTCTTTAAAGGGATCTATTATCAGGGTTAAGGTCTGAAGTGAAAGCCAGAGTTTTAAGTGTGGAAGAAGTCCTCTCCGAATACGTTTTAAGTTCGGAAGATGAGTTTCTAGAGAAGGCAGAAAAATGGTCCCTGCCAAAAGACAATAAGGGCAAGTACAAGACCGATGTTTTGGATAAGTACTTCTCCAAAAAAATGAAACACTCCTACGAATCAGTGATCATTGCGGTATCCAATCAAAAAGGTGGAGAAGGTAAAACCACAGTTTCCATCTGTCTCGCGGAAGCATTGGCAAAGGCAGGCAAAAAAGTTTTACTATTGGACTGGGATGCTCAGGCAAATATCACTCAGTTATATGTCGGCCAGGCGGATAAATCTGTTTTTCATAGTTTGGGTTATAAAGAGGAATCTAAAGTAGATATTTCCGAAATTATTGTAACTCTTGCTCCTGGTTTGGATCTGGTTCCTTCTTCCATTCATTTGGCGAATTTTACAACTCCGTATGAGAGAGACGATTTTGATCTTTTGAAAGAAGCATTATTGCCGATCCGTTCTTCTTACGAATATATTATTATAGATTGTCCTCCATCTTTAGGTTTGATCTTGGAGAATGCTTTGATCGCTGCAGATCTTGTTTTGGTTCCGATCCAGACTCGCGCTTTTAGTGTGCAAGGTTTGAAAGATCTTCATGGAACAATAGAGAAGATCCGTAAAAAAGCAAATCCTGGTCTTGGACTTTTGGGAGCGGTCTTAAATCAGTATGAGGATTCGAGAGCACTTTCTGGACTTGCTGAAACTGTCCGGAAATATTTCCCAGTGTTTGATTCTGTTGTGTATAGAAGAGAGGCGATCCCTCAGTCCCAGGCAAAACGTAAACTTTTATCCGAATATGATCCTAAAGCAATGCAAATGTTTTCTACCTTGGCGGAAGAAGTAATGAGGAGAGCAAATGGCAAAAAGATCTGATTTTGCAGGGCTGGATCTATTAACAGCTTTCGGCGGGGACGAATCCCTCAAAAAGGAAATTCTTCTCTCTGATATTATAACGAATCCAGAACAACCTAGGGTTTTCGGAAAAGAAGATGTGAGCGATCTTGTGGAATCTATGAAACGTTTGGGACTCATAGAGCCAATTGTTGTTCGTAAATTAGGTAAGAAATTCCAGATCGTTGCTGGAGAAAGAAGATTCCAGGCAGCTAAGATCATCGGCTGGAAATCAATTCCGGTCGTAGAGACCGAAGCCTCCGAAGACAGATGTTACGAGATCGCCTTGGCAGAGAACGAAAAACGTAAAAGTTTAAATCCCTGGGAAGTAGGAAGAGCGATCCAATTCCTTCGAAAAGAAAGAAAAAAAACCGCAGAAGAAGTTGGAAAGATCCTAGGTTATACGGAAAGGTATGTGAAACAGTTGAGCTCAATTGCAAGGCTGGACCAAAAATCAGTTTCAGAATTACTCAAAAGTGGGAGTGATCTTTCCGTCAAAAACCTGGAAACCCTCCTAAAGAAAAAAGAAGGACGGGGGGGTGAAACGATTTCACCCCGCAAACCTGGAGAAAGAGTTACTCTGGATCTTAAACCACTTACTATAAAGAATAGAGAATCTTTCCTAAAAGAACTTTCTAACTTAAAGAAAAAGTACGGATTGAGCTAAGACAATTTTTTTCTCGTTGGAGAAAAGTAGAGGCTTTCGAATCTGTTCTCATACGCTAGTTCGGGCGAATATTTATAATCGCTCGGATCTCTATTAAAGGAATAGAATGAAAATTGGAATCATCGTTGGCTCCCAACAAAAAGTATCTCAGTCCGCTAAAGTAGGTGAATTTTTAAATTCTAAATTAAAAGAAATGTCCGTGGAAACTTGGACATTGGACTTGGGGAAAAATCCTCTTCCTCTTTATGATTCTACTCAGACAAGTGATGATAAGGCCTGGACAGATCTTTGGAAACCTATTGATGAAAACTTAAAAAGTTCTGAAGGTTTTGTGATTATCACTCCTGAGTATGGCGGGATGGCGAGTCCTGCTATTAAAAATTTCTTCCTTCATGCAGGGCTTGTCCAGTTGGGCCATAAGCCTGGACTTCTAGTTTCTGTTTCTTCTGGTAGAGGGGGCGCTTTCCCAATCAACGAGATGAGAGCAAGCAGTTATAAAAATACCAAGATCTGTTATATCCCTGAACAATTGATCTTTAGAGATGTGGAACATCTGATCAATGGAGGAGATCCAATTTCTCCAGAAGATAGTTTTATTAGAGAAAGAAGTGGATTCGCTCTGAAAATTTTAGTGGCTTATGCGGACGCTTTGTCTGAGATCCGTGAGTCTGGCGTAGTCCATGATCCTAGGTTTAAAAACGGAATGTCTTAAGGGTTCGCACGGAGACCGCTGAGGTCACAGAGATACTAAGCGGCAGCGATGCGTAGATCTTTAGTCCGGGCGAAGCCCGGATGAGCGCTAGCGAAATCGAAGCAGCGCGACCCGAGCGATAGCGAGTGGGGCCGCCCCCATACCCCAAGTTATCATTTTTTAATGAGACATAATCCTATCGAGGCCCAGCGCCAATTTGTAACGAATCCAGCAAGTCCCTCTTGCAAAATTGAATAGGGGAGGGGAGTTCCTTCCCCCAGGAATTGGCTCAAAGATTGTCTTTTCTGACCCGATGATATATCCTGAGGGCTAACGCACTCGGTGGGAAACGAAACGTTTCCAAGTCAGATAGGAATTCATGAATAAAATTAATATCCAGGCCGGACAAATTATTTTCAGAGAAGGTGAGTTGAATAATTCGATGTACATCATCACCTCTGGAACAGTTGAAATATTTTTTACTCATAAAAACTCTGCCACTCGTTTGGCTTTGATGAAGAAGGGAGATTTTTTCGGTGAGATGGCTTTGTTCAGGGCCAAACCGAGAACTGCGACTGCGAGAGCGGTAATGGACACTGAAATGGTTGCGGTGGAATCCAAACAACAGCTGGAAAGATACTTACTCGCAAACCCTGAGTTTGCTGCTAAGATGGTGAGGATTTTGGCAGATCGTTTGGCGAATACGAACGAACTTTTGATCTCTAAATTAAACGAAATTACTACGAAAGAAATCGAATATCAGATAGAAGATACCTGATCAGGTATAAGTAATACGGTCTTTTCCGGCTGCTTTTGCTTCATAAAGTTTTGCATCGGTAAGTGAATATAACCTATTACTTTCGTCAGCATCATTTGGATATTCTGCTACTCCTCCGGATACAGTAACTTCTATCCCGAAATCGTTTTTGGAGGAGTTTCTTAGATAAGTCCTGAATCTTTCGATAGCTACTTTCGCGTTTTCTTTGCTGGTTTCCGGAAGAATGACTGCAAATTCTTCTCCTCCGACCCTGCAACTGATGTCTTCTGTTCTGAAGGCATACATTAGAGTTCCTGCCACGAGCTTAAGGATATCGTCCCCGAAAGAATGTCCTTTGGTATCATTGATCTTTTTGAAATTATCCAGGTCAAATAGGAATAAGCAGAAACTTCTTTTATATCTTTTACTTCTGGTGATCTCTTTGTTTAGCACCAGATTAAAATATCTTCTATTATAGATCCCTGTTCCTTCGTCTATGACTGCGTTTAGGATGATTTCTTCGAAGGAGTAGATATCCACGATCTTTGGGTTTTCGATGAGGCGATTCTTTAAATAAATATAATCTAGAAGGGCCACTACGAAGTTCATACTTCTGCCAAGCTGCTTGCTTAAGCTCTCTGCGTGGGCGTAGATCTCTTTCCAAAGGGATCTGGCTTCGGATTCTGGCAGGTCCAGGTTAGCTATAATTCTGAAAAAGTCGGAGTAGAAATAATCATCCTTCTTTCCCATCTCCTCGAATTTATTTGCGAGGCTTGGAAGAGGTGCCTGTTTATCGTTTACTATCTCTAAGATTGCATTTTTTCTTTCTGAGTTTACCTGACCCAGGCCCTTAAACCTGTCCCTCATTTCTATAAGTTCATTTCTGGCTAGATTGGCCGTGGTCTCGTGAGCATTCAGGGTCTGTTCAGCTGTGAGTAACTCTACTTCCCCTAACTTGGAAACTCTTTCGTAGAGCTCCAGAAGTTCCTTGAGTTTTTGGATTTCCTCTTCTTTCTCTTTTAGTTCTTCTTGTAGATTTCGCATTTTGGTTCCGGGGTATGGTCCAAGGTCCTTAGTAGGAACTCCTAAGTTTCCAGTTTGTTATGGAATACTGGTAAAATAATTCTTTTCCACCCTAGGGGTAAACCAATTTAATGAATTACTCGGCGGTTTCATCTATGTCCAAAGGTCCTCATAAGAAAAAAGTTATTATCACGGGAGCTAGTTCTGGTATTGGCAGAGAGCTTGCTTTATTGTATGGAAAAGAAGGTCATGATCTGGCCATTACTTCCAGAAGGAAAAATGTTTTAGAAGATATCGCAAAGGAGATTCGCTCCTTTAATAAAGGTGGCAAGGTAATCTTAGCTTCCTTGGATGTTTCAGAATCAGCGGATAATTTTAAAGTCCTTCCTAAACTAGCTAAGGATCTTGGTGGTGTGGATCTGTTCATTGCAAACGCTGGGATTTCTACCAACTCTTCTTTTGGCCAAAAAAGTTTTGAAGCGGATAAGAAGGTAATCGATACAAATTTGATCGGTCTTATGGCAGGCATCTCTGCTTTGCAACCGGTCTTCAGAGACCAGAAAAGTGGACAGATCGTAGGAATTTCTTCTGTCGCTTCTTTTAGAGGTCTTCCTGGTTCAGCAAGTTATTCTACTTCTAAGGCAGCAGTTTCTACTTATCTAGAAGCGTTAAGGGGAGAAGTTCGGAAGTTTAATGTGAAGGTCACAGTCATTCACCCAGGTTTTATAGATACTCCAATCAATCAAAAGTTAGAAACCCGCCCTTTTCTTGTTTCCGCAGAAAAAGGTGCTAAAAAAATTTACAATAGGATAGAATCTGGAGTTCGATCTGCTACTGTGCCTTGGTTCCCTTGGGCATTGATTGGAGTCCTGATGAGATCTCTCCCTGAGTTTTTATGGGAGAAGATCGGGCCTAGATAAGGGTTTTTGAATATGGTAGGAACTCCAGACTCTTCGAATATCTACAAGGTTCTCTTCGTATGTCTGGGGAATATCTGCAGATCTCCTGCGGCAGAAGGTGCATTCGTGGACCTTTTGGAAAAGAGAGGATTTTCATCTCTATTCGAAGTGGATTCCTGCGGAACTTCTCGTTATCATCTGGGTGAATTGGCCGATCCAAGGACCAGGCAAACAGCTCGCAAAAAAGGGATAGAACTCACTCATAAGGCGAGACAATTTAAAAAATCCGATTTTGAATATTACGATTTTATTTTAGCGATGGACAGATCCAATCATAAGGATTTGGGAATACTCGCTTCGAATGAAGAAGAAAGAAAAAAAATTCATTTGTTCAGAAAGTTCCAAAAGGGCCAAGGAAAAGAATCCGAAGTCCCTGATCCATATTATGGAACTTTAAAAGACTTCGAAGAAGTTCACCAGATAGTTTCCGAGGCTTCGGAAGGATTTCTGGAATACGTTTTGAGTAAAAATGGAGTAAAGAATGCCTAAGGGTGAAAAAAAGAAAGTAGTAGTAATCGGAGTAGGTTTTGGCGGATTGCAGGCGATCAAAAAATTATCCAAAGAAGAAGATCTGGAAATCATCGCTATCGATAAAAAAAATCACCATTTGTTCCAACCTTTATTATACCAGGTAGCTACCGCGGTTTTAAGCCCAGCGGATATCGCAATCCCAACCAGATCTCTTATCGGAGACAAAAAGAACGTAACAGTTTATTTGGGAGAAGTGGAAAAGGTAGATATCCAGGCCAAAAAAGTATATTTCCAAGGACATTCCGAAGATTATGATTATCTAATATTGGCTGCGGGTGCTAAATCGGGCTATTTCGGAAATGATCATTGGAAAAAATATTCTATTGGTTTAAAATCACTGAAAGATGCGCTTTCTATCAGAACTAAAATTTTAACTTCTTTCGAGCATGCAGAACTTGCAGGTGATCCTGAAATTGCTAAAAAACATTTAAATTACGTAATCATTGGTGGAGGTCCTACAGGTGTAGAGCTTGCAGGTTCTATCGCAGAACTTTCGCATGAGATCGTTAGAAACGAATTCCATACAATCGATCCTGGTTTAGCAAAAATCACTTTGATAGAGGCTTCTCCTAGACTTCTTGCTGCGTTCGCTCCTAAATTAAGTGAATTTGCAAAGGTCCGTTTAGAGAAGAGGGGAGTGGAAGTACTAACTGGAACAAAGGTCCTAGAGATAGATCAAAATGGAGTCAAGATAGAAGGCAGAACAATTGCTTCTTCTACAGTGATTTGGGCTGCTGGAGTTCAGGCAAATGCTATCGGTGCTACCCTGGGAGCTCCTACAGATAGAATGGGAAGAGTGACGGTAGATGAGTTCTGTAATGTAGAAGGTCATCCAGAAGTTTTTGTAATTGGTGATATCGCAAATTATTCCAAAGGTTTAGAAAAACCTTTGCCTGGTGTTTCTCCGGTTGCAATGCAGCAAGGAAGATATGTTGCTTCTCTTATTCGAGGAGATCTAAGATCCAAAAAAAGAAAACCTTTCCACTATCTAGACAAGGGAAGTATGGCGACTATCGGAAGACAAGACGCAGTCGCTCAAGTTGGTAATTTCAGACTAAGGGGATTTTTTGGATGGTTCGTTTGGTTATTCATCCATATCTTCTATCAAGTAGGATTTAAAAATAAGATCTCCATCTTCATCACATGGGTTTGGTCTTATATTACATTTCGTGCAGAGGCAAGATTGATCCAAGACGAGGTTGAAGCTAGCTCCAACGGGTCTTCTACACCGAATTAAAGCTGAAAATAATCCTTGAATAGGTCGTACATAATAAAAGAATAAGCTCGATGCGGACTGATCTTTGGAAAGGCAAGACAATCGTAATTACCGGAGGCTCTTCCGGTATCGGGCAAGCTTTATTAGAAAGTTTATCCCAGATTCCCTGCAAGATTATCAATCTTTCTAGATCGGAGCCAGAGCTTATTCGTAAAATTTCTAAGAAGAAAGAAAAACGTGCAGCGGAAATTTTCCATATTCAGGCGGATCTTTCTTCTGAAAAAGAGATCAACAAAGCAGTTGCTAAGTTGGCAAAACTTACAGATGGCATCGACGTTCTTTTTAATAACGCAGGTATAACCGCTCATTCTAGATTTGACCAAACTCAGATAGAAGCGTTTCGCCAGGCGTTTGATGTGAACTTTTTCGGTCCTGTTTTCCTCACAATGAGACTTCTTCCTTTTTTGAAAAAGAATAAGGGAGCAGTAATGGTAACTTCTACAGTTAGTGGATTGTACGGGGTCCCTGCAAGGAGTGCTTACTCTTCTTCCAAATCTGCGTTACACGCCGTTATGGAATCTGCACGTATAGAACTTTCAGAAGAAGGTCTTAGATTTATTATATTCTGTCCTCCTTATACCAAAACAAAATTAAGAGCAAATGGTATAGATGGAGATGGGCAGAAGCTGGGAGAATCCCATTACTCAGGCAAAAGTAAAACTCCGGAAGAAGTTGCAGAGAAGATGATCCGCTCGATCGAAGATCCAAACTCAAGACTTGTAGTAATGGACAAAAGTGGATTCTTCATGAAATGGATGAGAAATATTTCTCCTTCATTTTTGGAAAAAGTATTATATAAAAAACTTTATAAGGACTTTCATTAAAGGACTTAAGTCTATATGGAAACTAGAAGCATTATTAAAGAATTCAAATATGATTTTCCTTTGGAAAAAGTTTGGAGCGCTGTCACTGTTAACGAGGAATTGATCCATTGGTTGGCGGATAAGGTGACAGGACGTCCTAAGCTCGGCGGCACTTTCTCTTGGACTTGGAATTTAGGTCCAGAAGGAGAACTTACTTCTACAGGTATTTATAAAAAGATCGTTCCTTTCCAAGAGTTAATACTGCAATGGCAAGACCATCCAGCAGGAGATATAGAACTCAAATTAGAGTTCGAAAAAGAAGGTGATGATGTCACTCTTCTTAAACTTACAAACTCAGGATATCCGTTGGGAGAAAAATTCGACCATTGGATCGAGGCTGCTTCTGAAGGTTGGGACGAAGAAAGTATGCATCTACTTCAATACCTTAGAAAGAACTGATATCTCTTTAGTGTCGGATTATGTTTTTATTTTCCGCTTGAACTCTCGGGTCCTTAAAAAAAGATGACATTAGAGCCCCGATATAGGGTGTTCGCGGTCTTTTCTCCATAAGAGGCCAAAGACTGCGAGCTGCTTTTCAAGGCGGTATACAGTGAACTTACCAGAACTAGACCCTTATTTTCAAAGTCTTACGGATATCACCGATACGATTTCGATCATAAACTCTCCATACGAGTCCGAATTCGATTCAGATATTTCTAAGATGGAAAACTTCTTAAACGAGATCCAATCCAACGATTGGCTCGCAACTGAGAAAGAATACTTTAACTTATTCACCAGTCACTTTTCCTTTCATATCAAAATAGTAGAAGAGATCGTTCGTGAAGCTAGAGAGATCTTGGATCCTGAGCGCCGTATACATGTAAAACGTTTGGTAGGATACTGCAAAACAACCGAAGAATGGTTGGCAGATCTTCAAAAGCGCCGTAGAGCCACCGAAACTCTCGCAACTGCTTGATATAATCTATTGACATCCCCGGTCAGCCGGGGAGTCTTGAGTTCGTGTCTGAGAACGAACTCCAATCAAAAGAAAAAATTAATTTTTTCACCCATCCGTTTCTATTTTATCCCGTACTTCTTTTTATATTCATATTCGCTCTAGATAAAATTTTCTTTTTGGATAAGGTCAGAGACTACGTAAAAGTAGAATTGACCTATATCTACTACGACGTTAAGCAGGATCTCCTAAAAGAGATGATCTCTAAGTTTGGCAAAAACGCGGAGAGGAAGTCCAACAAAAAATTGGTACTTCTTATGGGTTCTTCTAGAATGTTATATTTCAAGAACGAGGAGATCTTGGACTTCTATCCTGATTGGGAAGTTTATAATCTTTCTTCTGCAGTAACAACTCCTGCATACTATCTCTACTTTTTAGAAAGATTATTCGAAGCAGGAGTCAAACCCGACTTTCTAGTTTTAGAAGCTGATCCTTTTCAGTTTAATGCAAACAGCACTACATTCAAAAAATCGAATTTAGCGAATAGTTTCGATCTTAGATTCGTTCTTTCCAATTCCTGGGATCTAGGTAAGGAAAATGTGAATTATTATCTCGCGAATTATTTTTTTGGAGTGAGTAAGAACAAGCCGTATTTCACGAATGTTTACGCTCATCTTACCAATAAAAAATTCGAATATGCCGACCAGATCAAAAAACTGACCATAGAATTTTTGCAAAGAGATAAGGGAAATGCAATCTCTCCTGCTGGCGGTTTTATGGAGAAGGACTACGGCAAACTGGAAGCAAGTTCTATCCGTACAATTGGTTGGATCTATCCGAAATATTCTCCATCTGAAATGCAATTTTCATTTTATGAAAAGATCTTGGAAAGGGTGAAGTCAGAAGGAGTTCCTACCTTAGTAGTCCGTCCTGAAGTATCTCTGCCTTTGGAAAATCTTCTAAAAGAATTGAATATACCGGCTCCATGGTGGGAGAGGGTTCGCCCAATCAATCAAAAGTTTGGCGTCCCTATCATAGATATGGCTGAAGCAACAGACTACGAGTGTAATACTTTCGCGGACAGTGGTCATATGGCCGTGGACTGTTACCGTCCATTCTTACGCTTTTTAAGAATGAGATATCCAGGAGAGTAATCCGCTTCTTTCTATATATTTCGCCGGGGAAAGGAGGTTGACGAGAGGAATTGTCTGCCTTAATTTTGCTTCGTTAGATTTTCCCCAAAAGGCGAACCCATGAAAAAAATTATAGTCTGTCCTAAATCTTCGGTTATCGATAACAATAAAATTTCAGGCTTCAAGAGCTTGGCTCCGTGGGGGCAAGCTCTTATATCCACAGCGGTTTCAATCTCTCTTTTGATCGGTTGTTCTTCGGCAACTGTCGTTGAGAACAAGGGCAAGAATGCCGAATTCCAAATTTTAGAGCCGAATATCAGAGTAGAAAAATTCAAAGAAACATTCAATTTAAAGGCAGAAGGTCCGGTTAATTTAGATTGTTCCGGAAAACCTTGTACTCCTGACCAAGCCAGCGCTCTAACTCCTGATCAGATCAAAAAACTAAAACGTAATGGTTCTTGGAAAGAATATGTTGAGAAGGAAGATCTTCAAAAAAATAAATTCTCCGTTCTGACCCGCGTAGGTGATTACAAGGACGATAAAAGAGAAGGTATCTGGAAAACATTATACGAAACAGGAGAAACTTTAAGAGAAACTCCTTATGTTGCCGGTTTAAAAGAAGGGGAAGAGAAAAAACTCGCAAAAGACGGGACCCAACTTGAAAGCACAATCTATAAAGCTGACAAGAAGAATGGACCATACTGGTCTAAAACAGACAAAGGGATCCTAAGCGACGAAGGTACTTACGCAGACGATAAAAAGGTAGGGACCTGGAAAGATTTTTATAATGAAGACGGAGCTAAAAAATCCGTAATCGACTTCAAAGACGGCAAAAAAAGCGGTAAAGAAACGAACTATCATAAAGACGGAAATACTGTCTCTTCCGAAGGAAACAATTCGGATGATCTAAAAACGGGTTATTGGAAAAACTATTATGAGAATGGCTCCCCTCAATCAGAAGGTAACTACGCTCCTAAAGGTACAGGTGCAGATAGAAAATCTCTTAGAATAGGCGCTTGGAAAGAATATTACAAAAACGGAAAGGTCTTTGCTGAAGGGCAGAGAGATCATACTCGTAAGGGAGATTGGACTTTCTATTGGAGCACCGGAAATCCTGCGTATAAAGGAACCATGATGAACGAAATGATGATGAGTTCCGCAGAAGTATACGATAAGGACGGAACAATCCAAGGAAAAGGAAAACTTCTTTTCGACCTTTTACTTATGGATGAAAAAACGGATGAATTGAAGGCAAAATACAAGCCTGATTTCCCTTTTGCATATTATAAAAATGGAAAGAAGTCCTTTGAAATTGCTGCAAACGGTACTGCGGTCGAGTATGACGAGTCAGGAGCAAAGATTGGACAAGGGCCGATTATGCCTGGGACAAACCAAAAAAACGATTGTTGGACCACTCCTCAGGGTAAAAAATATTACGTAAATGGTAGAGAAAATCCTAAAATGGGAGAACTACAAGGCTGTAAGTGATCTTTGGCCTTAAGTCACTCAGTT
Organism: Leptospira koniambonensis; assembly: GCF_004769555.1. Taxonomy (NCBI): domain Bacteria; kingdom Pseudomonadati; phylum Spirochaetota; class Leptospiria; order Leptospirales; family Leptospiraceae; genus Leptospira; species Leptospira koniambonensis. Next base: position 240,470 of record NZ_RQFY01000007.1, on the reverse strand, counting down.
TCTCAAGTATAAAAAGCTCGGGGATTTTTCTCCGGGCTTATAATATTTAGAAAGGCTTTTCTCAATCTGTAAAATTCTTCTCTGATCTGTGTGGGAATTCCAACATGGACTCAAGAATCGAAAAAGGGAATTCTTGCCTTGGAAAAAATTATCACAAATAACGATCTCAAAAAAATCAGCCTAGGGATACTGGTCGCTGCTCCTTTATTCTTCCTGCTTGGATATTTTGTCCGAGGATGTAGTTCAGTAAATCGGCAGGCAAAGGTAACCTATAGCGGCTCCTTTACTGAAGGAACTTTGGTTTCTTTAAATTCTAAAAATGTAATATTGCAAGATCCTGATTTTTCTATTCCTTTAGAAACAGTGGAGAAGATAGAATTTCTGGAAGACGCCCAAAGTTTAAGTCCTAATCAGGTCCCTTTGAGTGACTCAGAAAAATCATTTGTAGGAACTTATAAGATACAGATCGGGACTCATAAAGGTGTATTAAGTATCTTCCCTCGTAAGACTGGAGGGATCGGAGCTACTTTACGTTTTACGAACTGGGGAAAAGGATCAAACGAGATCCTCACAGGCATTCGAGTCACAGGTAAGTCGATTCGGTTTGTAAGATCCTGTGCAGGAGCAAGATGTTCCGAAATAGGAAGTAATGTACCTTTCACTCAAACTTATACCGGAGATCTGGACGGCAAAAAAATTGAAGGCGCATACCAAGGTACTAACAGTTCAGGCCGTTGGATTGCGGAACGTTAATAGGAAATAATATGGAATCAATCGCCAAAGATCGTGAGAATATTCCTTTATCTGAATCCGATATTCATTTTGCAAAAGATACATTGGACCGGATCCGCCAGGAACTAGCTGGAGAAATTACTGGCCAAGAAGCAGTAGTTAAAAATCTGCTTATCTCTTTGGCCTGCCAGGGTCATGTTCTTTTGGAAGGAATGCCAGGGCTTGCTAAAACACTTTTGGCAAAATCTTTATCTTCTGCATTGGATCTGGATTTTAAAAGAGTGCAGTTCACGCCTGACCTTCTTCCTGCAGACTTGATCGGAACAGTTGTATTTAATCCTAAAAATGGAGAATTCACAACTCGCAAGGGTCCAATCTTCACTGGAGTCTTGCTTGCAGATGAGATCAATAGGGCACCAGCAAAAGTACAATCTGCTCTTTTGGAATGTATGGAAGAGAGAACCGTCACAATAGGAGAGAATACTTTTCCGTTAGAGAGACCTTTCTTAGTATTAGCTACAGAAAATCCTATCGATCAAGATGGGACTTATCCTTTGCCAGAGGCGCAAATGGATCGTTTTTTTATGAAGGTTCTTGTAGATTATCCTGATATGGATGAAGAACTCGCTATTCTCGAGCAACATGGTAGACTTGCAGCTGGTCCAAAACGTATTAAAAAAACTGCAACTGCTAAGGATGTATTAAAGATCTCTTCTCTTGTAGATAGGGTTCATGTAGAACCTAAATTAAAAAGTTATATAGTTCGTCTGGTAAGGAACACTCGCCCGGAAGAAAAGACTGTACCGGATCTTCTTCCTTATGTAAAACATGGAGCTTCTCCTAGAGCAAGTTTAAGTTTGCTGAAAGCATCCAAAGCAAAAGCATTATGGGAAGGAAGAGACTATGTGGCTCCGGAAGATGTGAAAGCAGTTCTTCCAGAGATACTTCGTCATAGAATTTTACTCACTTTCGAAGCAATCTCTGAAGATGTGGGGATCGAGTCAGTGGTTCGGATCGTTTCAGATGCAACTCAGGTGCTTTGATCTAATTAACTAAGATGTTCCGTAAAGAATATCAAAACCTGATCCAACTTTTGGATTTTAAGGAGAGAGGATTTTCTCTTAGGAGTAGACAAGGTACAGCTACAAGTTCCAGAAAGGGTAGGGGAGTAGATTTTAAAGATGTGCGCCCTTATGCTGTCGGCGATGATACAAGGCTGATTGATTGGAATGTTACTTCTAGATTCGGAGAATTACATGTAAGAGAGTTCTACGAAGAGAAAGAAAGACTCGGAGTTTTTTTTCTGGATGTTTCTGAATCTATGGATTGGAGCAGCTCAGAATGGACCAAGGCGGAGAATGCTTTCCAGGTTTTAGCTCTATTAGTTTTACTTTATGTTCGAAAAGGAAATCTTGCTAAGATCCTTCTCTATTCAGATCGATTAGAATGGGAAACTGGTTATATTCGAAATATGGAAGAAGCTCTCTCTTCTCTAGAAAAGGTTCGTTCTTACCCTCATCGAAAACTAAAAACAGATCCAAAACTTCCATTTATACTTTTAAAGAATAGGATCAGAAGGTATACTGATTCTTATATACTTTCTGATTTTCATGGACTTCCCTCTTTAAAAAAACTCACAGGTCTCAGAAGATTCCATACTCTACATGCGATCCGATTCAAGGACCGTTTGGAAGAGAGTGCGCCCAGAGGTTTTTTCCAATTTTTCTTATTAAAAGACCCAGAAACTGGCTCTATTCCATCTCCCTTAGGTGGAAGTATCAAAAAGAATCTAGAATTTTTATTTAAGTCCAGATGTTTGGAGTTAGAAGGAAAGGACACAGACCCGAATAAACTTCTAGAATATTGGAGAAGTATGTCATGAAGGCGGAAGGTTGCCGTCGGAGATCCTTGGATCGTATTCAATTTTTCTACTATATATTCTATGTATTTCTTTTATTCTTCGCAATACCAACATTTGCTTGGAAAGAAGATTGGGAACCTAAAGAAGTCGGGATCGGAGATCAGGCGCAATACGTGTTGGAATTCCAACAAGGAGAGATCCAAAATCCGGAGCTACCGTCTAAGGGAATGTATCCTGATCCGGAATCTCCAGATCTTCCATTATTCGAAGTAATCTCCTCTGAAATTTCAGATACAAAGATCAAGTTAAGCGTTGCTTATTATGCATCCGGGACTTTTTATTTGCCCATTGTTTGGAAAGATAAGGACGGAAAAGAATTTCATTCAGAACTGGCTTTGACTGTTCGTTCTTCCATAGGGGAGAAGGACAAAACTCCTGAGGAGATCCTACCACCTCTGGAATTTTCAGGAAAGTACGGTTTGAAGCTTGCGGCAATCCTCGCGGGTTTGGCTGCATTGGGTTTAGGGCTCTTCTATGCTTGGTATCTAAACCAAACGGCATCTAAAAGAACTATGGACGCACTCGTAGAAGCAGATCCTTGGATCCAGAAAATTCTAATATACGAAAGTAAACTAGACGAGATCATAAATACTCCTCCAGTATTTGCTCGGACCTTTTATAGGGTTTTATCTGGTTATATTCGAGAGAATATGTCTAAAAAGATGAATGCTCCATTTGCACATTTCACCGAAGCAGAATTATTCCAACGTATTTACGATTCATTTGGATTGGAAGAAGAGGCAGCCAAAAACTGGGAGAATATTTTCCGTAAAGCGCAATATTCAGGAGAAGAATTGCAGATCTCTTCAGACGAGGCTTCGAAAGCCTGGGATTATTGGAAGGAGGCTCTTTCCAAATGACGGAATGGGAGTCTCCATATTATCTTTTCCTAATTCTACCTATCTGGGCTTGGACATTTTATTCTTATTGGAAGAATGAACCAGCCCTTGGAATAGAACTTAGGATCCCTGGCAAGGTTCACGCTCAAACATTCTACTTAAAACAATTTTTATCTTCAATTGCTCCTTTAGTTCGTCCGATTGCGTTAACATTATTCGTGATCGCAGTTGCAGGTCCTGGGAAAAGATATAGATTTCTTCCGGATGAGACTAAGGGAGTGGATATCATTCTTGCATTGGATGTATCCGGTTCCATGTCTAAAAGTAGGGATTTCTTACCTGAGACACGTTTAGGAGTTTCTAAAAAATTACTCAAAGAGTTTATTAGAAAAAGAGAAAATGATCGTTTAGGATTAGTAGTATTTGCAGGAGGAGCCTATCTGCAATCTCCTTTGACAAGCGATAGAGAAGTATTAGAAGAAATATTAAGCCAAGCAGAAGAAGAAACAGTTCCAGAACAAGGAACTGCTATAGGTGATGCACTCATTCTTTCCTGTTATAGATTACGGAGGTCTCCTGCAAAATCCAAGGTGATAGTGCTCATAACGGATGGTGCTTCGAATACTGGTCGTATAGATCCTGTGACAGCAACAGAGATCGCAAAAGGTGTAGGAGTTAAAATTTATTCCATTGGTATTGGGAAAGAAGACCAATCTTATGAGGTGAATTTCGAAATTTTGGATATACTTTCCAAAAGAACTGGAGGAGTATTTTATAGGGCAGAAGATATCAGTGAGCTCCGAGAAGTTTTAGCTTCTATCGATTCTCTGGAAAAAGACCTCTTGATCCTTCCTCCTGAAGAAGTAAGAGAATCGGAATCCTTAATTTTTCTGACCTATGCACTTGCATTATTGGGTTTGGATCTGCTCTTAAGATCTTGGGTGTTTCGGTATTACGTATGAGCGAAACTTTTTTAGAATCTTTTTGGATCTCACTCGGACTCATATTCTTTGCTTATTCTTTGTTTAAGCTTGCTTTTTATTTTTATTGGAGCCGCTGGAAAAAATCCTATCCGGGCTTGCAAAGAGAATCCAAGGTTCCTCCTTTTTATATAGTTCTCGCAAGGATCTTGCTGCTTGCCTCTGTATTTTATCTTTCTTATTTTGCATACCAAAGAACTGAATCCACTAAGTCTAAGGAAGAGGAAGTCTCCAGGGGTGTGGATTTTCTATTCTTGGTGGATGTAAGTCTTTCAATGCAATCTGTGGATACTCGTCCTTCTCGAATCATAAGAGCAAAAGAAACAATCTTAAGACTTCTTCCTCAACTGAATGGGAACAGATTTGGTATGATCGTTTTTGCTGCTTCTCCATTTGTGTATTGTCCAATGACTTCAGATGCCCGCGCATTTTCCGAGTATGTGAGAGGTTTGGACGTAGATATAGTAGGAGATCGAGGAACTGATTTGAAGTCTGCGTTTAAAAAGGCAGAAGAAGTTTTGAATTCTAATCAGGTTTTACGAAATCGGATCTTAGTTTTAATTTCTGACGGAGAGGATATGGATTCTCCTGGTATTGTAAAATTTCCCGCTGAGGTTTGGGTTTGGTCTGTAGGAACTCCAACAGGAGGGCCTATAGGATATTCTGAAGATGGATCCAAAGTATACGGATTTTTGACCAAGGATGGATCTTTGGTTCCTTATGAAAATTCTCCAGGTGTTATTGTATCTAAATCCAATCCTGGATTTTTAAAAGAACTGGCATCTGCAAATGAGGGTAGATTTTTATCTTTAGATTCGGAAAGCCCTGAGACTAGTGATGTAAAATCCTGGATCAGTTCCATGGAAAAAAACACAGGACAGAGAATTAGAAATTTAAGAAGGGCAGAAGGCGCTAAAAAGTTTTTAATTCCTGCACTTTTACTTTTGTTGTTTGATTTTTTTGTATTAGAGTTCTGGGGGAAATTTTTGGTAAAACTTTCTAAAAAAATTGCTCCTGCGCTCCTACTTCTTTTTTCATTTTGGGGAAGAGATATTTATTCATTCGAATTAGATCCTGGAGGAAATAGGATCAAAGAGGGTAGGAACTCCTACGAGCAAGGTGATTATAAAAATTCCTTAGAGAGATATAAGGAAGCAGATCCTTATTTTCCAGAAGATCCTAGACTGGAATTCAATCGCGGAGATTGTGAATACAAATCAGGGAATTTAGATAAGGCAATCCGTCATTTTGAAAAGTCCTCTGATTCAAAAGATCCCGCATTGAGAGCACAATCTCATTTTAATTTAGGAAATTCTTATCTAAAACTGGGAGATCGTAAAAAAGCAGCAGAACATTATCTTCGTTCTCTGAAAGAAAATCCTAATTTAGAATCTGCTAAAAAGAACTTAGAATGGTTGCGTAAACTTCCTCCTTCAGAGGGGAAAGAAGGTTCTGAAAATAAAGAAAGTACATCTGAGGAAAAGGAAGATAAGTCTTCTGTTTCTAAACAAGGTCCCAAAGGAAAAGAGAAGGCGGACAAACAATCCAAGTCCGGTTCTGGAAAAGATCAGAAAGATAAAAACAAATCTAAAATGGAAGACGAATTGGACCGTATCATGGAGTCCATGGATTTGGATTCAGTAAAAAGAAGAAGCCCAGGCTCTCGGAACAAAGAGGTGTTCTGGTGAAACGTTTCCTTCTTCTTTTACTATTGGGAGCTTTTCCTTTATTTGCGCAAGGTCCCAAATTTTATCTTAGCCAGACCAGAGCGGATCTGGGAGATGCAGTATTTATAATTTTAGAAACAGAAGGTGGTGCGCAGGTCCGTTTAATAGAAAAAGAGTTTAATGGGCAGGGAATCAAAGCTGTTTATTGGGGCACAGAAGAGAATACCACCATCATAAACTTCAAAGTATATCGCAAAAAACTAATTAAGTATAGACTAACAGTTTCTGCACCAGGACGATTTTCTGTTCCAGAAATAGAAGTAGAAGTGGACGGACAAAAAATAGGATCTGGAATGATGGCCTTGGAAATTTCTCCAAGAAGTTCCACTGCAAATAAATCTTCCGGATTTTTTTCGAATCGTTATTTTTTTAGCGAAGAAACAGAAGGTCCTGAAGACGGAGACTTGAAAGTTCTTTTCAGAACAAACAAAGATCAGGTCTGGGTAGGGGAGCCTATATTAGGATTTTTTACTTTATATTACAGAAATGCGATACGTCCTTATATTGACCGGGATTTTTCAAGCTCTATAGAATTTCCTTATTTTAGAAGTGAAGCACTTTCTGGAATTAATCTTTTGATCCCGGAACAAGTGGTTTACGAAGGATTAGAATTCGAAACAGCAGTTTATAATAAAGAAACTTTCATTCTTACACCTTTAAAAAAGGGGGAATATTCTTTAGGATCTACAGTATTCCATTTAGAAGGAAGACAACAGTCATTCTTTCATATGAGAAGTATTAAGACGATCCCAAGCAGAATTTTTGTAAAGGATTTGCCTTCTCCTTCTCCATCAGAATTTAAGGGAGCAGTCGGCAATTTTAAAATAGGTTTAGAGGAATATCCTAAGGCAGCTTTTTTAGGAGAGCCATTTCAGTTTAAACTAACTATCTCAGGAAATGGAAATCTTTCTTCTATTAAAGATCCTTTATTGAGTGTATGTGATCCTAGTTGTTATCCTGAGATTACTTATTTGCAAACAAGACAGCAAAGAGATTTTAGAGAACTTGGTCCTGGAGAATTTGGATTTTATTTAAATCATTCTTATCATTATTCAGTACTTCCTAAAAAAGAAGGGATCTGGAAACCAGAAGATCTGAAATTTACTTTTTTCAATCCTGGTTCTGGAAGATATGAATCTGCCGCTCTTCGTTTTCCTGGTTTGGAGATTGGACCTCCTAGACCGAAGCAGGAAATTGCGATTGAGGATACTGTAAGTAAGGGAGGATCTTTTCTATTAGTTTCTGTTCTTCTTTCTTTTGTATTTATTGGAGCAGGTGCGTTTACGGTTTTAACATTGCGTAAGAAGTATCAAACCGAGGCAGTATTGAAACGACTTGACCTCTGGATAGGTTCTAAAAGAGGTTTTGTTTTGAAACATTCTGTGATGACCAAGGGATTACCTGAGGAAGAAGCAAGTCTTCTTGCAGGTTGGAAGTCCGACATGGTTCCATTGACTGAAACCTATAAGAGTTTGGGACCTTCTTCCAAAACGACTCTGATTAGGATATCAAATTGGTTGTCTGATAAATTGAAAGAGGAGCAATCCGAATGAGCGAAGAAGTAAAAGGTAGGATTTCCGTAGAAACGGAGAATATTTTCCCTATCATTAAAAAATGGTTATATTCTGAAAAAGACATATTCTTAAGAGAGCTAATTTCTAACGCATGCGACGCAATTGCTAAACTTAAGAAAATTTCCTTGAATGAAGAGTTCGAGGGAGGAACGGATTATAGGATTGATCTGGACTTTGACCAAGAAACCAGGATCTTAACTATCCAAGATAACGGGATCGGGATGACCAACGAAGAGGTGAACCGTTATATCAATCAGATCGCATTTTCTGGTGCAGAAGAATTCGTAAAAAAGTACCAATCAGAAGGGGACAAGCCTGAGATCATCGGGCATTTCGGTTTGGGATTTTATTCCAGCTTTATGGTTTCTTCTAAGGTTAAAATAGAAACCAAATCTTATAAGAAGGGGAGTACCCCTGTTGTCTGGGAAAGTGAATCGGGTACTGAGTTTTCTTTAAAGTCTGGTGATAGATCAGACAGAGGAACCAAGATCAGTTTGTATCTAGATGGAGATTCCGGAGAATATTTGGATTCTTGGAAACTAAAAGAATTAGTTCGTAAATACTGTGATTTCCTTCCTGTTCCAATTTACGTAAAAGAGGAGAAGGCAAACAAACAAACTCCATTATGGAGTGAACAACCTTCTTCTGTTAAAAAAGAACAGTATGATGAGTTCTATCAGTATCTATTTCCTTTTGCAGGAGAGCCTTTATTTCATGTTCACTTAAATGTGGATTATCCTTTTAGGCTGCAAGGTATCCTTTATTTCCCAAGACTTAAACATGAGTTAGACGCAAATCGAATGGGGATCAAACTTTATTGTAATCATGTGTTTGTCTCTGACGAAGCAAAAGAGTTGGTTCCTCAATTTTTAACTGTTCTACAAGGAACTCTTGATATTCCGGATCTTCCTTTGAACGTTTCCAGATCGTATCTCCAAAATGATCCTTTAGTAAAAAAGATCTCTTCTCATATCGTTAAAAAAGTTTCAGACAAATTGCTGGAAGAATGGACCAAAAATCCGGATGAATTCCGCAAGAACTGGGACGAGATCTCATTATTTGTTAAATATGGAATGATGACTGACGAGAAATTTTATGAGTCAGCAAAAAGTTTGATCTTCTTCCGATCATCTAACGGTGATTTAACGAAATTAGAAGAATATTTGGAAAGAAATAAAGAGAAGAACTCAGGCAAAGTATATTATGCAGGAGAAGCAGAACTTTCTTCCGTGTATATGGATCTTCTCAAATCTCAAGGACTGGAAGCTTTACTTGTAGATTCTCGCATTGATAATCATTTCCTTCAATTTTTAGAAGGCAAAAATCCAGATCTGAAATTCCAAAGAGTAGATTCAGAACTTGCAGATCAGGTTTTGGATAAGGATGCAAGTCCTGATCTTGCAGACCAAGATAACAAAACTACTGAAGATAGGCTTAAGGAAATTTTCGCTAAGGCAATTGCGAGAGAAGGTGTGGAGATCAAAACAGAGGCATTGAAGTCTGAAGATATTCCTTCTGTAATTCTATTGCCGGAACATCTAAGACGTTTAGCGGAGATGGGCCAGATGTATGGACAAAAACCAGGGGATTTCCTGAAGAATCATACTCTTCTTCTGAATCGCAAATCTAAATTGGTCAAAAACATTCTAGGTCTTTCTAAAGGTGTACATCCGGAGAAGGCGGAAAAATTGGCTCGTTCTGTGTACGATCTGGCATTGTTAGGTGCCAAGTTGATCGGAGAGGACGAATTGAGTGATTTGATACGCCGTCAAAGGGACTTGTTGGAAGATCTTTCCTCGGATTAATATCGAAAAAAAAGGGGGGAAATTGGGGATCGTACCGATATCTTTAATGGTACCGGTATGCGGACACCGATTTTCCCGATTTTAATAGCGCTGATTTTACTTACCTCTGCCGGTTTACATTCTCAAGAACCGAGCAAGGGCAAACCGTCCTCTGAGGACGAAGGCGAAGTGCATAAGGACGGCAGGTCTTTAGATAAGGAATATTACGAATATTATTTTAAAACTCTTCCCAACTTAGATGTTTTGGAAAAAGAGAAGTTGGAATACAACTTGATCCGTTCCTTAAAACTTGAGTTGAGAAAAAGAGATCCGGAAAAAATGACTCCGGAAGAACTTAAAAAAGTAAACGCGACCTCAGTACGATATGAGCGTGTGTTTGAAGATTCCATTTGGGTGCGAGGGATCAGAAAACAAATGCAGTATTTAAAATTTAAAGATTTTATGTTCGTGATTGTCTACGAAAAGTATTACTGCTTTATTTCGTATGAGATGAATCCTGCCAGATATATACAAGAGCCTTATCAGGTGCAGTTGATCTTTAAAAAGGACAGCGCCTTTAATACTACTACTCTACCTCAGCCTTAAACGTTCTGAAATAAAGACTGACCAATACTAGTCCGAAAGAGAACAAAATCCCGAATATAAAAAATTCCTGCATAAAGCCGAAACCGGGAGGTGGGGCAGTATTCCCTACGATCCTGCCTAGGATCTTTGTTTTTCCGAAACTATTCCAGACTAAAGTGCGGACTTGGACTGTATCTCCCACTCTCATTCTTCGGTTTGTGGTTTGGTCTACCTCTTCTGTGACCTCGTGTTTTTTACCTTGTTCGTCTGGTACTAAATAGGTGTACACATTTACAGTTCTGCCTAACTTACTGAGTTTTGTATTCTCTACCAAAACCCCGAACTCTTTGTTTCCAGGAAGAGATAAATTTTTGTAGATCGATTCTAAACTTTTGTTTTCCCAATAAACTGCGACGGACAGAGGAAGAAAGAACGCAAGAGAAATCCAGCCCATGATAAAAAGGATCTTATAGAATGGGGTAGAGTTCGTTTTCATTCTCAAGCTTTATGATCTTTTTCGACAGGGATTATTACAACCAAGTTTCCTTTTTCTGTAGGAAGAAAAAACGAATGGTCTAGAGAGTTAGGTTCAGTATTCTTAGGATATGAAGGTATCTAGATCCGACTTTTTGAAATATATGGGAAAGGGGATGTTGGCTGTGACTGCGGCCCGGACCTTAGATCTGTTTTCGGAGCCCGCAAATAAACCTTCTAATAAAGTACATTCTTCACATCCTTCTTCTCCAAAAACGAAAAAGGAAATCTCTTCCAAAATTCCAGGAAGTAATTTTAAACCTCTAAGGCCAAATACAAACGATGAACTGATCTTAGCTGCTGGTTTTACATACGATTTGATCGCAGTGTATGGAGATAAGATAAACTCTAAAGGAGATACTTTCGGTTATGCTGCTGATTTTAACTGCTTCTTCCAATTTCCGAATGATCCAAACTCTGCACTTCTTTGGACAAATCACGAATACTTAAACGAATTAGAATATTATGTAACCGGTTATGATTATAACCAAAAAGGTCCAAATAATAGAACTCCTGAACAGATCGAAAAATATTTGTATTCATTGGGCGGATCTATCATTGGACTACGCAAATCCAAAGGGACTTGGGTATTAGATCCAGAATCTAAATACGGAAGAAGGATAAACGGAAGGTCGGAATTCCAACTGAAAGGGCCAGTTGCCGGCTCTGAAACAATTTCAGGTAAAACAAAGGTGCATGGAACATTTGCGAACTGTTCCGGAGGACAAACATTGTGGAACACTGTACTCTCCTGCGAAGAAAACTACGAAATGGTTGTCGAAGATTGTAAACTGGAAGATCCAAAAGAGTACGGTTGGATCATAGAAGTCGATCCTTTTGATCCTTCTTCCATTCCAGTAAAACATACTGCACTTGGAAGATTCTCTCATGAGAATGCTGCATTAACTGTTTCTCCGTCCGGAAAATTAGTGGTGTATATGGGAGATGATTCTAAGGACCAATGCGTTTATAAGTTTGTCTCCGAGAAAAATTATGATCCTAAAAAAGGAAAATTAAACTCCGAACTTTTAGATGAAGGAACCCTATACGTAGGTAATTTCGAAAAATGTGTATGGGTTCCATTAGATCTGGAAAAAAATCCAAATCTCAAAAACGCAAAAGATAAAGAAGGGAGTATTAAATTCAAGACCCAAGCAGATGTTCTGGTATCATGTAGAGATGCCGCAAAAACTGCAGGTGGAACTCCAATGGATAGGCCAGAAGATCTAGAAGTCCATCCATTAGATAAATCTGTTTTTGTATCTTTTACAAATAATGATTCTCATGGAAATTTTTACGGACAAATAGTTCGTATCAAAGAAGAAAATTCTGACGCCGATTCAGTTCGTTTCGAGTTTGAAGTGTTTGTTGCCGGGGGAGGGAAGAGTGGATTTTCTTCTCCAGATAATTTGGCTTTTGATTCTTCTGGAAATCTTTGGATGGTTACCGATATGACAACTCGTTTACTCGGAAAATCCATCTTCAAAAAATTCGGGAATAATGGTATGTTCTTTATTCCTACAAGCGGAGAAGATGCAGGAAAAGCCTTCCAATTTGCTTCTGCTCCGATAGGTGCTGAACTTACAGGTCCATGGTTTACACCTGACGAAGAATACCTATTTTTGTCTGTGCAGCATCCAGGAGAAGACACCAGGGATTATGATGTTCCTACAAGCCGCTGGCCTGCCAGAACGAAGGGAGATATTCCTAGACCGGGAGTGGTCGCGATTAGAAGGGCTTAGTTTCCCTTCTTCATCCCAGACTTTCCTTTTAATAGCTGCTGTAATATTTCTTTTGGAGGAGTCATCTGTTTGATCTCTTCTTGGGAAGGCGTTAATTGTTTTTCAGTTTTTCCCGTTGTAATGCCGTCGCAAGGGCTCTCTTGATTCGCAGGTTGGGCTTTGATTGCACGGATCCATGAGCATGCTATTTTCAAATATCCATTTGCACTAGGATGGATCCCGTCATTAGAATAATCTTGCCCAGGTTGCAGCGTACTGTGCATGTCTACAAGAGTCATTCTTGCTCTACTGGCAGGAGGGAGATTGATCCAATTGCTCGCGATATAGTTATTATATTTAAAAATTACTTTATTAACAGTTTCGTAACCGACCAAAGGAGGAGCTGTCTTGATGATCTGGGCAACGAAAATATATGTCTTTGGATTGCTGTTCAGCAAGGTCTGCAACATATTGAATAAATTTTGACCGGTAGTTGTAGCAAGTTGATTGATTTGAGCATCAGTTGGATTTTGAATTTCTAAAATTGGCCACATATCGTTTGTTCCAGCATGCACCAAAGTAATGTTAGCAAAACTGGCCCTAGCGGCAATTGGTGTTAAATCTTCGACTGTCCATCCAGGATAACCATCATGGGTTTGAGTATTCGTGAGCCATTGCTGAAAATAAGATCCTCCGCTTTGATAACCTTCTGTAGTGAAAACGATACCGTCTCCGTTTAACGAAAGTAGAGTCATCCATCCACGATACCCACCACCTTTTGTTCCAGGAGGCATACATACATATTGGAAGATTTCATACATTGGACATTGCCAATCGTTCGTAAATCCGATCCCGTAGGTAATTGAATCACCAAATGGGCGAATTAAAATAGGATTGGTTAATTTGTAAGGAGCAGGCTGAGCGCTTATGATCGTGCTGAATAATAAAGAAATTATAATAAACGTCCAGATAATAGACTTTTTCATTTTTACAAGTACCTATCGAGTGGATGATAGTTTTCCCCTTGCCGGATTAGTCAATTTATTTTAATATATTATGTAAATATTGTGTACTGCCTAACTTAGGCGAAAAAGTTTGGACTATTCTTTAAGGAAAATTTAAAGTATAGATCGAAAGTCTCGATCTAACGAGCTGGATTTAAAAAAGCTTAGTTTTTAAGACAAGCAGCGATTGCGTCTTCTTCTTTTTCGAAATGAGCGAAAGGTTTCCAAAGGCCTAATAAATTGAAGATCTGTATTACCTTTTCTCCAGCTTCTGTAAGAAGAAGTTTTTTGCCTTCGCTTGTAAGTCTGTTCTTTAATTCGAAGATTGCGCGAATTCCAGAACTAGAAACATATTTAAGATCAGATAAGTTTAGAACAGTATTGTTTGCATGACTTACATCCAATACTTTTTCCTTAAATAAAGGGAAGGTGGATTCGTCTAGTCTGCCGGAAACCAAATATACTCTGATCTCTTTACCAGCATCCTGTTCTAGAATTTTCAAACTATCCATTTTTTTGCACCACCACCCGCAATCTTTCCGGAGAAACGGAAAAGTCCGCTTTGGCCCCGGGAGGGAAATCGTAAATACGTTCCGCCAAGGAATCGATTGAGATCCCCCCGCGCATTTCGGATATTAGACGGAAAGACTTGCGAACTGTGAAGTGATCCAGCTTGTACTGGAAACTTTCCTTCTTACGCAACTCTCTACAGTACACTTTGAAATATGGCTCCTGCTTGTCAAAGCTTACGTCTTTATTTTCGCAAGACATAACCCAACCGGTAGAACCCGCTCCGGTATATACCAGAAGGCCTGAACATTTCTGTTCTTCCGAGACATTCTCATGAGAGATTAGAAATCGGCTCGTTAGATCAGGACTATTATTGCGGATAGAAATTTCGCTGATCCCTTGGAATGTCTCAATCGCTTTTCCATTCGGGTATTCGATCCTAACATTGATCCTGGGCCATTCTTCTATTAGGATATTTTCCCAATTTTGAGAAACTGCCTTTGAAATATCGGAGGTATGAAAGGATAGAAGGGCACCTACAGAAGTTTCAGGATCAGAGTTACAACCCAGAACTAGATTGTCTAAGGCATGATGTGCGACATAGGTGAAATGGTTATCTCCACCTAACGCTATCACTAAATCATAGATCGCTATATCTATATTTTCTAATTCTTCTCGGAAGATGAACTTTCCATTCGGGAAAGTAAGTTTTAATTCTTCTCTGCTTTGGATCTGTCTAAGATGGGAATTGTAGATCCTAGAGAAGGAATCGTTTTGGATCTCTGCTACTCTTCTGAATTCATCCAGAGAGCCATAACTCTCCAGATCTAATTCATACTTTGTTCTTTTGATAACTACCAGAACAGATTCGATCTTTTTTCGCTTTTCCGCCGACATGGATTACCAATTTGGACGGATCTAGGTCTCCCAGAAAACGAAAAAAATCAAACCAATGCGGGTTCCGAAGAATTATTTGCCTTAGGATCCGAGTCCGCCAGGATCAATTTCAGAACGGACATAGTAGCTCTGAACTTCATTCGATTTCCTGTAAGTCTGTATAGAGCCACCAAATGTTTCAGGTTTCTAATATTTTCGGGTTCTCTGGATCTGAGTTTTTCAGCGAATTCCAAAGACTTCCAATAATCTTTGGTCTTTCTAAGGCAATAGGAAAGATAGAAGATATACTCGTTATCGAATGGGATCTTGGAAAGATAAGCCTCTGTATAGTTTGCACCTTCTTCGAATTCTTTTGCGTTGATACAGATCCTTGCCATTTGTTTGTAAAGAGCAGGATCAGAATCATCTATCTCTAATGCTTGTGCAAAAACTTCCTTGGTCTTTTCGGTATTTCCTTTTTTATATTCTTTGATACCAATTTGTAGAAGTCTGTTATATTCTTCCGAAATCGCTTTTGTGCGAGAAGAAGAAACTTCTGCTTCTTTATAACCTATGCTCAAAAGACTTAGATCATCTGAAATTTCTCCAGCTGCACTGATCAATCTTTCTAGATCTTCCAGATTCCCGCCAGAAAGTTCTACAAATCTTAAGAATAAGAACTCGTCCTCGTTCATCACAGGTTCAGAAGAATTAGGATCATAAAGTAGAATATCATCTCTTCCGTCAGATCCTAAGAAAATTTTGTCTCCTGCTTCCAGTTTATCGACTCTTACTAAAGGTTCTGTTGTATTCTCAGAAAAACCAAGTTTACGAATAGGGAAATCAGAATCCAAGAAACCTGCTTTTGCATCTCTATACAGAACCATATTAGGATGTTCTGCATTAATAGAATATAATGCTCCTGTTTCTTCATCCAGAAGACAGAGTAGGGCAGAAACAAGCATTGTTCCGTCGAATGTAACGAATACGTTTTGTAATTCCGTATAACAGTCTTTCAGCCATTTTTCAGGAGTTTTCTTTTGGTTACTTCTGGAAAGTTGAGTCCTTGTTACGATTGCCTTGAATACGGTTCCCATTACGAGTGCGCCACCCGCACCTTGTATGGATTTACCCATTGCGTCTGAGTTCATAACGCTCAGATATTTTTTACCGTATAATGTGATCTCGCTAATAGAAACTAGGTCTCCGCCGATATCTGCCTCTTTCTTTCTAAATACAAAGGTTTTCTTTTGTCTTAAGATACCGCTGATCTTAGTATTAGGACTTTCATATTTAGTAGTAGCAAGTGGGCGAAGAAGTAGGGAAGTCAGATAATAGTCTCCGTCTTGCTTTTCTTTCAAAGCACGAAGATCATCCAAAGTTTCCTGCAATTCTTTGGTCTTCTCCTCTACCTTCTTTTCTAAGAACATTTGGTGGTCTAAGAGATCCTTCTTCATTTCGATGAATACTTCTGCCATTTCTCCCAATTCATCTGAACGATTTAAATCCACAATTTTGGATTCGTCCTCGTTAGGATTCTGCATTGCAAAGTTGAGGGCCTTAACTGCATCGATGATATCTCTGGAGAATCTATAAGATGCGAATAAGATCCCTCCGAATACTGCAAGAGCGATCAGTCCACAATAGAGCCAAAGATTTCTGGTAGATTCGTAAAGTTCAGTCTCATCAATCAAAAGAACGAAATCTAGTTTAAGATTACTTAATCCTTGGTTTTCATAAGGTACTTGAGTGAGATAATAATGCCTTCCTTCTAAAGTGAATCTGGAAATTCCTGAAAGATCCTTAGGTTTTCTATCTCCCAAATATTTGGAGATGGTTGCATCTGAGAAGGAGATCAACTTATCTTTTTCATAAATGGCAAGATGAACATCTTCTGAACCTGTGATTGTTTGGATAAATTTATCATCCACCACTTGGCCGACCATCATGATCCCACCGTTCTTAAGTGGGGCTGTGACCCTAAGCCCAAGACCGCTATGACCGATCTCTAGGGTAGAAGCGATCCTGCCTTGCAGAGCTTCTTGTACGATCTTCTGCCCTGACTTATCATCTCCGTAATCGGCAGGTCTATGAAATCTAAAATAAACATGCCCAGTCTTATCGTGTATCTCAAAGATAGAGAGGCCATATTGTGTCATGATCCCTTTGATATATTCAAGATTTCCTTGAAGTATACCTCTGTTCCCCAAACCGTTTTCTAAAATAGAAAGAGTCTTTTGGTTTCTTTCTATTTCTTTGAGAAGAAGTCGGATAACTTCTTCCTTATGTTTGAGTTCCTTTCTGAACTCCAGGGAGCGGTCTAATGCTCTTTTGTCCTGAGGTTCATTTTTAACTTGGTCGATCATTTGGATGAATGTGATCGCAAGAATAAGTACTAATAGAAGCTGACTTGCTCCCAGGATGAGAAAAATTTTTTGTCTAAAGCTCATAAATTGTTCCGGAAATGGAATCTCCCTAGATCGGGAAGGCGCGCTTTGTATTTTTAGCCTTTTCTCTTCTTTAAAAAAGAGACCCAAAACTTACACTGGGAAGATCCCATTCGTACTAAGGTTTCGTGAAATTCAGGTTACAAAAATGTTCCGCCTAATAAGCAGTTAGTTGGTAATGAAGACACAGAAATTTTGAATCAGCGGTCCTAAAACTTTGCGGCTCCGCGGCTCTGCGTGAGAATAAACGCTGCGACTTATTAAAACTCTGCGCCTCCTAACACTTGACCGCAGACCAACTGTTCCGGACCCTAACAAGATGGAAGATCAGGAACCTAAAAAGCAGGGATTTCCGTTTCACCCTTTAGAGGACTTCGTATTAGGAGAGGTCCTCGGTCGGACCCTAGTTTCCTTAGGGCATTCTAAAGAAGAAATAAACAAGGCAATTCATTCACATCTGCCGGAAGGCCAGCCAGAATTCCTTTTTACCCCGAATGCAAAAAAGCAACTTCTACTACAAAGTATGCCAGTGGAACTCAGGAGTTTCCTGGAAGCAGGAAAAGAAAAAGAAGTCTTGGACATCTTCCGCAAAACAATCCAGGTAGAAGGTAGATTGGACCTGGCATTGGAACTTCTGGAGTGGATCTGCACAGGCTTTGAAAAAGAAGAATTGGTCCGTTCCTTATTCCAACTAGTATTGAACGGTAAAATTGAATTAAGCCCGGAATTTTATCCTCTCTTAATGGAAGAATACGACAAAGAGATGAGAGGTGACTTGGACAGGATCCGAGAAGAATAAAAAAAGCCGCCTGTTTCCAAGCGGCTTACAAAAACTCACTAAGTTAAAAAATCTTAAGCTACATCAGCTAAAGGAGAAGGTGCCGTACCAGAAAGTTCTTTTCTTCCTTTTTCGGTCCACACTGCTCTCTGGATGGTGATGATTCCCATAAAATGTAGTACCTTCATCACTTGATACGTAAGATCTAGCTCAAACCAACGGAATGCGAAGTTTGGAGAGTTCGGGTGAGCATGGTGATTGTTTTGGTACAATTCTCCCATGATCAAGAAATCAACTGGAAGCGTGTTCTTAGAATTATCAGGATTTTTTGCGTGGTTGCGGTAACCATACATATGTCCACACCAGTTTACAACTGCACCATGAGTTGGTCCCATTAGATAATGGATCGGTAATAAAGCATATAACCAAACTGCATCTGCAGGAACGAATGCCATATAGAAAAGAGTATAACCAGTTCCGAAGAACAAACGAATATACCAAGAATCAGCAAAACGATCGAACCAAGGGATCTCTGGATAATTTCCTTTGAATTCCTTTTCTACCACTTCTTTACGATCTAGAATGTTTTCGTAAACGACTGCGGTGGTCCACATCATATCTAAAAACCCTTTAGAAGCTACAGGAGAATGTGGATCTTTTTCTGTATCACTGTAAGCGTGGTGTCTTCTGTGAAGAATTGCATACGCTCTTGGGTTAAGGAAAGAAGAACCTTGCACAACAAAAGTAAAGAAATAGAAGAACTTTTCCCAGAAACGGTTCAGTTTGAACATCTGGTGTGCAGAATAACGATGTAAGTAGAACGATTGAACGAAAGCGGCTAAAATCCAGTGTGCCGCAAAAAAACTTAGAATGATTGCCATGGAGGGCTCCCTTTTTTTCTAAATGATAGGAGCCATTTTGGGATGGTAGGTTGCAAAAAATGTGAGGGGAAATTTGAGATTTATAGGCGATTATGGTCTCATTAAATGGATTTCCCCGCAAAAAGGCAGGATTCTTCGCATAATATAAGATGTAGGACCTTCTACTTTTTTAAACCCGGAATATTCGGTTTCTTAGATGCAGCCCTGCTTCTGGTCCCGCCTTCTTTCTCCAAAAACTCGGCAATCTCTTTACGCTCATAAGCAAGTGCCATGGATAAAGGAGTGTAACCTTCTGCTTGAACATTGATAGAAGCTTTTTTGCGAACAAGTTCTTTCACTACATTCGGAAGATCGAATACAATCGCAAGATGGATCGGCTTCCAACCTAAATAATCTGCATTTGGATCTGCACCTTTTTCGAGAGACTCTAAGGATTTGTTTTCATTCTTATCGTAAAGGCTTGCGATCAAGATACGATTTTGTTTTAGCCTTTCTTCTTCCGTAATTTTAGTTTCAGTGTCTGTATTTGAATTTTCGGATCTCAAAACATTAGAAGGATCTCCTGCAAATGCATAATCATAAACAGGTTTAGAAGCGGGAGGTCTAGTATGATAATACAAAGAAGATTTCGAAGAAGTTGGATGAGAAATTTTAGTTACTTCTTGAGGATTTGTTTGGCTGAAATAAACATCTCCATAGTTTTTATTAGTAAATAATAATGCTAGAATTGTTTGAGCTGTCCAAGGTGCCCAGGTAGCATAATAACCTTTAAATCCAGTCTCCAGAAAAGGAGAAGAATACATAGAGATCCTTTTTTTGGTTTCTTCGTCCCGGATCACTCCCATATCATAGGCCATATTCCCCGCAGTAAAACAAGCGCCTAAAAACAAAACAATAGCTCCAGGTGCAGGTTTTAGTCCTGAAGAAATTTGTTCATTCGAAACGAATTCTTTTCCTAGATAAAAACCACCCACTGATCTTTGGTCGTAAGGTGGTTGGTCCAAATTAGTTCCGACACCATGTCCTGCATATAAAACTATATTCGCATTTTGTGATGCTTCTTTAATTCCTGACCAAGGGTTATTAGGAGGATAAAATTCAAATACAGAAACTCCTCTGTCTTTTAAAACTTTCACAAGGCCCTTGATATTATTTACATATTCTCTGGTTTTTGGGCCTTCGTTTCCATCTACTTCTCCAACGATTGCTACTGCTTTTAAACCTGAACCGGAAACAGTAGGGGAGGGAAGTTCTGCTCTTTTTTTAATCCCAGAGAATGTTCCGCCAACCGCATTTGTTGGATGAACAAATTTGATCTCTTCTGAAAAAGAAGGACTGAAAGAGAACAATAGTAAAATACTAAATAGGAATAAACTAGACGGAAATTTCATCCAATGATTGGACAAAAAAATCCGTCTTTATCAATCAATAATTTATTATAATTTGGAAGAAGATCCGAAATCTCCTACCCATATATCGAAATAAGGAGAATCTATTCTTTGTACATTTGGATAATTTTCTGAAATTTTAGAAGAGATGTTTTTACTTTTCCAAGGTTCTGTTTTGAGCATGATGTCGAAAACAGGGCTTTGTCTGGTTTTTTCTAATTTTTCAGGAGTGATCAATTCTTCTTTGATCTGGATGAGTGCGATCCTTTTTCCTTTTTCTTTTTGAGAGATTGTTTCCAATAATGGAGAAAGAGATCCTTCCTTAGGAACGCATAGAACATTCTTAGATAAATAATCATTTCCGATGAAGTACATTACGGAAAAATCATGGAATACGAGTGTATCTGCTTTTAATTCATGGAATAAAGTATATGTTTTCAGAAGTTGTTTTCTGGACTGGTTTAAAAAGCTTATTCCAATAAATGTCATGATCACAGGGATCGCAATTAGAACTCCAAACCCAGACTTTTGGAAGAGATTATTCTTCTTTCTTGCAAAATAATTCCAGAACCAATATAGAACCAAAGTCACGGGAGGAATTCCTGCACTTAAATATCTAGGCCCCCATTCCCAGAATCCATAGTTTGGTGCTAAGAATGGAATAGTAAAAAGAAAGAACACCGCTCCGAGAACGATTGTTTTTTTTCTCACAGAAATTTTGCGGATATTATAAAGAAGAATACCTAAACCGATTAAAGCGAATGGTATGTAAGTAAAAAATCCTATCCTAACAGTTTCATCTATCTTATTCAGAAATAGGAACCCGATCGCCCATTGGATTTTATCAGTAAAGCCTACTCCGGTTTCTCCATAATTTGCGTGGAATCTTGGTCCTAGTAAGGAAGAATAACGAAGATAATTGAATATTACGAAAACTAAAAATATAAACGCAAATCCAAGACCAAACCTGAAAGATTGAGACTTCTTCAATTTTACATTTTTACTGAATGGAGGAAATCCTTCTGAGATCCAAGATGCAAATAGAATACAACCTGCGAATACAATTCCCTCGTGTCTGAACCATATGGATAAACCTGCAAAAATTCCTGCGTAAATCCCATTTCTTTTATATAAGAATGTAAGACTTGCGAGCAAGATCGCTACGAATAATGTATGTTCTGCAAATTCCATCATCAAGATGGGAAGATAAGATCCAAAAAAGGCGAGGGCGATAAAGGTATTAGATGCTTTCCAAAATTTTCTTAAGATCCAAAGGAATATAAATACTCCGAGTAAATTGAAATAAGGTAATCCTTGGTTTCCTGCTAAATAATAAAAAGGAGTCGCAAGTGTTGCGAGTAAAATTGGGAAAACGGATATAGTAGATTCTCCTAATTTTGTATAATTATTCGCAGGCATTGGAAGGAATTCTTCTTTTGGATCAATGGACTTTGCAGGGTAGGGAAGTTCTTCTGATCCAAAATGTGAATGGATCAATGCATGAGTTTGAATAGATTTAGTTCTGGAATCGTAAGTAAGGGATACTTCAGGCTTTGTAGATTTGATAAGAAGAGTGCAGAAGAGAAGTAAGGATAAAAATCCTAGAAGATTTCTTTTTTTAAATATAGATCTCATCTATTTCGCCTCTTTTCCATTCTTTAAGAAACTACAATATCATTCGCAATTTCCCTTTGTAAGGGTTAGGCCTGCGAATATGATCGGGTCTGTTCCTTTTTTGAGAATGGAAATTTTAGTTTTGCCCGATTTTGTGATATCGAATTCAAATTTATTTTTTTTCAGAAGCCCCGAACTCAAATTTTGATCTAAGAATATCTTGTCTTTTTGAGAGATCAAGATCTGCATATTTTCATCAGAAGGATTCTTTTCTTTTTCAACTTCTGAAAAGACCCGGGCACAATAATGTCCCGATCTAAAATATGCCGTTGTATCTTGAAAGATCTTTTCAGAGCCTAATAAAACCGAATTATTATCAAATTTGAAAGCATTTCTGTTCTCTATCGATCCCGCAGCTTCTCCTAATTGACACTCATTAATCGGTTCTATATCAAGTTCTCCTGTTATATAAGGATAGTATGCTCTGAAGGGCATTGTGTAGGGGACTCTTTCCCATCTCCAGGCCTTTTCTCGGATTGGTAATCTTTTGCAGGCTGCCCATTCCCTAAAAGGTGCATCTGAATACATAGCAGATGTATGTGCCCAAATTGAAATTACAGAGAATAATATGAGCAGAAATTTTAAGAAAGTTCTTTTATAAGAGATCGTTAATGCAGGCAGAAGTAGGATTGAAAAGAAAGGCATAAGATCGCTTAAGAATCTAGTCGCATAGGACACTCCTCCCCACCATACAAAATGTTTTCCATAGATGTACAGATAGACAAGAGTAGAAAGGAATGTAGGAAAGATCAAAAATCCGATTTTGTTTCGTGCTCGGAAAAGTCCGAAAAAAGATAATAATACGAAAGGAGAGAATATGAATAGGCCGAATCCTGGGCTGATCAATAATCCTCCAACTCCTTCCCATAGGTCTCCAGTAAATCGATCGGTCATTCCTGTAAGCGCGAAAGATTTCTCCATGAGATAATATCCACCCATTATTTGTCCGTATTCTAGATAGTTCAAGAGCCCTAAAGAACATAAAGGTAAGAATGCTCCCGCTGCAGAGATAAGAACAAGATTGATCTTGTTCTTTGCCGGAAGGGTACGAAGTCTCCACAAAAATACTAGGCCAAGAAGTCCTGCGATTATGATGGAAGGAGGTCTTACGAAGAAGAAGGTGCCTAATATTATTCCAAGAAGTAATGTTTTTACAGGAGTTAAAATATCTTTAGAAAGAAAAAGAAAGATACTAATAACAATCAGTAATTCTACGAATCCATGTTGCCATAAAGTTTGGGACGTATTCGAAAAATGTGTTGTCCCGAAAGAATAAAGAAGAGTGATCAGTAATGAGGTTCTTGCAGAAGCGATTTTGGAAATTGTACTAAAAAGTAAAATGGAAGTGATCGCAAAAAGAAGCGAAGAAGAGAATTTTTCTAAATAGAAAAAATCTTTGATTGAGTGTATTTTAGGGCCAGGACCGGAAAGATCGATCGTATCCGGGATAGTAATCTCTACTCCGATCAATTTTAAAGAAAAATAAACAACTGAATTGTATAAACCAGGCAGTAAGGGAAAGGCACTCAATAATTTACCTTCATAAGCAGTAAGAAAGAAAGGATGTTTTACATAATCCCCAGAAGGAAGCTGAGAAGGTAGCAAGAGAGTTTTTTTGTCCTTAGCCCATTCTGACGCTGGTATGATAGGAGGATTTATATAAAATTCAGAAAGATCTAGATTCCCGTCTTTTTCTAAGCTGAAAGGAATTAACTTAGCTCCATTGGAATCGTCGCTGGAGAAAAGTCTAGATACTGAAGTTGGTATTGCAAATAGTAATAAGAATAAAGTCAAAAACCCCAGCTTAGAAAAGTTTTTCCAGATATCTGAGACTTTCTTTGTCTTATAATAAGAAACTCCAATAGAAATAGAAAGTAAAACGAGAATATAAAAAATTTTAAAGTTTGCAAATAAGTTCCCGTATGCCGTTGGAGAGAAAAAATAAAATGCAACGTACATTCCGGTTAACGCGGAAATTGAAGTTTGCGATATTAATTCTTTCTTAGATTGATCTTTTATTTTGTTTTTATAGAAAAAGTATGAAAGGAAGCCAATCCCTAATCCAAAACCAAACCATGCCAAGTGCCTGGAAAAACCAGATAAAATTTGGTTTGTAAGGGAAGAAGAGATGAGTAGGATACTAATGAACAGTGAGTTAAAAATTGCTGGCATAACTGGATAAGTATCCTTATTGATATTTTTTTTCGATTTCGGTCTTAGTAAAAGTTTCTACTTCTTCGAAAGAACTTTTTGGATCGAAATGAGTTTGGGCTAAAACCTTAAGTCCAAAATTTCCATACTCAGTTTTGATCCATTTTTCGATTTGAACCTTGGTTTCCGCAGATCTTTTAATATGAGGTTTACTTTTCAAAACAAAATCTAATAGTTCTTGGATCCCTTTTTTCGTTTTTACACTGGTTAGGAAAATAGGGGGGATACTTCCTCCTGGGGTAATATCTCTTAAAAACTCGAGTGTAGTGGAAAGTGTATGGTAACTTGCTCTGGCTAGATTTTCTTCATCACATTTGTTTAATATGAATGCGTCAGGGACTTCCATGATCCCACTTTTCATGAATTGGATTTGGTCTCCTCCCAAAGGGACCATGACTAAAAAGGAAAGATCTGCAAGTTTGGAGACTTCTATTTCGTTTTGACCGATCCCTACTGTTTCCACGAATATAAAATCGAAAAAACAACGCAGTAATCGGATCACATGATACGTGTAAGGATTTAATCCTCCTAACTCCAATTGACTTGGCTGAGATCTGAAAAATATCCTCTTTTCTCTGACTGGTAAAGAAAGTCTAGTTCTATCTCCTAATAAAGATCCACCGCTGATATGACTGGAGGGGTCAATGGCAACTACTGCCATTTTTTTGTCTGGGACTGATTGTAAGAAGTTTGTGGAGATCTCTCCTAATAGAGAGGATTTTCCTGCTCCAGGAGTTCCTGTAAATCCGATCGTTACGGATTTGTCTCCATTAAAGCCAGAGTTTTCTAATTCTTTGAATAGAACTTTACGAAATTCGAATGAATCTGGTCTTTCCAGTTCGCTGATCAGCTTCGCAAGAGGATATTTTTCCCCTTGAGAAGCTTCTTGGATCAGTTCTTTGAGTTCCTTTTCTGCAAACCGTACGGTCATGCCTTAAACGGAAGCTGGGATTTTCTCAGATACGATGTCTATGATACGATCCATCACATCCATCAGATCATAATCTTTAGGAGTAAAGATTGCTTTCACTCCGATAGAATGTAATTTTTCGAAATCAGGCTGAGGGATAATTCCTCCGAAGACCACAGGTATATCCGCTTTATAATGTTTTAATTCTGCGAATATTTGCTCTGCAAGTTCTACGTGAGATCCGGAAAGTATAGACACTCCGATCACATTTGCGTTTTCTTCGACAGCAGATTGTACAATTTCTTCTGGAGTGAGTCTGATACCGGAATAGATCACGTCGAATCCTGCATGTTTTGCGGATACCGCGATCATTTCTGCACCGTTAGAATGGCCGTCTAACCCAGGTTTACCGACTACGATCTTAGGTCTTGCACCTGTTGATTTTTGGAACTTCTCCACTTTTGCTCTGACATTAGATACTTTGTCAGATTCCAAATTGAGTTTTTGCCCTTCTACTCCAGTGGATGGACGATATTCTCCGAATATTTTTCTGAGTGTATCTGCCCATTCTCCTGTAGTTACAAGAGCCTTAGCACATTCTACGGAAGCGAACATCAGGTTCTTTCCGTTTTTAGCATCGTCTTCTAATCTAGCTAGAGTTTCTGCGACCTTCTTCGCATCTCTTCTTGCTTTTACATCAGAGAGTACTTTTAAGGTTTGTTCTGCGGATTTAGGATCTACTTTGAAAATCCCTCCGTCAGGATCGTTTGTAAGAGGGGAAGGGATCCCTTCTTTCCATTTGTTTTTTCCTACGATGATAAGTTCGTCGTTATTGATCTTAGCGAGTCTTTCTGCCTGGGATTTTACGAGTTGGGCTTTCATATAACCGTTCTCGATAGCCTTGATAGCTCCGCCCATTTCTTTGATCTTTTGGATCTCTTTGTTAGCATTCTCGATCAGATCTTTTACTTTACTTTCTACAACTCTGGAACCTTCGAATAGGTCCGGATATTCAAGTAAGTCTGTTTCGTAAGCGAGTACTTGCTGCAAACGAAGTGACCATTGTTGGTCCCAAGGACGAGGAAGTGAAAGTGCTTCGTTCCACGCTGGAAGTTGGAGCGCTCTACATCTTGAATCTCTGCTTAAGGTAACTCCTAAAGCTTCGATCAAAATTCTCCAAGCATTGTTTTCAGGTTGTTCTTCTGTTAGTCCAAGTGAGTTTACTTGGACTCCGTAACGGAAACGGCGGTATTTTTCGTTTTTGACCTGATAGATCCCTACTGTGATCTCTTCCCACATATCGGAGAAGGCGCGCATCTTGCACATTTCTTCGATGAATCGAATACCTGCGTTTACGAAGAAGGAGATCCTACCAACACACTGCTCGAATTCTTCGTGAGTGAAACAGTTTCTTTCTTTCACTGCGTCAAGGATGGCCATTCCTGTTGCGAGTGCGAATGCCAACTCTTGGACTGGAGTTGCTCCTGCTTCTTGTAAATGGTAAGAACAAATATTGGATGGGTTCCATTTTGGAATTCTTTTCAAACAATATTCATACATATCCACGATGATCCGGATCGAATGTTCAGGAGGGAAGATGTATGTCCCACGAGCCAGATATTCTTTGATTATGTCGTTTTGAGTGGTTCCTTGGAGTTTGGAAACGTCTTCTCCTCTTTCTTCGGCTAACGCCACATAGAGAGAAAGAAGCCACATTGAGGTTCCATTAATGGTCATGGAAGTGTTCATTTCTTCGATCGGGATCTGATCGAATAGGATCCGGAAGTCTTCCAATGTGTTGATTGGAACTCCTACTTTTCCGATTTCCGGTCTAGCAATTGCGTGATCTGAGCTATAACCGCATTGTGTGGGAAGATCAAAGGCGATGGAAAGGCCTGTTTGACCCTTTGCCAGGTTTTTTCTAAAGAGTTCGTTGGACTCCTTCGCGTTTGTATGACCTGCATACGTTCTAAAAATCCAAGCCGGCTCTTTGCTAGGATTTCCGGTCTTATCGTAAAGGATATGGTCTTTTTTTTCCATCTTCTTGCCCTCGGAATATGCCTCTTAGTTTAGTTCAAAATGTGTTGGTATAATTTCACCTAAATTTTTAACGTAGCTCCGAAATACGTAGGAGAAGAATTCCGCCGCATGGACTTGGAAAGAAACAGAAAAGCAAACCCCGCGCTCATTTCACTCTCGACGCTGTTTCTCACAGGTCTTCTGACCCTTCTCTATTCTTGGCACGGTGACCCGTCCAATGGAGAAAGTTTCCGAACATTGGCAGAATTACGTTCTCTTTCAGAAGACGGAAAATTTTTCTCACTTCAAGAACCGCTTCCATTTTTGCTTTTATCCTTTTGGAAATCCATTTTTGGTTTAAATTATATACCGGCTTATCTCTCTTTCGCGGCGTTTTTCCTGAGTTTAGGGATACATCTTTGTG
The DNA here is from genome assembly GCF_004769555.1 of Leptospira koniambonensis. NCBI lineage: Bacteria > Pseudomonadati > Spirochaetota > Leptospiria > Leptospirales > Leptospiraceae > Leptospira > Leptospira koniambonensis. Next base: position 212,951 of record NZ_RQFY01000007.1, on the reverse strand, counting down.
CATACATCATGGAAAGAGAAAGCTGGAAACTGAATCATTATCTGTTCTGTTATTTAGCTGCGATCAATCCATTCTCCTATTTAGTTCCTTTGAATATGCTGGGAGAATTAGTTAGTTTTTCATTTTTATTAGTGTTATTTCTTTCCTTTAGAATGGAAACAGTAGTGGATCTTTTGATCTTAGTTTCCTGTACTATTCTTGGATTTTTCTCTCATTTTACTTTTTTCCTGATCGGGTTTACAATTTTTGTGATCAAGGCCGGAACAGTAGGAATAAGAGAGAAGAAGAAGCAACAATCTGTATTCTTCAAAAGAAGAAACCTTCCTAAACTTTTCTTATTCGGATATCTATCCATTCTCGTGCTTGGGATTATTCTATTAGGAAATCTTAATTTTTACGGAGCCCATTCTTTTGGATATATGGGAGGGGCCGTTTGGAAGTACCTTTTAGGTTTCGGTTCTTTCATTCTGATTTTGTTTGTAGGTAATTTTTTACTTCGTTCCGAAAAGGAATTAAATTCTCTCCCTGCTTCGATCGGGATCTTTGCACTCATTGCAGTTTCTGGATATTTTACGATCCGTCCTATTTTAGGTGTGGATAAGATAAAATTAAACTCTCTTGCTAAGGATATAACATCCTTAAAAGGAAGATTGATCGTAGATCAAGACGAAAGGATTTATGTTTCTCCTGAAACTTCTGCCTATCTATATTTTGTTTCTAAACAAAAAACCCATTTCATTTCTTATCCTGAAATAAGAGAAAAAGATTATATTCTTTTATCAGAAGTTTGGGCAGTAGACAGAAAACTTTTACAAAGAGAAGTAAAAGCAAAGAATACCCCATATTTGTTTTTATCTGGAGAAAGAGTGCTGATCAATGGACTCTTATGGAAAAGAATACAAACTGATCCTAGTTTAAAAACTCTAAAGGCCAGATCAATTGAAGCTAAGTCTGAGCTTTCCGATCAAAAAGGTTATGATGATCTGAAAGCATTCTTCATATCTTGGCTTTCTTCTTCCAAGGCTCCTGATGTATGAGTAAAAAACCGCAAGACTCCGATTATATTGCTTACGGAGCTAACGGTCTGCCATTCGAAACTTCCTACTGGGATGAAATTTACGGAAGCGGGAAGGACGTGGATGCTTCTTTCAACGCGAAAGAACATGCAAAATACATAAAGTCTGTTTTTGATCTGATGCAGGTCCATCCTAGGAGTATTGCAGACTTTGGGTTCGGCAAGGCACTGCTTTTAAAAGAATTTGTAAAAATATTCCAGCCGAATCGTGTATTTGCAGTAGATCCTTCCGAAGACATGATAGATGCGATTGCAAAACAAAAATGGATCCGTTCTTATAATCTTTCTTTTTTGCATTCCACAATACAGGATCTGGAATTAAAACATATTCAACTTCCTCCATTCACTCTTGGCATTTGTAACTCAGTAGTTCAGTATATAGAAGATAAACATCTTCCAAAGGTTTTTGAAAAACTGCATAAGATCACAAATTATCTCTATTTTACGGTTCCTACTAAGAACGATTACACAAGAATGAAGAAGGAGATCTACTTTACGGATCCTTATGCCCACCAAAGATCCAAAAAGTATTACGAAAAACTAATTAATCCTTATTTCAGAAGAGTTGCATTCAATCTTCTGGAAAGTAGGATCACGAAAGAGAGCCCTTTTTGTGATGAGCTGTTCGTGGACGACTAGGACCATTTTCTACGGGTACACATGCATATTTTATTTGTCTAACATTATGCTCGGGCCTTTTTCCCATTTAATTTATTTTTCATTAAAAAAGAGGTTTCCGAGTAAGTAAAATGTAGTAGCTTGCTCACTTATGAAATCAAAAACCTATGATTATAGATTGATCTATAGTTTTTTTATCGTTATTTCCTTTTCAGTTTTATTTTCCTGCAAAACAGCGGAGACGAGGCAAGGTCGTTTTAAAAATCTCCCTCCTGACGTAAGTCCTGATAGCCCTGTAAGTTTACAATATAATGAAGAACTGGAGTCCGATGGACAGTTCCGTTATGTTACTGTTAAAGATAAAACGTACATGGTAGGCACCCGGATCCCAACGAATCTGGATGGAGTGAAATATATATGTCCAAAATATGATATGGTTATTCCGTATATACCGGAATTAAACGATCTATTTGAAGCGGGGGAATTTAAAGAAGATCATTACAAACTACCAAATTCACAAGTATGGACTGCTCATAAGCCTACTAAAGGGACCGCTTATTTTCATTTTATTACTTCTAATGGAGGAATTAGCCAATTGGATACCCCGTTAGCGCGAGTTTATTTTGTCTGTGTAAAAGTGGATCCTAAGGACCCTTCCAATAAAAATAGACTTAAATGAAATTTGGCTGCTGTCTCTTTCGCTCGATGTTAGGAATAATAGGCAGCACCAGAACCACTGGTGCTATATTCGCACTTCCGCCTAAACATACTCTTCCAAAGAAGCCAAACCGATTGATTTGTAAGAAAACAAAAATTAGATTCTATGTCACTAAAAGGCTATAAGGGGCAAATATTCGAATAGAGTTTTAATCTTCCATAGATACGATGTGCCAAACGATGTCTGTGCGTTAGCCAAAAGCGAATATGGAAAGTGTGAAAGAAAAGGAAATAGATAGATTTGCAAGGGAAGAATTTTATTCCCAAAATTACAGGATAGCTTCTTATTTTTTTGGGATAGTATGCGCGATCACCATTTGGGGAGCGATTTTAGAATACGTTAGATCCAATTTTCTCTTACTCTATTTAGATCTGATCTCCGCTTTTATATGTTTATTCAGCCTGGGAGTGATTCATTTTTACTCCAAGAATTATTTTAAAAAGAACCTGATCGTATTTGGTGGATTATTTATCCTCCTGGTTTTGGAAGTAGAAACTCAATTCCACGACAACGAATATTATTTTTATGATAATAATATGTGGATCACTAACCAAGTGATCCTCTTTTTGGTGAGCTTGTTCTTTAACGGAAGACCAATCTTCTATACAATCTATTCATTCTCAGTAGTTGCATTTTATATTCTTAGGATCTTTCCAGAAGGAAGTGGATATTTCTCAGACAGGACCTTATGGGTGCAGATCAGCAATATGAGTGCGCTCCAATTGTTTATCTGCTTATGTAATACTTGGTGGTATGGATATAGGATAGAATCTCTAAAGAAGACCAAAAAACTTCAGGAAAGATTACATGATGAGAGAGAGGCAATCACTAGAGATCTGCATGATTATCTAGGAGCAAAAGTAACCGATCTGAATCTATTGGTTCGTTCTATTCAGGGTTATAAAAGCGGCGATACAGACGCACTTCTACAGTTGGAAAAATTGTCCGAAGATATTTTTAAAGGGATCAGAGAGATCACTGCAAGTATGGCGGATGTTAAACTGATCTCAGAAGATATCTGGAGTGGAATTAGGGTATTATTATTGAGAAGATACGGTAACGCAGGACGAAAGGTTAGATTTACTAGAGAAGGAGAAGAAAATTTCAATATAGATACCGAAAAGGCAGAACAAATTTTAGGGATAGTAACAGAGATATGTTCTAACGATCTAAAATATGGTTCTGGGACTTCACATTGGATCTTCTCTCCTAAAAAAGATTCTATAGAGATATCAATTCGAACCCACACAAATTTCCAAGAGATGAGGATAGGATCCAAAGGAAATAAAACCATACAATTCAGGACCTCTGCGATCAATGGAGAATGGAAAGAAAATTTAGAAAATCGGGACTTTAAAGGATTTCTGGAGATCCCGATCCGTCAATTACGGAGAATTTGATTCGTGAAATTATATAAAATAGCGATCCTGGAAGATGATCCTGTATTCGCGAGCCAGTGCAAAGAAAGATTAAAAAAAATGAATAGAGTCACAAAGGTAGAAGTTTATAATTCTGCCGAAGAATTTCCTAATGAAAAAGAAATTCCTTATGATTTGGTATTCGTAGATATAGATCTTCCTGGAAAAAGTGGATTAGATTTTATTTTAGAAAGATATTCCGCAGATTCTAAAACAGGTTATGCAGTTTTATCCGCATTTGAATCCGAAGAAGCTTTATTCAAGGCTCTAAAAGCCGGAGCAATAGGTTATATATTAAAAAAAGATGTAGGAGACATCCAAGAAAAAGCAGAGATTCTTCTAGAAGGGGGAGGTATACTCTCTCCAGGACTTGCCGCCAGAGTGATCCATTCTTTCCGCAAAACTTCTCACAAGGAAGTAGAAGTTCTATCAAATAGAGAAAAGAAAGTGTTGGATATGATCGTGGACGGTAAAAGAACCAAGGAAATTGCAGCTTCCTTAGGTAATAAAGAAGGAACTGTAAGAGTACAGATCAAAAGTATATTCAGAAAACTGCATGTAAATTCTAGATTGGAATTAGTGAGAAAATTTTCTTAAATTACTTTACCTTCTCCCACCAAGTCTCCGAAATTTGATCTTTTTGCAAATCTAACCATTCCCCCGGTTTAGGAGTGGCCAGACGAACGCCGTTTTGATCCGCTCCTTGTTTTGTTCTCAAGATTGGTTCATCCCAAGAGTGAATCGCAAGATTGAAAGTTGCCCAATGTACTGGGAGCATTGTTTTTCCTTTCAGATCCAAATGAGCTTGTACGGCAGATTCAGGATTCATATGGATCCCTTCCCAGGTCCAATCGTATGCTCCCACTTTGATTGAAGTCAGATCGAAGGGGCCAAATTTTTTACCGATCTCAGTAAAATGGGGAGAATAGCCTGTATCTCCACTATGGAAAAATTTATGTTTAGGTCCTATCAAACTCCAAGAAGACCAGAGAGTCGATTTTCGATTGAATAAACCTCTTCCTGAATAATGAACTGCAGGAGTGCAGATAATTTCAATATTCTTAATACTTCCTTTTTCCCACCAATCCAACTCTATAATTTGATTTTCAGGAATTCCCCAGGATTCTAAATGAGCGCCGATGCCAAGAGGCACAAAATATTTTGTGCCCTTCTTCGCTAAAAATTGAGCAGTTACCATATCGAGATGATCGTAATGATCATGAGAGATTACGACTGCATCTATATTAGGAAGTTCTGATAGTTCTAATGGCAGAGGAAACAGTCTGCCTGGCCCTATACTTTCAAAAGGAGAAACTTTCGCTGAAAATACAGGATCAGTAAAGATTCGTATCCCGTCTATTTCTACCAAAACAGAAGAATGCCCGAACCAGATTGCTCTTAATCCTGGCGTTATCGGATCTGAAAAAGTTTTTAGATCTGGTTTTTGAACAGGAATAGGAGAAGGAGGAGTTCTTACTTCAGAACCGAAAAATTGTCTTTTTAAAACTGCAAGATAAGTGCCGGCGCGAAGTTCAGGGACGAAAGGATCATTTTCAAATTTTCCATCGTGAAACATCTTGGAAGTTTTCATTTTTTCTAATCTTGCACCGCTTGGATTTGCTCCGAAGGAACTCAAACAAGCTGTTTGGCATAAAACCAATAAGAATAAACCGAATAGAACGAAAGAAGTATAAATAGTAATATTCTGTGCTTTTTTTCCGAACATAAAACTCTCTTTGTAGGAGGTCCTACAAGATCTTATTTTCTAAGTTTTTAAAATCAGAAAATTTGAGTTAGCCGACTTTTTTGGGAAGATATTTGACAAGATTTCCTTAGGATCTATGATCTGAGCCCTTATGTAAATTACATCCGTTCTGGTAGATTTGGTATGCAAACTTATTTAGAAACTCCTTCCGAATGTTTTTCTAATCTAAAGGATTATCCTTTTTCTCCTAATTATATTTCAGCTGGGGAATTCAAAATGCATTATGTGGACGAAGGTCCTAAAAATGCAAAGGAAACAGTTTTATTATTACATGGAGAACCTAGTTGGTCTTATCTTTATAGAAAGATGATCCCACCTTTATCAGAAAAAGGTTATAGAGTGATAGCACCAGATCTGATCGGTTTTGGAAAATCGGATAAGCCTATAGATCTGAAAATTTATACATATAAGAATCAGGTAGACTGGCTGAAAAATTTTATTATAGGTCTGGACTTAAAGAATATCACACTCTTTTGCCAAGATTGGGGAGGGCTTTTAGGATTAAGAGCGGTAGCAGAATTGGATTCTAGATTCGCAAGAGTATGTGCTGCGAATACTTTTTTGCCTACAGGAGATATTCCGCCTAAGGAAGATTTTTTTAAATGGCTTCGTTTTTCCCAAGAGGTGAGTAAACTCCCAGTTGGAAAGATCATCCAAAATGGATGCGTAAGTAAATTAGGCCCAGATATTATTCATGCTTATGATTCTCCTTATCCGGATGAATCTTATAAAGCTGGCGCAAGGAAATTTCCGACCCTTGTTCCAATCTCTCCTGATAATCCTGAAACAGAACGAAATCGTCAGGCTTGGATGTTTTATAAAAATTTTAAAAAACCTTTTATTACTATGTTTAGTGATTCAGATCCAATTACAAAAGGTGGAGATATATTTTTTAGAAGGACTATTCCTGGTGCAAAGGGACAAAAACATACAGTAATCCAAGGAGCTGGGCATTTTCTTCAAGAAGAGAAGGGTGAACTACTTGCAGAACTTCTTTCTGAATTTATCCAAAATAATCCTTAGTTAGGCTTTCTGCTTTATAGATTTCGCATATTCTGAAACGATTTTTAAAAAATTCGGATCTTCTAAAAATTCTTTAAATAGATCGAATTCTTTTTTTAGATTTTCATAAAGGTTCCCTTGAAAAAAATTATTTGAGATCTCTTTTTCTGCTCTAATAAGTTTTGGATTCCATTGAGAAAGTTTTTCCAATACTTTTAAACCTTTCGCAATTGGATCACCTTCTGTAACGATTTCGTCTATGATCCCTAATTCTAATGCGTTTTGGGAACGAAGTGGATCTCCTAGTAATGTTATAGATAATGCTTTTGTGGGTCCTACTTTGCGAGCCAGAGTGGTGATCAATGGAGGTCCTCCAAAACGAATTTCTGGTCGGAATAAGAATGTTTTCTTTTCCGCAAGAATATAATCTCCTGAAAGTGCGAGATCAAAACCTCCGGCAGAACAAAAACCTTTTATAACGCAGACTAAAGGTTTTGGAAAAGAATAAAGTTCATAATGATATTCTAAAATACGATGTTTGAATGATTCTAGTTTTGTTTCGACTACTTCTTCTAAGTCGTAACCGCTGCAGAAGTTTTTGCCGTTCGCTCCTAAAAGTATTCCTCTGATCTTAGGATCTTTTTTAGCTCCTGAAAAAACAGTTTCTAATTCGTCTCTAATCCTTATATTCAATGCATTATTGGATTCTGGACGGTTTAAAAGTACGATCAGTAATCCATCTCGATTCTCTAGACTCAGATGTTTATAATCCATGAAGAGATTTAATAAGATTTATTTTAAAAAATTCAAATGAAAATGGATCCTTTTTTTCAGGAAATTTGGTAACCTTTTTTGTTCGGAATAGAAACTAAAGGAAATGAAAGGAGCTCACTATGTTATCTAAGATCCGATTTTTTGCTTTAATTTTAGCTGCATTAACTCTTGGAATGAGATTTGCGCATGTAATGGAGGCCGCGCCCAAATTACATTGGGAAGCTGAATTGTATTTTCAAGTCCAGACTAGTTTGTATAAATATTTTGCGATCGTAGGTCCTATTGTGCAAATCGGTTCGATTCTTCTTATTTTTACGATTGCCTATCTTTCTAAAGGCACAAAGTCATTTCGTTACTCGATCTTAAGTGCCTTCTCCTTTATTTTCTCTTTAGGAGTTTGGTTTTTTTTCGTGGCACCTGCTTCTTCTCAAATCAAAGAATGGACTGTTACTCATACTGTCCCGGAACATTGGAATAGTATAAGATCAGCATGGCAATTCGGACAAGTGGGTGCATTCAGCTTTGATCTGATTGCATTTTGTCTTTTAGCAAGTTCGGTTCTTCTTATAAAAGAAGACTCTATGCAAAAATCTTAATCAAAAGAATAGCTGGCTCCAAATAATATCGCAGGGATATCCGATCTTAATGAATGTTTGAATTCCGCAACTCGGATATCATCTTTTGAAAATACTGCATGGTTGAAGTTCCAATCAGCAGAACCACCATTATAAACTCTTACCGGAAGATAATATAGAAGAGTAAAATCAAATTTCCATTTTCCGGTTGAATACCCGAATCCTCCAGAGACAAGATCTTGGACCATGATTCCCGCTTGGAGCGCATTCGTTCCTTCTGATCTTAAAACTCCAGAGTTATGCCTTGCACCTAATCTGTAAGTCCAATCGTTTAGGGTCCATTCTCCTCCGATTCCTAATGCCCATGAATCATGATAAGCTAAATTTTGAGGGATCACATTTGTTTGTCCGAATGCAGTTGGGAACACTGGAGCCGCTAATGTTTGTTTATAAGTAGAAGTGTAAGAAGCATAATTATAATATAATGCGTCTACTCCGATCTTGAACGTTTCTGTTCCATAAGAAAAACCTAAACCATGTCTTTCTGGAACCGCAAATACTGCGGAAACTCCAGTGCGGCTCGGATAAGAGCCAACTTGCATACTTCCATCCAAAGGAATTTTTGCAGAAGTTTGGTAAGAATAAGCAATTTTTAATGTTTCAGTGATCTGGTAAGTAGTTCCGAAGATACCGCCGAGTGCGTATGCGTTTTTACTTTTATAATCAAAACCTTGACCGGGAACTTCAATATTTCCTGTAATATCATGAAACTTTTGGTAAGCGATCTGTCTGGAATAAATTCCTTCGACTCCTAACGCTATAGAAAGTCCGCCAATTTTGTATGAGAGCGCGTGAGTGGATTTAACCAGATAAAAAGTAGAAGAGTAACTTTCCTGTATTCTTCTGGAATCTCCTATCGGGCTCGGTAGTTTCATCCCTGACCAATCGTTCAAACTTTGGCCGTTAGGTGTGATCCTTGTGAGTCCGGAAACTTCTCCATTTCCGCCGCCTGGTATGTAAATCCCTCCGCCGTAAGTCCATTTTTCGTTGATTGGAATTCGGATCGCAAAATAGGGAAGTGGTGCGAGCACGTTATAGGATTCTGAGTTTTCGTAAGAATAATTTGGGTCCGGATCTGAGAACTTGTCTTTGTATACTGTACGGATGTACGGTAAAGAAACTCCGAACTCCAACTCTTTTCGGTTTTTGAGACTTAAGTTAGCCGGATTCGTCCCTATATCCATAGGAGATCCCCCGATTGCTAAATTTACTCCTCCCATAGCACCATATCTTGCATTATGAGAAGGCTGAAAAAGTCCAACAGCCTCTAACTTAGGAGCTAGGAAAGAAATTATAGCCAAGAAAAATAGGGAGAATTTTTTACGAACTCTAGATCCAAAAAGCATGCTTCAAGTAATTCGTTACGGTTTTTTTTACAAGTGCTTTCTTTTTAAAATTCAAAATATAAAACTGGCGCATTCCTGAGAAGAGGTTGGGTTTTAGAATGAATTCGAGTGAGTTACGTGCATTACGAAAAGTTACTGATCCATTGGCGGATGAAATAGTCACAAAATATTTTACCGAATCCGCTTTTGATAGAGAAAAAACGATGCTCTTTTTCGATGCGCTTTCTAAGAACTCAGATCCAATTCCTGCCGGTCTACCTGATTATCTTGAAAAATATTTTTATGAAACTGAAGATCTTCCTCCTTGGGCAGATAAGAACAAGATCGCAAAAGGGGAGCAGTTATTTTCCACTTATGGTCCCCAGATCTTAATGATGCTTTGTGTTAAGTCTCTTCCCATGGCATATTCTTGCGGAGATGGAGCACAGGTACTTTACAAAACTGGAAGATTAATAGAACAGAATGGTGTAATAGACGGAGTCAATCGAAGGTTGATGGAAACAACTCAGTTTGTAATCTCTGTTGCTCAGGAAAATGGACTGGGGCCTCAAGGTAAAGGAATACGCACTGCTCAAAAAGTAAGACTGATGCATGCATCTATACGTTATTTTCTGGGGAAGGGAAAAGATTGGGATCCTGCTTGGGGACAACCAATTAACCAAGAAGATATGGCAGGCACTCTACAATCTTTTTCCAGTTTAGTGATCGAAGGTCTTGGCCAATCTTCTCTAAAACTAAGTCCGGAAGAAAAAGACGCATACATTCATCTTTGGAGAGTAGCGGGACATTTTATAGGAGTAAAACCTGAACTTTGCCCGGAAGGATATGATGCTGCACATTCTTTAGGTGAGTCCATATTTAGCGACCAACAAAAGCCATCGGATGCCGGCAAGATACTTGCAAAATCTCTGTTGGACTTTATGGAGTATATGCTTCCTGGAAATTTATTTGATAATCTTCCATTATTTTTTCTGCAAACATATATGGGACAAAAAACGAGTGAGGTGCTTGGGTTAGGATGGCCCCCTAAAAATCCTTTGGGTTATTTTATGGAAAGGATCTTTAAGGATATAGACTCACATGTAGATGATGATGAAGGGTTCGGAAAGTTAGTCGCTTATTTTGCTTCCAAACTTCTTTTTTCTATGGATCATTTTTATTACGGCGGAAAAAAAGCAAGATTCTGGATCCCGCCTTCATTAAGAGAGAATTGGAGACTATAAAGGATGAGTTTTTGGCAGACTTTAGCAACGGACCCGGAGTATTTCGGACGTTATACGCTTATTGAGAATATTTTCCTGCTACTGGGCGTGGCTTTCTGGGCATATATGTATGCAGTTCTTCTAATAGAACCTTTTAAGAAAAAATTTGTAGAAATGCCCGTTTTTATCGCCTGCGGGAACATTATTTGGGAATTATTATGGGGCTTCTGCTTTAAAGAGCCAATGGGCGCGATATTACTCTGGGGCTATAGACTTGGATTCGTATTGGACATAGTGATTTTCTACCAAGTGATCCGGTTCGGTAAAAAACAAATTTCCTTGCCAATGACTAATAAGGGATATAAATTTCTTTTGGGCATTTTGGTGCTGTCTTGGGGATTATTGATCTATACCTTCTATAAGGGAGGTTATGATCTTTTTACCGGATCTAATTCGGCTTATATCTTAAGTCTGATCATTTCGGTGATGTATCCGATCCTTTTCTTAAAAACTGGAGATCCGAACATGTTCTCTTATTCGGTTTCTTGGGCAAAGTTTTTAGGTAATGGATTTTTTACGATCTTCATCTTTCTATACTTTCCGGATAAATACTTTGTTCAAGTATTGAGTGGGCTGGGAACGGTAGCCGACATTTATTATGTTTGGATCTTTACACGCCAAAAGTATTCGCCCTCTAAAGTGTGAACTCTAAAATTTAGTTCGGGTGAGGTTTCGAGGCCATATTGGTTTCGAAAAAGATAAAATTGGAAACTACTCAGGATTTGTCCAAAGACAGAGTTCCTTATGAATTGGGGGAATTGTTGTACGAGGACAGTTTTTCTCAAACGTATAGAGGAAAATTCGGTAGGACTAGAGAACCAAAGATCATTCGAGTACAAAGACCGGAGGGGAAGGAAACCTCTTCGGTGTATTTCTTGAATGAATTCGAATTGGGTAAGCTGGTTAGTGATCCTGGCATTCTTAAACCAGAAGATATGTTCGAAAATTCGGATGGTATCTGTTTGGTGTATGAAAATATTCCTTCTAAACTTTTACATCAAAGTTTGGCAGGATCGATTTCTCTGGAAACTTTTTTAGAGATAGCGTTAGCGATCACAGAGAATCTCGCAAAATTACATTCTTTTGGTATTGTTCATAACCAAATTTCTCCGCGTGCTTTTTTTTATAATCCTGATACGGGCGAAACAAAACTTGCCTGGTTAGGAGGAGCATCTCTTCTTCTTTCCGAAAAAGGAAGTTATGCACCTCTCAGATATACATTCGATATTCTACCATATTGTTCTCCCGAAAATACAGGAAGGCTAAATCGTCCTGTTGATTTTAGATCGGATGCTTATTCTTTAGGTGCATTGTTTTATAGGATGATCTCAGGAACTCCTCCGTTTGAAACGGAAGATCCTTTGGAGATGGTCCATTATCATATTGCAAGATCTCCTGTTTCTTTAGTGAAAAAGAGGGAAGATGTTCCTGGTGCGATCTCAACCTTGGTAGACAAATTACTTTCTAAGATGCCAGAAGAGAGATATTTTTCTTTAGAAAACTTGATACATGATCTAAAGAGTATTAAGGATTCTTTAAAGTCCAAACGTAAATTATCCGAGTTTGTCCCTGGTGTATATGAAAGAAAAGTAGGCTTTAGAGATTCTCCTAGGATCTATGATAGAGACAGAGAAAGAAAAGAGATAGAATCCGGGATAGTAAATGTAACTAACGGAAAAAGATCCGTCATATTCATTGGGGGCAAGTCTGGCACAGGTAAAACTGCCCTAGTAGAAGATGCGATCACTTATCTGGATATTTATTCAGTAGTTTTATTGCGCGGGAAGTTTGAAGAAGATAAAAAAGAGATCCCTTATTACGCATTTCGTCAGATCATGGATGATCTTTTAAGAAGGATACTCCAGAAAAAAGAAGAAGAGATCATTCTACTTAAGAATTTTATAAAGGAAACTCTAGGAGATAATGTAGAGATCCTAACCCAATTTTTGCCTGACCTGGGAAAAACTTTAGGGATCGAAATACCAATAAAAACTAATAAGAGGCAGAAGGATGAAAAGATCTTATTTGCAGTCGCTCTTAGATTTTTAACTCTTTGTTTTGATCGAAAAAATCCAGCAATTATACTTGTAGATGATCTACAATGGGCGGATTCCGCTTCTCTCGCATTACTAGAATTCATTTTAAACAGTGAAGATTGGGAAGGATTATTATTTGTTCTTACGAGTCGTTCAGAAGATGCAGACTTCTTTCCGAATGTAACTGTAAAACAAGGATCTTCAGGTTTAGATCTGAGAGAAATACGACTTACTCCTCTAAATGAACATAGCGTTTTTAAATATGTTTCAGATAGTATCCATGTTTCCGCAGAAGATGCAAATCGACTCGCAGAAGTCCTTGTTTCTAAAACGGGAGGTAATCCTTTATTTTTACATCAGTTCTTAAGATCTTTATATGAAGAAGGTTGCCTAAGTTTTGATCCAAAAACCGCTTATCATAGAGTTGATTGGGATAGGCTTTTACAAAGAGCAGTTACGGATAACGTTCTAGATCTATTTCTAGATAAGGTAGGAAAACTTCCAGACGAAACCCTGGAGATCCTGAGAGTAGGTGCCTGTATCGGTGCAAAATTCGATCTGAAAGATATGTACGATTTTTTCAAAACCCGGCCTGGAGTTTTGTCTAGAGGAATTCGAGAAGCAATCAGAGAAGGAATCGTATTTTATAGAGAATCTGGAAATATGCTTTTCCCGGCTCTACAATATATTTCTCAAAAAAAGATAGAAGAATCCGGAATGTATTCTTCTCTTTCAAATGTACAGTTCCATTTTTCGCATGATAGAATGATCCAAAGTATTTTGGATGCGACTGATTCCGCAGAAAAAGCGAGGATCCATAATACACTTGCAAAATTGCTAATAGAGCGTGAAAAAATTTCAGGAGGATCTGAACAAGTCTTAGATATTGCAAATCATCTTTTGCGATCTAGAGAATTGCATACTAACGGACAGGAGAATGAGGACTTCTTCCATTATACAATACTCGCAGGGAATTCTGCAAAAGCAGGAGCCGCATATGAGTCTACTTATTCTTTTTTTAGCCTACTTGCATCTCAACTCAAAGACTCTTATTGGCAGAAAGATAGAAAGAATGCGATTCATATCTTAAAATCTCTTGCAGAATCAGCATATTATTTATCTAGGAAGGAAGAAGCGGAGAAGATAGTATCTCATCTACTTTCCAAACTCCATAGCCCATCCGAAAAAGCAGACGTTTATCTAATGCAATTAGAAGTGATGAACGTTTTTAACGATTTGGATTCTGCCTCCAAAATTGGGATCAAAGCTTTACAATCACTTGGGATAGGTTTCAAGGAAAAGCCGGGATTTTTAGCAGTATTCGGCGAAGTCCTGAAGATGGTCTTCTACAGCAGAGGAAGATCTCCAGAAAAATTAGTAAATGCAAAAGATAGTAAAGACCCATATAAAACAGAAGCATTAAACATTTTAGTTAATCTTCTGAATTACGGAAAACATATGGATATGAAGGTGATGGCTTATATTTATTTAAAGCTTATCAACCTTACTTTAAAAGAAGGAAACGCACCATTTAGTTTCTTTGGTTATGCAGGATTTGGTTCTATTCTTCTTTCCATCAATGGAAATTTCCAGCAGTCCATGAGATATTGGACCTTAGCCGAAAAGATATTAAAAAAGTTTAAATCAGATGAACTATACGGAAGGTTTGTGTTCGGCCGGACAATTCTTCTGGATTATTTCATGTATCCTTTTCGGTCCATAGTGGATTATACGGAAGAAGCATTTCATAAATGTATGCAGTATGGAGATTATCTCTGGGCCGCATTTGCACTTTTTTCACAAAATACGAATCAATTATATTCTGCAGAGAACTCGATTTCATATAGAGAGAAGATCAGAGAAAATTTAGAAAGAGGTTCCAAGCTAAATTATGATATTCTGATGATCATGCTGCATTCTTCCGACTCTTATCTGGATCGTTTAGAAGGGAAATCTACCGAAACTGTCAGATATAAAGACAGTTTATATACAGATCAGGAATTTGAGTCCAAAGTTCTGGAATCCGCAGGGAATGGAACTGCTAATTCCTGGTATGCAACCTTATTTGGATCTCTTGCATATTTATCAGGTTATTATTTAGAAGCAGAGAGAATTTTCAGAAAATATCATCCTGATCTGGAAAAATCTAGGATCATGTTTATTTATTCTGAATATAGATTTTATAGATCTTTAGGTCTTTTAAAATTACGCAAAAAGAAGTTAAAATTAACTGAAAAGTTCTTTTTTAGGTATTCATTATATTTATTTAAACTTTGGTCAAAGATATACCCGCCCAGCTTCCAATTATTCTATTTTATATTAGCAGGGCTTTACGAAGATTACGCTGGAAGAAAAGAAAATGCATCTGAGTTCTTTGATATGGCGATGCAGCAAGTGGAATCAGAACCTAACGATTTTAGAAAAGCTGTGGTATATCAACATATCGCAGAATGGAGTATAGGGCAGGGTCGGACCTCCTACGGAAAGTTTTTAATGCAAAATGCGGTTCGACTTTATGGATCTTGGGGAGCCAAATCTATTGTGAACTTACTCAGAGACGAATACGGAGAATTGCTCCGCCCTCAAGGGGCGCCAAAACGTTCTGTAGAAAAGATCCTAGCAGATTCTATGCTTTCCACATCTTTTAGTTTGGATTTAAGAACTGTGCTTAAGGCTTCTCAGAGTATTTCGGGAGTGATCGAATTAGGAGAATTACTCAGGCAGCTTATTCGGACCATCATGGAGAATGCGGCTGCTACTAGAGGATTTTTGATCCTTCCTCAAAACAAAGAACTGTTTTTGATGGCAGGTTCAGATATAGAAGAGCCAGGATTTTTGCCTAAGCCTATCTCACTCGACGAAGCGGGACATCTTCTTCCATTAGAAGTAGTATATTTCTGTTTTCGTTCTGGGCAGAAGGTTTTGATCTCAGATGCAGCAAAGGATTCTTTTTATTCTGTAAATCCTTATATTAAAAGAAGTAAACCTAAGTCTTTACTATGTATGCCGATCACAAAACAAGGAAGAACATTATGTGTTCTTTATTTAGAAAATCGACTTACAGCTGGAATTTTCGACGAACATAGATTAGAAATTCTGGAAATACTTTCTGCTCAGGCAGCAATTTCATTAGAGAATGCAAAATTATACGAAGACATTACTCGTATGAACTCTGAATTAGAAAGAAAAGTAAATGAAAGAACTGAAGAATTAGCCAGATCTCTTTCTATTATCCGAAAGGATATGTTATATTCTCAAAAGATCCAGAGAAGTATCCTTCCCGAGCTGAAAAATATTCCTGGCCTTAGATATTCTGTAAATTATCTGCCGATGGACGAAGTAGGAGGGGACTTCTACGATATATGCAAATTAAGTAATGGAAGATATAGATTTTTCTTGGCAGATGCTACTGGTCACGGAGTCCAAGCGGCGCTCGTTACGATGGCAATCAAAGGAGAATATGAAAGTCTAAAATCTTCTCTGGAAAAACCAGGAGAAATACTCTCCAGCTTGAATAATTCTATTTTAATTAAATATAAAACACTCTATTTCACTGGTGCGATCTGTGATGTGGATCTATCCGAGAAAAAAGTATATTTTGCATCCGCCGGTCATATCTCTCAATTTTTAGTACGCTCTTATCAAACAGAAGAGATGCCTAAGACCGGTGCTATCTTAGGATTTGTAAAAGATTATCCATACAGAACTGAGGAATACAAAATAGAATCGGGAGATAGAATATTCCTATTTTCAGATGGGATCTACGAACAATTTGATGAGGACAAATTAGAATACGGAGAAGAAAGATTTATCCATTCTATCCGCGCAAATGCTCAGTTCGAACCTCAGATCCAAGCAGAAAGAATACTTTCCGATCTGCAAAATTTTATTTCTAAAAGTTCGATCCAAGATGATATCACTCTTTTGGTATTGGATATAGATTGATTATACATCTATTATCGCTTGCGTTTTGATTCTCTAAATTTCAAGTTCACAATTAAGAAGTTTTATAATAGGACACTCTGAATTGCTCGGCCTTTTCGTTATTCTATATATTGTTGTTACCATTCTGATAGGAGCATTTGCTTCAAGATACGTCAATAGTTCCCAAGACTATGTATTAGCAGGGAGAAGGCTTCCTCTTGTGCTTGCATCTTCTGCTTTATTTGCCACTTGGTTTGGATCGGAAACTTTGATGGGTGCTTCTTCCAAGTTTGTAGATGGAGGGATCTTGGCTGTGATCGAAGATCCTTTCGGAGCAGCACTTTGTCTTTTCCTAGTCGGTATATTTTTTGCTAGGCCATTGTATAGGATGAATATTCTCACCTTCGGTGACTTATACAAAAATCGTTTTGGCCGCAAGGTAGAATTTCTTTCTGCATTATTTATGATCCCTTCCTATTTCGGATGGATCGCGGCTCAATTAGTTGCGATGGGGATAGTTATCCATTCGCTATTCGGATTCGATATATATGTGGGGATACTTCTCGCATCTGTTGTAGTATTGATCTATACTTATATTGGAGGGATGTGGGCGATCTCCATTACGGATTTCTTACAGACTATATTGATCATAGTTGGGCTTTTGGTTTTGGTCTGGGATCTGCAAGATAAGGCGGGTGGATTCGAGACAGTTATATCGACTGCAAAGCCTGGATTTTTCTCCTTTTTCCCTCCTTTAGAAACAGAAGCGGTTCTTGCTTATATCGCAGCATGGATGACGATTGGGCTAGGCTCAATTCCTCAACAGGATATTTTCCAAAGAGTGATGTCTTCGAAATCTGAAAAGGTTGCAGTGTATTCTTCTTTTTTGGGCGGGGGAATGTATCTAACCGTTGCATTTCTTCCTTTGCTGGCTGGATATTTTGCAAGAAGAGTTTATCCTGAGATCGCAGCGGGCGATAATCAGATGATACTTCCTCATGTAGTACTCGTACATTCTACTTTATTTATACAGATCTTATTTTTTGGAGCATTACTTTCTGCGATCTTAAGTACTGCTTCCGGAGCGATATTGGCGCCTGCTTCTGTTTTAGGCGAAAATTTGATCCGTCCTACATTGAAAAATCCTTCTGAAAAATTGTTATTAAGAGTGATGCGTTCTTCCGTATTGATCGTAACAATTGTTTCTACTGGAATGGCCTTAAGCGAAACGAATATTTATCAGTTGGTTGCTGATTCTTCTTCCATTAGTTTAGTTTCTCTTTTTGTTCCTTTAGTCGCCGCTTTATTTTGGAAAGAAGCAAATGCAAGCGGAGCAGTTTATGCTATGTTTTCCGGAATGATAGTTTGGTTAGGTTTGAAATTTTTCGGACCAGAATGGCTGCCGCCTACAATCCCTGCTTTGGGGATCAGCTTTTTAGGGCAATATTTAGGAAAATATATTAAGATTTCTCTATTTGAATCGGATTTGGAATTAAGCAGAGACTCTGTTCCTTCCGGCGGCCTTTGATTCGTATAATTTTTTATCTGCTGCTTTTAGGAAATCTTCTGGAGTCTCATCACTTTCTCTTGCAGCAACACCAATACTTACAGTAATTGTCCAAGGAATTTCTTCGAAAGTTTCGGTCTCGATTCGAGCTCGGATCCTTTCAGCCACAAATTTTGCTCCTTCTATATTCGTGTTAGAAAGTACTACGCAGAATTCTTCTCCGCCGTAGCGAGCTGCTACGTCACAATCTCTCACGAGTCCGGATAATAATCTTCCGATTGCGGCGAGCAATTTATCCCCGGCTTGGTGCCCGAAAGAATCATTTGCCTTTTTGAAATGGTCCAAATCTAGTAGAAGGACCGATAAAGGGAAATCATATCTTTTAGAAGCCGCCAGAAGTGTACTTAATGACTCCATTAGATGTCTTCTATTAAAAAGGCCCGTTAGCGAATCTTTATGAGATAACTCTTTTAGATTTTTATTGGATTCTTCTAATTGTAATTGGAGAAGGTTACTTTTTAATCTGGTACCTTCTACATTTATTGCGGCTCCTATGCTCGCAATTGAAAATGCTATGATCGGAGTTGCGACTGCAGAGCTAAGTTCTCTTTCTATAATATAAGAATAACCTAATGAAAAGAAGAGAACATTTATAGAAATAATAGCAAGATAGGTCACAAAACTTGCTCTTAAAAATAGAGGGAGCAAAAGTAATCCAAAGCAGAAAGCAGAATAATCAGAAGTATGGTATTGGTCCACCAAAGTTGCGAAAGTAGTAGTGAATGTTAGAATTCCTACATAGCCGATCATAGCGAAGTAAGAAAGTTTTTTACCTTTTATGTCCTTTAAGGCAAGTACAGCCAGCATCAAACTGGAGAATAGTGCAGAACTTCCGAAACTTAAACCGTATAGAAGTTGAAGATGCCCACCGCTAGGTGTTCCTGGAGAGAGCGTATTCTGAGCTAAAAGAATGCAAGAGATCAGAAAAGCGAAAATACTTAGGATCCTGACAGACTTGTCATTATCTAAGGTTCGAAGTTTGCGGATTTCTCCTGATTTCGAATAAGAAAAGTCTTCCGAAAGATATCTTCTGAGTTTCATAGCGATACTCAGATAGACGGATGAAGATTTATGTTTATACGCTTCTGAAGAAGGAAGTGAAAAATCCGAGGGACAAAAATAGGAAAATTATTTTTATAGTGTGGAAATAAACTTGGGTGTCGATTCGTCATCCAAATCGCATTTTATAATTTTGGAAATTTCTTGAACTAAGTTCTAGATGATTCGTCCGAATCTATTTAGTTCCCAAACTTTGTAAGAACAAATTTATATGAGTAAAATGCGGAACTTCTAAAAAATTATCTCTTTATAATTCACCTAAAAAAATCTGGTAAGTATATGGAATCCGTAGCTTCACTTCCTAAAACAAAAATAGTCCGTCATGAATTGTTCCTGATACTGCTTCTTGCGAGCATTCAGTTCACGAATATCATGGACTTTATGATCATGTTCCCGCTTCAGGATTATTTTTTGAAGCAGTTCCAGATCGATACTGCGATGTTTTCCTTAGTTCTTTCTTCTTATTCATTTGCTGCTGCAATCGCGGCTTTGATTGGAGCTAACTTTATAGATCGTTTTAATCGTAAGTCTGCTGCTATCTTTTTATATGTAGGGTTTTTGATAGGAACTGCCCTTTGTGCGGTCGCTAATACATATTCATTTCTTCTTATTGCGAGGGTGATTGCAGGGATTTTCGGTGGAATGGTAAGCGGAGTCATCCTTTCTATTATTGGTGATGTTTTCCCGATCGAAAAAAGAGGGAAGGCAATGGGTGGAGTGATGGGTGCTTTCTCCGCTGCTTCCGTTTTAGGAGTTCCTTCCGGTATCCGAATTGCTATGAGTTCCGGTTGGAATTATACATTTGCGTTTATCGTAGTTTTAGGGCTTCCGATCCTGGTTCTTGCCATTCTATATTTGCCCAGTCTGCCTTCTAAAATGGAAAAGCAGAAGGTAGCGGATTTCAGCCAACTAATCAATGTGCTTTCTAAGAGGGACCACTTGGTGGCTCTCGCGTTTTTTATGAGTGTGATTTTGGGTGGGTTTACTGTCGTAACTTCGATAGCAGTTTTTATGGAGAGGAATATGGGCTTCTCTAAGACCCAAGTCAGCCATATCTATGAGATTGGAGGGATTTGTACTTTCGTTTCTTCCTGGATCGTCGGGTTCATGTCTGATAAGTTCGGAAAACATAAGGTTTTTCTTGTTCTAGTTCTTCTCGCTTTGCTTCCTATCCTTGCAATTACCCATTTGCCTAAGGACCTTCCGGTGTACATGGCTCTAGGAGTTACGACAGTTTTTATGGTACTAGTATCTGGTCGGGTCATTCCTTCTATGGCGATGTTAACTTCTGCCATTCGACCTGAGGTCAGGGGAAGTTTCATGTCTGTGAATTCAAGCTTGCAGAGTGTTGCAACAGGTATTGGAGCTCTTCTTGCAGGAGCGATCCTGGTCCAGCTGCCGAATGGAACTTTCGAAAGATTTGATATAGTAGGTTACTTCGCGGTTGGTTTTAATCTTCTTGCTCTCTATCTATCCAGAAAGGTGAAAATAGTTTCCTAAGTTACGTTTAGGAAACTTGTTTCTGAAATCCGTAAAAAAATACGGACATTTCTTGACTTTTTAATGTGACAGAATATGGTCTGGCCACACGTTAAAGGAGGTGGTTTAGTTGAGTAGCGACAGTTGCAGCAAGAAAATGACCTGTGAGGTGGCTGAGCAATAGCCCAGGCCCCTGCAAAAAGGCCCTCTTGGACCTATTGCAATACCATCAGACCACTGGCCTTTCTGAGTTCCGAGAATTGGTCACTTTCGGGCATTTAGCATAGCTAGACGCAGACACTCAGGAGGTTTTAATTTCTTCCTTTTTAGATATTGTCGAAGTTCGGGGAAATCCCTGATGCGATATCTGTAGTAACTTCGACAGTAATTCCGAAATTCCCGTTCCTTCTTCCAAAACCAAAGCCAATATTAGCTACCGATATCAGGGCCAAGGTGAACTTCTGCGAAAATCGTCGAAGATACTACAAACTTCCAAATCAATATTCCGTCTTGAAATTTACCTGAGGAACCTAAGACTGACTCCGGCAGGATCATATTTGGAATGAAGCGGGCTTTGGTATTATCCGGTGGAGGCGCTCGAGGCGCATATCATGCCGGGGTCCTAAAATATTTAGAAGAAATCGGATTCAAACCGGATGTAGTCTGCGGAACTTCCGTGGGAGCGATCACCGCTTCCGCATTAGGTTGCGGAATGGATGCAGCAAGGATCATAGATCTTTGGAAATCCATCGAAATCCAAAAGGTAATGAAATATTCCATCTGGAATGATTTCCTGGACCTGATCTTTCGTAGATTTTCCCCGCTCGCAGATACAACCCCCTTAAAATATTTACTCTATTCTCAATTAGATTTTCGTAATATGCGAAAAAACCCAATGGAGATCATCATTACAGCAGTGAATATTCTGACTGCTGAACTCGTTTTTTTCGGAAATAAGGATATCGATATAGAACATGTGATGGCTTCTTCTGCCATACCTTTGATCTTTCCTTGGCAGTATGTGGATGGAAAACCTCATTGGGATGGGGGGGTGATGGCGAATGTTCCCATTCTTCCCGCAGTAGAAAGAGGCGCAAAAGAGATAGTGGTAGTATTGTTGTCTCCTGTGGGAGGAGTGAATATGGGCCTTCCACGGAACAGAAGGGACGGTCTTGAGAGGGTGTTTGAACTTTCTTTGATTGGGTCTTTCCAAACTATCATGGCGAATCTGCAATATCAAAAAAAACAAAAGGATAATAAGAAGAAGGGATTCACCAAATCATTATTATCCTTCTCCGAACCTGAAAAAACAGATTATAAGATCAGAGTGATCGGGCCGAGAACTTCTCTCGGTTTTGGAAGTATATTAAATTTCTCTCAAGTACAAGCGGATTATCTGATTAGCCGCGGATATGAAGATGCTAAAATCCAATTCGGGGAAGATTAAGAACTAATGCTGGAAATCAAGGTAGAAGACGGGAATTTTATAGATTCAGAAGGATATATTCTCCAGTTGAGAGGAGTGAATCTTTCAGGAAGTTCCAAACTTCCATTCAAACCGGATGGAACTACACATTTTGATCAGTCCTTAACATTTCACGATCATAGAAAAGTTTCCTTTGTTGGAAGACCTTTAGAAGAGAAAGAAGCCGCAGAACATTTGGATCGTTTGAAGAAGTGGGGATTTAATTTTCTACGCTTTCTTGTAACTTGGGAAGCAGTGGAACATTTAGGTCCGGGAAAATACGACCAAGCATATTTAGATTATATTGAAAGAATGGTGGCACTCGCCGACAAAAAAGGGTTCTACGTTTTTATAGATCCTCACCAAGATGTTTGGTCCAGATTCACTGGAGGAGATGGTGCTCCCGGTTGGACTTTGGAAGAAGTCGGAATGAATATTGAGAATATTAAAGATTCCGATACTGCAATCGTTCATCATTTTCAAGGCAGGAATTATAAAAGAATGTCCTGGCCTTTAAACTACCAAAAGTATGCCTGCGCTACTATGTTCTCTCTATTCTTCGGAGGAAAAACATTCGCACCTAAATTATCTATTCATGGAAAGAATGTAGAAACCTTTTTACAAGATCATTATATAGAAGCGATGTGTCGAATAGCGAAGAAGGTTGCGAAATACAAAAACGTATTAGGATTTGATTCTTTAAATGAACCTTCTCCTGGATGGATAGGTAAAAAAAATATAGGAGAGTTTTCTGGACTTGGTTTCGGGAAAGTCCTGACTACTTCTCCTTTCCAAGAAATGTTTTTGTCCGAGGGAAGAACGGTAAGAGCAAATAATGCTTATATGCTCGGGTTTACCGGATTCAATTTAGGAAAAACTAAAATAAATACAAAGTCAGTTCCTCTTTGGCAGGAAGGAAAACATTGTATTTGGAGACAACATGGAGTTTGGGATTACGATCCGAATGGCGCTCCAATGCTACTTCGCCCAGATTATTTTAATAAGTATAGAGGAAGAAAAATAGAATTCTATCCTGAATTCATGCTTCCTTTTATCAAAAGATTCAAAACTAGAATTCAATCAGTTCAGAAAAAATTCTCCATCTTTGTAGAATCCGATCCAGGAAGTTTAGAATTGGATTGGGACGAAAAACCAAAAAAGGGAGAAGGAACAGTAATCAACGCGACTCATTGGTATGATGTTTCCGTTTTGATGTTCAAACGTTTTATCCCTTGGTTCGGAGTGCATATCTTCAAGCAGATCCCAATATTCGGAAAGAAGAATGTGGAGAAGGCTTACGAAGATACGATCAGAATGATCAAAGAAGTTTCTATCAAGAAG
This sequence comes from Leptospira koniambonensis, assembly GCF_004769555.1. Lineage (NCBI taxonomy): Bacteria > Pseudomonadati > Spirochaetota > Leptospiria > Leptospirales > Leptospiraceae > Leptospira > Leptospira koniambonensis. The sequence goes on along the minus strand of NZ_RQFY01000007.1, from coordinate 189,467 downwards.
ATGAATAATTGTCCTACAGTGATCGGAGAAACCGGGATCCCAATGGACATGAATGGACGTTTAGCTTTCCGAACAAAAAGTTATTCTCACTTAGAAGCTTCTCTAGATCGTATCATAACTTCTATAGAAAAAAACTTCGTACATTATACACTTTGGAATTACACTCCTGATAATACTCACAGTTTAGGAGATAGATGGAATGAAGAAGATCTTTCTCTCTATTCTTTGGACACTCCTAAAAGTATAGATGAAGATGGGGGAAGGGCAGTCAGAGCATTCTCCAGACCTTATCCAGTCCGGACCAAAGGAAATCCAGAAGCGATCAGTTTTAATATGAAAAAATCCATGTTCAAATACTCCTTCAGAAAAGAAGGAGATGAAATTCCAGTAACAGAGATCTTTCTTCCCGAAATACATTACGGAAAAGGATTCGATGTTCTAGTCAACGCGGGAACTTGGAAGTATGATTCTAAAAAACGAATACTGACCTTCAAGGGAGAAAAGTCCGTTTCTTATTACGGCATAACTATTTTCCCGACTAAAAAATAACTTTTCTATAGAATGGGAATCATTAGAATGGCCTTCGTCGTTAAACTGTCGGAATTCTCCAAGGTTTTGGAAATTTTCGATTTAATCTAGTTAGAGATTCGACTCGGGCTAATATTAGCGACATAGAATTAAAAATTCGCAGAGGTCTTTGCATGAAAAACACGTTTTTTTCGATCCTTACGATTCTAATTTTTGCAGGTCTTATTTCTTGCGGCGGAGCGAAAGTGAGCCAAGCAGAATGTGATCCAGTTGTAAACGAATTGATTTCCAACCTTGCTGTTGGTCAAACTCCAGAGCAAGCTGACAAACTGAAAGCTATGCAAGGTCAAATTTCCGCTCATCTACTCAAAGAGTGTATGACTGGTAAATACGATCTTACTTGTTTAAAATCTTCTAAAACACTTGCGGCTCTTGCTACTTGTAAGAAGTAATTTCTAATAATAAAGGGCCGGGTCGTTCCGGCTCTTTATCTCTTCTACTTAATCTTCTTTTATCAAAAAGAAACCTTTCTCTTCAGAATAACATCCATGTTCCCTATACAATCCAGAAGGATAAAAATGTATCCTTTGAGCATACCTGTATCTACTGGAAACACATCTAAGGCAAACATCCCAGCGAATCGCCCAATCACATTCTTCTTTCCTGAATGCGGGAAGGACTCTTAAAAGAGGTTTTGATTCAGGAGTTTCATTTGGGAAGGAAACCTCTGGGGAAGGGTGGAGAAGGGGGGTGTACAGGATGGTCGAAGTTACTACAAAAAAGGCTAGGACTTGAAGGGTTCGACTCATTCTAACTTTGCTTCTCGGAGGCAGATACGAATTCTATCGGTCTAATTGAGAAGGACCTGGAGTGTTTGGGGGGAGAGAATTATGTCTCATCAAAATCGAGTAAATTCAGTGAAGTGTAGTAACTTCGACGGACATTGAAGATCTCTTTTTCTTGTCGAAGTTACTACAAAACTCAAATCTCATCCTGCTAACAGAATTCACTTTCTCTGAACTCAGTTCGATCCACTTTCAGACTCTTCCTCCTTCACTTTCCCAAAATCGAAGACTAGAAAAAATGTAAACCTTCCTACAAATTTTTCTCCTTCATGTAAAAAAGTATGACCCGATATGTTATCTCTATCAAAGCCCATTCGCGAAGAGGAGAAAAGGGTATAGTTTAGAACAGTCGCCGGAAATTACTTGAATTAAGCGTTTCGAGTTGGAATCTTTGTGTAATGGCATCCCGAAAAGATTTTATGGAAACCCTGTATCGGGAATCCAACGGGAGAATTTTTGATTTCTTGTATAAGTATACCGGAAATCCAGAAACCGCCTCAGACCTAATGCAGGATACATTTCTTAATTTTTTTAAGAAGTATTCCAATTCCGACTTAAACAAAGAGCAAGCCCTAAAGCTGTTATACACGATCGCGAGAAATCGATCGATTAACTATGCTAAGAAGTTTTCTACGGTGAAAGAATCCGGAACGGACGACATGGGAACTTATAGAGAAGAAGGACAAAGTTTCGAAAGAAAAACGGAACTTTCCGACTTAGAATCTAGATTGATGGATTGTTTGGACGACTTGGAAGAAGGAGAAAGATACGCTTTAGTATTAAAGAATATAGAAAAATACACGTTGGCTGATATTGCAGATATTATGGGGATCTCGATTGCAACTGCATCTAGATTGGTTGTGAAAGCGACCGGAAAGCTCGTAGAGATCGCAAAAAATAAACAAATTCTGCCGATGGAATAATACTAAGAAGACTGTTGAAGGGAAGAATGGACGAAAATTTCGAACATAAAATTAGGAAAGCGATTGAAGGTGAGAAGAACGAATATAGTTCTTCTATCGATAAATTGTCCGACATGCTTTCCAAATCTTGGGTTTCGTCTCCTTCAAATATTTCTTTCGAGGAAATTTACGAAAAGGCCCAAGCTTCTAAAGTTATCAGCTTTAAAAAACCGTTTTTATATACTATTGCGTCTGCTGCTGCGATCTTGATTGGAGCATTCAGTTTTCTTATTTTACAAAATCCTAAAGATGCCCCGGTCAAGAATGAACTCGGAATATCTGTGACTAAAATTATTGGAAAGGGATATTTGTTCTCTTCTGATTCCGAAAAACTTTTAGCATTAAACGAAGGCGAATCCGTAGGTTCCGGCCAGATCTTGAAAACCGAACCAGGATCTAAACTTTTCCTAAACATTGCAAAGGGAGAAGGTATGGTCTTGGAAGAATCTACAGAGCTTGAGATCATGAAAGAAGGAAAACAATCCTTCAGACTTCGTAATGGAAGCATTTTAGTCCATCTGCATAAGAACCTTAAAAAGGATGAATTCAGGATCATAACCGAAACAGGTTTGGTTGAAGTCAGAGGAACAAAATTTGAAGTTAGAGAAAGTTCGAAAGATGGAACTATAGTCTCCGTTTTAGAAGGAAGGGTCGCAGCTAAAAGTAGCAACGAACCGAATCGTGGAGAGCAAGTTTTGGAACCAGGCCAAAAGATCCGCTTAGAGTCAAAAGGATTCCAGAGAACTTTTCTATCTTCTGCAGAGCAAAAAGATTTAGGGTTTAAATTTTCAGAACTTCATGTAGATGAGATTGCTAGGAATTCCGAAAAATCTTTCTCCAATAAAGATGATCTATTTAACGAATACCAAAGATTGGAGAGGGTCATACTTTCCAATGGCGAGTCATTAGAAGGCGTAATCGTCGACATGGACGAAAATTTTATGTATTTGCAAACTCTTGAGAAGGAAATAAAAATCCAAAGAGATTCAGTTATGGAGGTGATTCAACTTCGTTAAAATCGAAATATTTTTGACATGTGGAGAATTTTAAAGAAATTCTACCAAAGAAGGCTAATTCCCATGTCTGAAGAAACTGCAAACCCCTCCGCAAAGACCCCTCGTTATAAAAGACATCTTGCCAATTATCTGATCGATAAGGACTTCCAATTAAGGTTCTTCTTAAATTTCTCTTTATTATTTATCTTCGGGTTACTTCTTACTCTTGGATTCTTATTCTGGATCCATTCTACCAAATACGACAAAGGGGTCGTTTTCAGACTTCGCCAAGACACTGTTAAAGTCTATCAAAAAGGATTCGAAATCGTTAACGGAGAAGAGAAGGATAAGTTCGTAGAGAAGGAACTTGCGCTTCCAGATTACGATCATGGATTGGATCTTTTTTCGATCCAATTTAAAGGAATTCTACTATTCTCTATGTTGTATCTTCTACTTTCTGCGATCTTTGTCTTGGTCTATTCTCATAAGATGGCTGGGCCGATCTATAATATTAAGAAGAATCTAAAGTTACTACTGGAAGGTAAGGACGTAGATAAGATCAGGATCCGAAGTGGCGACGAGTTTCAGGATCTTGCCGATCTTCTGAATGAGTTGATCGATAAGAAGATCCACGGCAAAAAGAATTGAGGGGATTCTGTCGTATCTTCGACTTATCCTTCTTCTTATCTAAATTTGAATAGCCAATTTAAAGAGCTCTTGAAACATGCAGAACGTGTATGAAGGATATACTCGTTCCGGAAACTTCTCATATATTATATAATTCCGATTCGAGAAAAATGGATAGGCTTTCGTCCGAAAGCGTTAACCTCGTATTAACCTCACCTCCTTATCCCATGGTAGAAATGTGGGATGATCTCTTCAAAAGTTGGGACAAAAATACTAAGACCGCTCTTTCCAAAAACTTGGGGAACGAAGCCTTCGATGCAATGCATTTGCAACTGGATAAGGTCTGGGCCGAATGCTTCCGTGTTTTGAAAGAAGGTGGGATCCTACTGGTAAATATCGGGGATGCCACTCGGAGCATAGGAGGGGAGTTCAGTTTATTTTCGAATCATTCGAGGATTTTACAGGCTTGTCGTAACTTCGGCTTTTCTTCGCTGCCAGATATTCTTTGGAGAAAGCAAACCAATTCCCCAACTAAGTTTATGGGTTCGGGAATGTATCCAGTAGGGGCCTACGTTACCTATGAGCATGAGTATATTTTGATCCTTCGTAAAGGGGGATTGAGAAAGTATTCCAAATCTGAGACGGAGATCCGACGAAGTAGTGCCTTTTTCTGGGAAGAAAGGAATATCTGGTTTTCAGATGTCTGGGATTTAAAGGGAGAAAGGCAGATTTTTAAGGATGTCGGAGCTTCGCGGGAAAGAACTGCGGCATTCCCTTTGGATTTTGCATATCGATTGGTGAATATGTTCTCGATAAAGGGGGATACAATTTTAGATCCGTTTTTAGGAACAGGAACTACATCGTTAGCTTCTCTTCTTGCGTCCAGAAATAGCATTGGATATGACGTAGATGAGGGGATTCTTGAAATTGCTAGGAAGAAACTTCTTAGTGGGGTGAATGTTTCGTCGAAGTTACTACAAAACAGATTGCAAGGTCATCTTGATTTCATTTCTGATAGGAAGAAGCAAAAGAAAGAGATTTCACATAAGAATAAACACTATGGATTTCCAGTAATCACTTCTCAAGAGACAGAATTGACCTTTGAGGTAGTAGATTCATTGCTCGAGAATGAACATTTTTCCTTGAAGGCTAGTTATTCCCGATTTAATCTGCAAAATTCTTCCAAAAAGTAAGTTTCAAATTGTTGCTATTCTGAAGGATCTAGTAGATCCTACTACAGCTTTATCGAATAAATTAGTTTTGTTGGAAAACCCTGATATGAAATACCAAGCACTTATATCCACATTCTTCATTTTATCTATTATGATTGCTTCACCTTCTGCTTTATATGCAGAAGAAGAGATCGCGATCGTACTTTTCGTCGCGGGCGACGCGTCTGGAATCCAGGATGGGAAGAAAGTGAGCCTCAAAAAGAATTCGATCCTAAAAAAACAGGACGAACTTGAAACGAAAGAGGGAAAAGTAGATCTTCAAATTGGTCCGTCAGTCGTTGTTCGTATTGCAGCTTTCACAAAAGTCAAGATTGCCGAGCTGAGTTCTGACAAAAAGGCGAATAAATCAAAATTGGAACTCGTTTCCGGCAAAGTATTTGCTCGAGTGGATAAAGGATCTAAGAAAGAAGATTTTACGATCACTGCCCCATCTTACAATGCAGGTGTCCGAGGAACGCAATTTGTAGTTTGTGAAGAAAGTGAGGCTCAACGTAAGGAAAATCCTGATAATGAAGATTCCGATGTTCCAAATGGGATTTTTGTGAAAGAAGGAGAAGTCGGAGTTACTACAGAAAATGGAAAAAACTTTCCATTAAAACGAGATGAAGAAGCTGTCGTATCTCCTCAAGGCTTACTGAAGCAACCTTTAGAGGAATTTATGCGTGAGAAAATGAAGATCTTAGATGGCTTTAAAAAGATCATAGAGGAGAATTATAAGATTCTCCGAGATCAGAAGCTTCAAAACCAGGAACTATTAAATCAAACTAAACAGGATATATAAATTTTTCCCGCGTAGTAACTTCGACAAACTGAGAGAAATAAAAATCTTCGCGCACTAACTCAAACATTGAAAATGAGAAGAGTATGAACTCTACCGTTTTCCAAAATGAGAAACTTAAACGAAAGGCAAAGATTGTTAAGAATCCATATCCTTCTACGGCACTGATTCCGGAACGGCTTTGGAGAAAAGTCCCTATTGATTGTAAACGAAACTTTCCTCGATACTTGAGGCGTTTGCAAGAGAAGTATGGTTTATTACTTCAGTCCCAGAAATATATGGGAAGAAATCCGCTCAGAACTTCTTTTCAGGCAAAAGGCCAAAATCTGGTTCGCCACAGTTATCGACCCAAAGAAGAAAATTACCAAGGGCTGAGAAACGTAGCACTTGCGCATGGTGTTTCGATGAATTGTATAATCGTATTAATGATTCAATGGGAATTGCTTGAAGTTGATGAAAGAATTCTTTCTCACTTTTGGCGAAATCGAAAACCGCCCACTTCAAGGATCATAGATATTCGTCGTGTTTTGAATTTAGAAACAAGAGAAGTTCAAATTATTTTAATAGGATGGCCCCGGAAATTCACCTTGGAGAGGGGATCCCCAAATTGGAGGTAGCATTTGGCATCTGATTGATAAGACATAATTACATTCCTGGAAATGGGAATTTTTGCTTGAAGAAATCAAGATATCTTGATATCTTGTATGAAGGTCTTGAAAATGTCGTTAAAGGATACGTCTTTAGAAGGAGAGTTTGTCGAAACTTACTCAGATTCAACCCTTGCTACGCCTTCTGCAGCAAAAGAGACCTTTCAGGACCGCGATATTCTGCTCGCGATCAAGGCATTATCTGATGAAACCCGTATTCGGGTTCTGCGGATACTTTCTATTGCCCCGCTTAATGTTCAGGAAATAACAGAAGTTCTGGATATGGGCCAATCCAGAATCTCTCGGCATTTAAAGATTCTTGCAGATGCCGGGTTTCTAACATCCCTACGTGAAGGTTCTTGGGTATATTATAGTCCTAAGGTTTCGAATGACGATTCACAAGATTTTTCTATGAGATTTCATACCCTTCTTTTGGATTATGAAAAAAGCCTTCCTTATTCGGACCAAGACTTAGTTAAGACTAAAGACATTCTCAAACAAAGAGATCTAAAAAGATCAAAATACTTCGATGATGTTGCTCAGAATTGGGAGAGCATCCAAAGTGATGTTTTGGATCCTGTGTTGTACAGGAATAAGATCCTGGATTTACTACCTGAACACTCTAGTCGGATCTTAGACCTTGGATGCGGCCCTGGCGGTTTAATTCCTTACTTATTGATGAAGAGTCAGGAAGTTATCGGGATAGATTCTTCTGAAAAGATGATTAAAGAGGCGAGAAGTTCCTTCTTAAATAATTCCCAAGTTCAATTGTTTACATCAGAGATTGAAACTCTGCCCGAGAATTTGATCCAGTCCGCAGATTCTGTCGTAGCTTCGATGGTCTTACACCACCTCTCAAATCCACCTCAGGCTATGAAAGAAATTCATAAAGTTCTGAAGGATGACGGCACTTTCATTATTGTCGATCTTAAGAAACACAATCAAGAAATCATGCGCGATAATTTCGCCGACTTATGGCTCGGATTCGAGTCGGAACTTCTCACAGATTGGCTGAACCACACAGGTTTCAGTCTTGAATCTATCGAAGAAGTGGAATCTCAGAAATACTTCAAAGTATTAATAATTAAAGCTAAGAAAAGAGGAGGACTTTAATGTCCGCTACAATACAAGAAAAAGGTTTAAAATATAAGGTTAAAGACATTTCTCTCGCGGACTGGGGTCGCGAAGAAATCATTCTGGCTGAAAAAGAAATGCCAGGTCTAATGTCCTTACGTAAAGAATATAAGGGGAAACAACCTCTGAAAGGTGCGCGTATCGCGGGTTCCCTTCACATGACTATCCAAACTGCAGTTCTGATCGAGACTCTAACAGAGCTTGGCGCAGAAGTTCGCTGGTCTTCTTGTAATATCTTCTCTACCCAAGACCATGCAGCAGCTGCTATCGCAAAAACTGGAGTTCCTGTGTTTGCTTGGAAAGGCGAAACCGAAGAAGAATACTGGTGGTGTGTAGAGCAGACTATCTTTTTCGACGGCGGAAAAGGTCCGAACATGATCCTGGATGATGGTGGTGACCTGACCATGTATGTTCACGAGAAATATCCTCAACTCCTTGCTGAGATCAAAGGAGTTTCTGAAGAAACTACTACAGGAGTAAAAGGCCTTGAAAAACTCCTCAAAAAAGGTGAATTGAAACTTCCTGCAATCAATGTGAACGATTCCGTTACCAAGTCCAAGTTCGACAACTTATACGGTTGTAGAGAATCTTTAGCAGACGGTATCAAACGTGCAACTGACGTTATGCTTGCTGGAAAAGTAGCTCTTGTTTGCGGATACGGAGACGTTGGAAAGGGTTCTGCTGCTTCTTTACGCAATTTTGGAGCTAGAGTGATCGTTACTGAGATCGATCCTATTTGCGCTCTTCAGGCAGTAATGGAAGGATACCAAGTTCTAAGGGTAGAAGATGCGATCGAATTCGTGGATCTTGTAGTAACTGCGACCGGAAACGACGACATTATTTCCCTTGAACACATGAAAGCAATGAAAGACGGCGCGATTCTTTGTAATATCGGACACTTCGACACTGAGATCCAAATGTCCAGATTGAATGCAGAGAAAGGTGTAGTGAAGAAGGAAATCAAACCTCAGGTAGACAAATACACTTTCGAGAATGGTAGATCCATCATCGTTCTTGCAGAAGGTCGTTTAGTTAACCTTGGTTGTGCAACTGGCCACCCATCTTTCGTAATGTCCTGTTCTTTCACGAACCAAGTATTGGCTCAGATCGAACTTTGGAACAATAAATACGAGATCGGCGTCTATAGATTACCTAAACAATTAGATGAGAAAGTTGCAGCGTTACATTTGGAGCAATTAGGAGTTCGCCTAACCACGTTAAACGCTAAGCAAGCTGAGTATATCGGAGTACCGGTAGAAGGTCCGTATAAACCGGAACACTACCGCTATTAATTGATAAAGGAGAGGTTGTGGCATACGTAGTAACTGAACCCTGCGTTGGGTGTAAAATTACTTACTGTGCTGCTGCTTGTCCTGTAGAAGCTTTCCGAGAAGGGAAGGATTACTTAGTCATAGATCCGGACATTTGCATCAATTGTAATGATTGTTTGAGAGAATGTCCGGTGAATGCCATTTTCCCGGAAGATGAGGTGCCGGTAATATGGAAAAACTGGATCGTTTTGAATGCAAAAGAATCTAAAACGTTACAGATGATCAACGATCTTAAAAAACCTCTTTTAGATAAACACTGCAATATTAAAGAATTATGAAACATAAATTTCCCACATATACAAACCCCAAAGCGCAAGAACTCCTAAAATTATTAGAAGAGCGGATACTTGTTCTTGATGGAGCAATGGGGACCATGATCCAGAGATATGGTCTGGGAGAAGAAGACTTCCGAGATGAAAGACTCAAGGATCATCCTTCTGCACTAAAGGGAAATAACGATCTACTTGTGATCACTAAACCTGAAGTGATCGAAGAAATACATTATAAGTTTTTAGAAGCAGGGGCGAATATCTTAGAAACGAATACTTTCAGCTCTAATAGGATTTCCCAAGCAGATTATAATGCAGAAGCATATGTAGACGAGCTGAATAGAAAGGCAGTCAAGGTGGCTCGTGCTGCAATGGAGAGGTTTGCTAAAACTCATCCTGACCAACCATTATTCCTTGCGGGATCGATTGGACCTACAACCAGAACAGCTTCTCTTTCTCCGGATGTGAATAACCCTGCATTCCGCGCAGTAACCTTTGACGAGCTGGTAGAAACATTTTACGAGCAAGTAAGAGCGCTGGTGGAAGAAGGAGTCGATATTCTTCTTTCCGAAACGAATATCGATACTTTGAATTTGAAGGCCATCATAGTTGCTATTGAAAACGTATTCAAAGATTTGAATGTACGAATCCCTGTATCACTTTCTGTTACAATCACTGACGCTTCCGGAAGAACTTTGTCAGGACAGACAATCGAGGCATTCTATAATTCCATCTATCATGCAAATCCTCTTTCCGTAGGAATTAACTGTGCCTTGGGTGCAGGCGAGATGAGACCTTATATAGAAGAATTGTCCAGGATCTCAGGTTGTTACATTAGTTGTTATCCGAATGCAGGTTTACCAAACGCATTTGGGGGATACGACCAAACTCCAGAAGAATTCGGGAACTTCTTAAACGATTTTTCCAACGAAGGTTGGTTGAATATTGCAGGAGGATGTTGCGGAACTACTCCTGCTCATATTAAAGAAGGTGCTAAGGCAGTCCAAGGCAAAAAGCCTAGGATCATACCGGAGATAGAAGGAAAAACCAGATTATCTGGATTAGAACCTTTGAATATAGATGAAACAACCGGTTTCGTCTTAATAGGAGAAAGAACTAACGTAACCGGTTCTCCTAAATTCAAAAAACTGATCTTAGAAGGAAATTTTGAAGAAGCAGTATCAGTTGCATTACAGCAGGTTGAAGCAGGCGCAAACGTAATAGATATAAATTTCGACGAGGCTCTTTTAGATGGAGAAGCCTCCATGAAAGAATTCTTAAACTTGATCGCAGTCGAACCTGATATCGCAAAGGTTCCTTTCATGGTGGACAGTTCCAAATGGTCTGTTTTGGAAACTGGATTAAAATGTATCCAAGGAAAACCGATCGTAAACTCCATCTCCTTAAAGGAAGGAGAAGAGAAGTTTCTACAACAGGCAAAAACGGTTAAGATGTACGGTGCTTCCGTCATCGTAATGGCTTTTGATGAACAAGGCCAGGCTGCCACTAAAGACGATAAGGTCCGAATTTGTAAAAGAGCTTATGATCTATTAGTGGAAAAGGCGGACTTCTCTCCGTTTGATATCATCTTTGATCCAAACATTCTCACTGTCGGAACTGGAATAGATGAACATAATAACTACGCGGTCGACTTCATAGAAGCGATCAAAGAGATCAAAGTTGTCTGCCCTGGTGCAAAGATCAGCGGCGGTTTAAGTAACATCTCCTTCTCTTTCCGTGGAAATAATCCGGTAAGAGAAGCAATGCACTCTGCATTCTTATTCTACGCAATCAAGGCCGGAATGGATATGGCGATCGTAAATGCAGGTATGCTTGCAGTTTATGAAGAAATTCCTAAAGATCTTTTAGAAAGAGTAGAGGACGTTCTCCTGAATAAAAGACCGGATGCTACCGAAAGATTAATCGATTTTGCTGAATCAGTTAAGTCGGGTGAAAAGGCTGAGAAAAAAGAAGAAGCTTGGAGAGAAGGGACAGTAGAGCAAAGATTAGAATATTCTTTAGTAAAAGGAATTGTAGAGTATATAGACCAGGACACGGAAGAAGCGAGGCTTAAATATGACCGACCTCTTCAAGTGATCGAAGGTCCTTTAATGGATGGAATGAGAGTAGTGGGCGATCTGTTTGGATCCGGAAAAATGTTCCTTCCTCAAGTTGTCAAAAGCGCGAGGGTGATGAAAAAATCAGTATCTTATCTTCTTCCTTTCATGGAAGAAGATAACAGCAAAGATGCTCAAGCCTCCACAAAACAAAAATTCCTGATCGCCACAGTGAAAGGTGATGTTCACGATATCGGTAAGAACATCGTTGCTGTGGTGCTTGCATGTAATAACTACGAAGTGATTGACCTCGGAGTGATGGTCCCATGTGAGAAAATTCTGGAAGAAGCGAGAAAAGAGAAAGTAGATATCATTGGATTGTCTGGTCTCATTACTCCTTCTCTAGATGAGATGGTTCATGTCGCTTCTGAAATGAAAAGGACAGGCTTCGATATTCCTCTATTGATTGGAGGGGCTACTACAAGTTCAGCCCATACCTCCGTAAAAATTTCGGAAAAATATGACCAACCTGTGGTCCACGTAATTGATGCTTCCAGAGTCGTGAACGTCGTAGCAAAACTTTTGAGTCCTTCTTTAAAACCTGATTATATAAAACAGATCAAAGAAGAGCAGAAGATCCAAAGAGAAATTTACTTCAATACAAGAAGTGATCGTAAACTTGTTTCTATCTCTGATGCCAGAGAAAATAAATACGTTACCGATTGGAATGTGACTAAGGTAACTAAACCGAATTTTGTGGGGGTTCGAGTTTTTGATAATGAGATCTCTCTAGAAGAATTGGTTCCTTATATAGATTGGTCTCCATTCTTCCAAGCTTGGGAATTAAAAGGACGTTATCCTTCTATTCTCGAAAGTGAAACGTATGGTAAACAAGCTAAAGAATTATTCAAAGACGCTCAAAAATTATTAGAAGATATCATTTCTAATAAAAGATATACAACCCGAGGGGTGATCGGTGTCTTCCCCGCAAATAGTGTAGGCGACGATATTGAAGTTTATGAGGATGAAACGAGAACAAATATTAAGACCGTTTTCCATACTCTTCGCCAACAGATCAGCAAAGAAGAGAAAGACGAGCCTAACTATTGTTTAGCGGACTATATTGCTCCAAAAGAAAGTGGAGTAGCAGATTATATTGGCGGCTTTGCGGTCACGGCTGGTCATGGAGTAGAGGCGTTCGCTTCTATCTTCGACTCTAACCTAGACGACTATAATTCCATCATGGCAAAGGCTTTGGGCGATCGTTTTGCAGAGGCTTTTGCCGAATATATGCACCTAAAGATCCGAAAAGAAATTTGGGGTTATGTGGCCGACGAAAATCTTTCTACCGAAGAATTGATCCGTGAACGTTATCAAGGAATTCGTCCTGCTGCGGGTTACCCAGCAAGTCCGGACCATACTGAAAAGAGAACCTTATTCGATCTATTAGAAGTGGAGAAGAATACAGGCATTACTCTTACGGAACATTTCGCGATGATGCCAGCGAGTTCGGTGAGTGGTTTATACTTTGCTCATCCGGATGCTAAATATTTCGCAGTGGCAAAGATCAATAAGGACCAAATCCAAGAGTATGCAAATAGGAAGGGAATGACCGTTTCCGAAGTGGAAAAATGGCTTTCCCCGAATTTAGCTTATGACCCCCAAGAGGCGGTTTCAAGAGTCTAATCTTTAATGAAACGATTTGTCGAAGTTACTACAAATCCGGTTCATTCTGAATACCAGGATGAATCGGAGCCTGGAACGGAGTTTCCATTCCATCCTTGGTTGGCATCTAAGATCAGAGAGAAGCTGGGACGGGAAGATCTACGTTTGAAGCTGAGTGAGATCAGCTGCGAGGAAGTCGCATGCCCGGTAATGGAGACTAGGATCGAAGTCGTAGATACTACATCTGGTAAAACGACGTCTTTTCTCAGATTTGGAAGAAAGAAAGAGCAAATCAACAAGTTAGATCTGCAGCTTTCCTTTCAGAGAATGCAAATTCTGCAGTAATTTCCGTCGAAGTTACTACAAACCTCAATTCAAAACAAACCCAGAAATCACTTTCTCAAAGTTCGCCTTCTCTTTTTCGAACTGGCTTTCCAAGGTAAAAGTGGAGAACTGAATGGAACCGAAATTACCGCTAGCTAAAAAGGAATAAAAAATAAATCTAAGACCTTTGATTTGAGCAGTATAGGTTACGATCTTCCCCGCCACTCCGTTCACTGAGCAATCTTCTACATTGATGATCCTCGCATCCGGATCCGTTTTAATCACATTCAATAAAATTAATTCAGGAAAAGATTCCATAGGGATTTCTAAACCTTCATAGATAACCATCGCATTTCCTGTTCTTGCTTGGTTTACAAAATGGAATTCCGCAAACTCGTGGTTTTCAGTCACGCTTGTCCAAAGGGTTGGATTATAAAAAACGGAGTACACGCCCGATTTACTTTTTATCAGGCTTGTTTGGTCGGTTCCTTTTTGAATAGATCTAACCGAGTTCGATTTTTTAGAAGGATCTATATTTGGTTCAGGTGCATACTGCCAGGTGAAATTTTCTTTGAGGATTATCTTCTTTCCGGTTTTTGTATAAACCACTTCGTCGCCGAGTATCGTACTCGCAGCACAAAGCAAGATCAGAAACTTGATTTTCATTTTTGCAAATTAGGAGAGCTTTCAGAGAATTTATATTTCACCCCAAGAATACCTTGGATTTCAGGAGCTAAGAAACCATCCGTAGTTGGAAACGGTTGTTGGTGAAGAGGTAAACGTACTAAACCTTCGAAACTTAAGTTTTTTGTAGAGATGGAAAACCCAGGGTTTACGTAATATTCGTAACCTTGTAACCATCCTTTGAAAGCTTGGGGCGTATCGATTGGTAAAAAACTTTTATCGTTAAATCTTTTGATCCCGGAAACTTGCAAAAAGAAATCCATTTTATTCAAGCTGCTGGAATTTGGGATCAAAGAGTAGCTGATCCCGATCGAAGATTTTGCAGACTCTGGGATCGCCAAACCGACGTTATTCCCAGCCATTCTCCAGCCTAAGTCCATTTGGATCCCAGCTCTTCCAAGTAAATATCCGAAGAGTAAATTTCCTGCTTGGTTGTCCAAACCTCTGGAAAGGTTAGATCCTAAACCCGGCATAACGGAAGAAGTGGCTCTCATGTCCGTAAGAGAATCATAAGCTCTTCTTTCTGTATTAGCTCCTACATAAGCCTCAGATTTATTTTCTTTGCTCTGGGCCATACTCATTATAAAAACTTCTTCTCTTCCAAAAGCAGGATAAAGAGCAAAAAATTCTTTTTTCTGCAAATGTATCTTTGGTTGGTTTGGGAACCTGTTAGGTAGTCCTGGAATAGAGTCGAAAAGTGCAGATTCAGTCGGGATATATTCCTGAAACGCTTTCATTTCATAAGGATATTTGAATGTAAGAGAAGAAAAAAATCGGACCTTATGTTCTTCCTTCTCTTCTGTTTGTTCAGATATTTCCTTTTGAGAAAATAGGGCCTTGTTTTTAGAAAAGTTGTCGAAAGAATCCCAGAAAAAAGTAGAACGGTTCTCTCCGTAGATTACGGATAGGCTCGCAACAAAAGGAATAATCACCTGCAAGAGGGAAGGAAAGGTCTTTCTAAAAAACGAGCGCTTACGTTTAGGAAGAGATTTGGAATCATATGTCATCTTCTCGGTTCTCATCCTATATTTATTGATATATGACGGAATATTCTGCTTTGCCAATGAAAATTCCGTCGTATTTACCAAAAAATAAGACCTTCTATAATTCACTTGGAATCGGTATAAATGAACACAAAGATCAGAAATTTCGGACCCTGCAAAATTGAAAGTCCGGCCGCTTATGAATATTACACTGGAGATGAATCTAAGGTAGTTTTTAAGACAGTATTCGAAACAGAAGAAAGCTGGAAGGAATATATAGGAGAAGGTGCCGAATTTTTCGAACAAGCGGGTCCCAGAAAGAAGATCTATTTCGACCCAAAAGAAGTGACTGCTGGGATCGTGACCTGCGGGGGGCTTTGTCCAGGGATCAATGACGTGATCCGAGGCATCGTAATGGAATTAAATTATAGATACGGGGTCAAACGTATCCTTGGATTTCCTTACGGCTACCAAGGTCTTGTCAAAAAATTTGACCATAAGCCCATGGAGCTGAATCCGGAAAATGTGGCTCATATCGGAAGGGACGGAGGAACAATTCTCGCTTCTTCCAGAGGAAACCAAAATGCTTCCGACATGGTGGATAGGCTCTCTTTGTATGGAGTTAAGATGTTATTCTGCATCGGAGGCGACGGCACTTTAAGAGGAGCAAAGGAAATCGTAAGAGAGATAGACAGAAGAGGAGAAGAGATCTCTGTCATTGGAGTTCCTAAAACGATAGATAACGATATCAATTATGTGCAAAAAACTTTCGGGTTTTCCACCGCCTTCTCCAAAGCAATGGAAGCAGTAGAATGTGCTCATGTGGAAGCAAAAGGAGCACCGAATGGGATTGGTGTAGTTAAGTTAATGGGAAGACATTCCGGCTTTATTGCTGTGAACGCAGCCCTCGCTTCTCAAAACGTAAATTATTGTCTGATCCCTGAAGTAGATTTTGATATGAAAGGAAAAGGTTCCTTCCTAGATGTTTTGAAAAATAGGATCTTAACTAGAGAACATGCAGTTATCATCGTGGCAGAAGGAGCCGGACAAAAGTTTTTTGGAAAAACAGAAGAAAGAGATGCATCCGGAAATTTAAAATTAGGAGATATAGGCGTTTATCTCAAAAATTCAATCCAGGACTTCTTCAAAGCGGAGAAGATAGAAGTGAATGTAAAATATATAGATCCAAGTTATATTATCCGATCTATTCCTGCGAATCCTGAGGATTCTATCTTCTGTGGGTTTTTAGCTCAGAATGCAGTGCACGCTGCTATGGCCGGTAAAACTGATATAGTGATTGGTATGTGGAATAATGTGTTTACTCATCTTCCGATTGATATTGCTATCCAAGAAAGAAAAGTGCTTCAGCCAACTAAGAGTACTTTATGGAGAACCTTATTAGCTTCTACAGGGCAACCTGCTCATATGGTGGCAGAATAATACAAGAGTAGGGTTATCGTCGGAGATATTACGAGATCAAATAGATATCGGGGTCTCGGTTTCAGGATTGAATTATAAAATCCTAATTGAGTCTGACCATTACTAAAGTGTAATCGTCATGAGGATCCGCTTCTCCTCTGAATGCGTCAGTAGTATCTAAGATCAATTCTTTTAGATTTTCTACGGGCATGTCTCCGTTTCTTTCTATGAGTTTTG
This sequence comes from Leptospira koniambonensis, assembly GCF_004769555.1. Lineage (NCBI taxonomy): Bacteria > Pseudomonadati > Spirochaetota > Leptospiria > Leptospirales > Leptospiraceae > Leptospira > Leptospira koniambonensis. Next base: position 172,750 of record NZ_RQFY01000007.1, on the reverse strand, counting down.
CGAGATTTTCCAAAGAATACATTTCTCCAGCTTCGTTTGTAGTCTCGCTCACTCCGTCAGTGTATAGAACTAAAAGGTCTCCAGGTTGGTATTCCACTTCATGTTCTTCCACCTCTGATTCTTTGATACCTAGAGGCATTCCTTTTCCGGAGAGAAGTAGTACCTTCTTATCTTTTGCCTTATATAATAACTGCTCATTATGACCCGCGCTAGAGAAACGTATTCTTTTCTTAAGCATATTGATACGAGTGAGCATCACAGTAACGAACATAAAATAGCCGGACTTCTCCTGGATGATCCGATTTGCGCCCATAAGACTGATGCTTGTAGAAGAGTTACGTGCCACTTCACCAGCAATAATCGTTTTGGAAAATTCCATAAACAATGCAGCTGAGATCCCTTTTCCGGAAACGTCTGCAATTAAGATACTTACTTCGTCAGGATTATGATAAATGAGATCATAAAAATCCCCACCGATCTCTTTAGATGCTGTATAAGAAGTTTCAATCTCCAAAAGATGCATCTTCTTAGGAATATTAGGCAGTGAGTTTAACTGTATCTGAGAAGCAATTTGCATATCTCTTCGGATAGAGGTTAACTTCTCTTTTTGGTTTTTTGCCAAAAGACTATTATAAGCTTCTGCAATTTGGTTAGAGATCGTGCTTAAGATAGAAAGATCCTGGTAGGAAAAACTATCTCCGCTCATCTTATCTGCAGCATTCAATACGCCTATGATTGTCCCATCCTGACGAATCGGAACAGAAACGAAAGATCTAGTCTTATAACGATTTGGTGTAAGAAGGTCGGGATTGATATCCGTTTGTCCCTGTACTAAGATTGCTTTTCCTTGGGACAAAATTTCATTCAAGATCCCTCGGGATTCATCCACAAGATGGGATTCTTCTTCCAAACTGAAACCGATAGATTTAGAAAGTTCGAATGCTTTTGTTCTAGGATTTTGGAAGATTAAAGAAACTCTTTCCGCTCCCAAAACATCTGAGATCGAGTTTACTGTCAGATTTAAGAATTGATCCAACTCGCTGATATTGGAGATCGCCTGGCTGATCTGATAAAGACAATCCAATTCTCTTGCACGGTCTTTTAGATCGCGGATTAACCTTCTGTTCCTGATCGCAATTGCTGCAAGATCAGAAAGATATTCTAATATTTTAATATCTTTATTTGTAAATTCAGGCCTTTCTAAAGAGTTTACTGCTTCCAGAACTCCTTGGATCTCTCCTTGTGCCTTCATCGGAACGCAGATCAGGTTCTTTGTGGTGAATCCAACTGCGTCGTCTATGTTTCTATAAATGCGAGGATCGTTTGCTGCGTCGTTTACGATAACTGGCTCTAGACTTTCTAACACCATTCCAGCAATCCCTTTTCCTCTAGGGACTTTTAATTCAGTGAGGGATTCTCCCTTATCACCTTTTGCAACTTGGAATACTAGACAATCTTCGTCCGGATCATAGAGTAGAAGGGAACATCCTTCTGTATTGAGTACATCTTTTGTGGTCTCTATGATAATTCCCAAAAGTTCTTCCAGATCATCGGTGGAATTGATCCTGGCGGTAATGTCTGAAATAAGAGCTAAGGAGAGCTGTTTGAAACTCATTTGGTCCGGGAATACTTCTTTTTTTGAGAGATTTTCAAATCGGGAGGGCTTATTCCAGCCCAAATCCAACTCCTGTCAAGGAGATTCGAAACTTTCCTCTTAATCGATCAAGGAACCGATCCCTTGATCAGTAAAGATTTCGATCAGGATAGAATGGGGGACTCTTCCGTCAATAATATGAGTCCTTCTCACTCCTTGATCGATGGCAGAAAGACAACATTCTACTTTAGGGATCATTCCTCCGGTGATATCTCCTTTTCGAATATAATCTTTTACTAAGGCCCGGTTCAAACCTGTTACAAGTTTTCCGTCGATCAGGATACCGCTCGTGTCGGTAAGAAGGATTAGCTTTTCTGCTTTGAGAGCACCTGCCAATTCTCCTGCAAAAGTATCTGCGTTTATATTCAAAGATTCTCCAGATTCTGATTCGGCTACTGGAGAAATGACTGGGATAAAACCTTTTTCTTGGAGAGATAGAATGACTGTAGGATCTATTTTGTCGATCTTACCCACAAGACCCACATCTACTAGTTCTGATTTTTTTCCTTCTACATCTATTTCTATTTTTGTTTTAGAAGCGACAGCCAAATTACCGTCTTTTCCAGAAAGTCCTACTGCATTCCCACCTTCTTTATTGATCATGGAAACGATCTGTTTATTTACTTTTCCGGTGAGAACCATCTCTACCACGTCCATGGTCTCTTCGTTTGTGACCCTGTGCCCATGAACAAACTCAGTTGGAATATTCAGACTATCTAAAAGTCTATTAATCTCAGGTCCGCCTCCGTGGACGATGACAGGATGGATGCCTACATATTTTAGAAGAACGATATCTTTTGCGAAAGATTCCTTTAAGTCTGCCTTTGCCATTGCGGCTCCACCATACTTGATGACCACAGTTTTCCCGGAGTATTTTGTAATATAGGGAAGGGCCTCCAGAATATTGTTGACCCTCTCAAAGGAATGTTCCATACCAAACAGAGAAAACGTTCCCCACTTGTACGTCGATTCAGAAATGTTTACAATTTTAATCACTGGAGGAAGTGGGGGCCTTGGCCGCGCTCTTGTTTCCGAATTAGGAAATTCCGGATATAAGATCCTAAATTGGGATCTGGTTTCTCCAGACAAAATTCATCCAAATGAAACATTCCGAAAAATAGATCTAATATCATCAGATGAATTAGAGGAAGCCTGCAAAAACATCCAATCTGAGACTTCCTCTATTCGAGGATTTATACATTGTGCGGGTTACGGCGGACCTTATCATAAAATCACCGAAGTTTCTTTAGAAGAATGGGATAAGATCTTTTCCATCAATCTTCGTTCTGCTTTTCAAATTACAAAATTTTTACTTCCACTTTTTAGCGCGCAAGGATTTGGAAGATTCGTTTATATAGCTTCTTCTTTGTCAGTGCAAGGAAGTGCGTTGTCTGTAGCTTATTCTTCTTCCAAACATGGGATCATAGGTTTTATGAAATCTATCGCTGCCGAATGGGGAGAGAAAGGAATCACATCTAACGCAGTGAGTCCAGGTTATATGGAAACTAAAATGGGCATCCAAGAAGACCAGGTAGATGATCATCGTAAAAAGATAATAGAGATGACACCCGTTAAAAAAATCGCTTCTCCGGAAGAGATTGCAAGAGTGGTTACTTTTTTAATTTCTTCCGAGTCTGGTTATATCAACGGTGCGAACTGGACTGTGGACGGAGGAATTACTTCGATTTAGATTTTTTGGCAGAAGGTTTCGAAGTTTTAGGCCTTTTCTCCAAATTCAAAAATACTTCTCTCAATTCTTTAACAGAGTCTTCTGCTTTTTCATCGATCCATAGTTCGTTTCCAGAAGGAGAAGAATCAAATTTGATCTTTCTTTTTAAGATCTTTCCTCTTCTGGAAAGAAGAAGATCCGCTTTTTTCCCAGGTTGGTGCTGATTTAATAATTCTTTAAAGTTGCCTGGAAGAATTCTTTTATCACCTAGAGCGATCCATTCATCACCTAAATTGATATCAGTTTCTTTTACTGATTTGGAGAGAAGAATTTTGCTTACGATCATTCTTCCTCTTTCTTCTTTTACCCTAAATCCTAATTCAATTTTAGGTTTGGAAGCAGTTCTTTCTATTCCGATCAAATGTAGATAATTTTCGATAGGAATACGTTTTGGTTCCGTAATATAAGTGTCGAATTCTAGTTTTAGATCAAGGCCTGTGACTTTCTTTGCAGTTTGAAAAAATTCAGCTTTAGTGAAGCCTCTTTTTTTCTCCTGATGATACTGCTTATTCAATGCTATCATAATATCCACCAAGGATTTTTTACCCTTGGTTTCTTTCAGGATATGAAGATGTATACTTAAAGATAGAATGGCTCCCTTTGTATAATAAGAGATCCCAGTATTTGAAAAATTAGGATCGAAAGGACGATTATAATATTTTGTCCAAGCAGTAAAACTGGAATCTTCTAAACTCATCCAGGATTCACCAAGGGATTCCTCCAGCTCCCGAATATCTTTCCAAAGTTTGTTCAGGTATTGTTGAGGGGAATAAGATCCACAAAGAAGAAGAAAATATGCATCGAAAAAGCTAGTAATTCCTTCAGCGATCCATAATTCTTTTGTTAAGTTCGGCTTTTGGTAATCGAAAGGGCCAAGTGCGATCGGACGAATTCTTTTCACATTCCAATGATGGAAATATTCATGAGATAAAAGTTCTAAAAGAGTTCTATAATTATCAGGACTCGACCATCCATTTGGATCGAATTGGTTGATACTACAATTGAGATGTTCCAATCCTCCGTATAAATTATCGCTCATGTCTAAAACAAATAGATAATATTGATTTTCTGTTCCGCCCATCAGTTTGATCTGGGTTTCAACAATTGTTGCCAGATCTTTGGAGATCTTCTTTTTATCTTTTGTTTCAATATCTCCTAGGATGACTAGATCGAATTCGCATCCTTCTACATTAAAAGATATCTGTTTTTCATTCGTAAGCAAGATAGGGCAGTCAAAAAATTCGTCGAAGTTTTTGGCCTTCCAAGTATTTTTAGAACCTTCCTTCTTCCTTAATCCAGTATAACAAAATTTAAAAGGCGCTAAATTTTTCCAGCTAAGCTCAGGTTCCAGATCTAAACGATCTTTAGGATATAAGAATGTTGCAGGAGGATGAACTAAAATAAAATCGCTAGTGAAATAATTGGTTCTTACAGTGTGTTCGAATCCATACACTAAATAAGAAATTTTGAATGTTTCTCCCTTAGAAGAAACTTTCCAAGTGTCGAGGTCTGTTTGTTCAAGACCCCAGCCTGGTTTGGATTGAACAAATGCAACTTGGTGGATGGATTTAGAATAATCTCTGATCTTATAAGAGCCAGGCGACCAATTTGGAATACAAAGAAATGTTTCCTGTTTGTCTGGGTGGACTTCCATTTCCACCTTTAATAAATGTCTATGCGGTTGGTATGTATCTAGTGTATATTTTACGATCACGCCTTAGGCACCGGCCTCTTTTAAGATCTCCTCTAAAGTTTCGGCAACTGTTTTGGTAGGATCTACTTTTCTCCAAACTTTGCGGATGGTTCCGTCAGGTCCTACCAAAAAGCTATCTCTAGAAAGTCCCTTGAACACTCTTCCTTGCCATTCTTGGTCTCCATAAACTCCTAGAGGTCCGCTCAAGGTTTGTTTTGGATCGGATAGAAGAGGAAAACTCAAATTGAATTTGTCAATAAATTGCTTATGACTATCCAAAGAATCGGAACTGATCCCATACACCTTTGCTCCAGCTTCGGTGAACTTTTCCAGATTGTCTCTATAAGAGCAGGCCTGTTTTGTGCAACCCGGGGTATCGTCTTTTGGATAAAAATACAATAAGGTCCAAGAACCGCTTGAGTCTTTCGGTAGATTTACTGTGTTTCCGGTTGAGCTGGATAAACTTACTTCCGGTAATTTTTTGCCTTCCCATGAGTCGGACATAAAGTTTTCCTCCTATTTTCTCTTCCGGATAGTTTCTACCGAAAACATTTTTGGGAAAAGGAAAAATCAGTTAAAAAAGTTGAAATCTTGCAGTTTTTCTCATCCAATTACTACTGTCGAATAACGCATGGTGCATAAACAAAAAATTCCGGCTTTAACTTTCAGATCTTTACTTTTCATTTCTTTTTTCTTAATCTCTTTTTACTCTCTGGGTTCTCAGGAAGAAGAGCCAATCCCGGGTTGGAAGGACCTGGATCTAAAAAGATTGGAATGGGAATCCGTACAAGGATTTAAACCCGAATTCAAATCCGGCTTCGGGTCGACGGAGGCTGGGTATTTAAAAATAGAAAAATTCCCAATCGTTCTAAACCAACTCTATAAAACTCCAGTATCCGACAAGGTTCAGGAATTTACCATCCAGACAAAATTTAATCTAAGTTTTGATCCAAAGGCACAAGTGTTCTTGAGCCCGATCCGGCTTTATTTAAATTTTATAGGGGAGAACTGGGAAATTTATCTGAACGGACATCTTCTCCAAAAAGAGATCCATTTGGATCCGAATGGAAAAATGGAGATTCGAAAAACTCTGCGAGATATGGAAGTGCAGGTTGACTCAAGTCTCCTGCAAGCCGGAGAAAATAAATTAGTATTCCATATGTTGGGAGATGCACCAGCTCTTCATCTTTCCGAAGAAGAATATCCAATACTTTCTCCAGTGTTTACACCTACGAATGTGGATCTTGGATTTTATTTAGATGGAGATTATACTTTAGGAGTTGAATACGATTTTTCTAAAAAGATCGGGATCTTAATTAATTTAAGTTTAAATACGATCTATATATTTTTCGGACTATATCATCTTCTCATCTTTTCCAAAAGAAGAACTGATAAATATAATTTATACTTTGGGGTTTTTTCTATTTCTATGGCGGTTTACTCTTTGAGTAGATCTACGATCATATTTGATTTTATACAAGACAGTACTTGGATTACGAGAATTGAATATGGTTCAGTATCCTTACTTGCACCTTTATTCTTACTGTTTCTTCATGATTATTTTTATGGATCTACTTTGCCAAATAAGGCGATACTTGCGATCTCCGGGTGGAGTTTTGGGATCTTCTTCTTTTCCTTTTTTGCGCCATTCCAATATTTGATGATCAGTTTGAGAGCATGGCAGATCTCTATTCTACCTTCTCTTATTTATCTATTATACTTTATGGGAAAAGCTGTATATCTGCGCAAAAAAGACGCTTCTCTTATGGCGATCAGTATGTTCATCATCGTATTCATTTCAGGTTACGATGTTTTGGATTCTATGTTCTTCCAATCTGGAATTAGATTCACACAATTTGCTTATCTTCTATTTGTGATTTCTTTAACCACCATTCTTGCGAATCGATTCATCGATCTATACAAACAATCTGAAGATTTGAACATAGAGCTTAGCCATCAAAAACTAGAATTGGCAAGGCAGAAGAATGCATTTTTCCGTTTCGTTCCGATGCAATTTTTAAGCGTGCTTGGAAAAGATTCTGCGGTGGATGTGAACTTAGGCGATTCTGCATTAAGAGAAATGAGTGTTTTATTCACAGACATTCGATCTTTTACTACAATCTCTGAAAAGATGACTCCTGAAGAAAATTTCAAATTTATTAACGGCTATCTTGCTAAGATGGAACCTCTGATCCAAAAGTATGAAGGTTTCGTGGATAAGTTTATGGGAGATGCAATCCTTGCATTATTCTCCGCAGAAAGAGTGATCCATTCTGAAAATCATTGGGAAGGTAAATCCGCAGCAGATAGGGCGGTCCTTGCGGCGATTGATATGAGAAGAAGGGTCCGGGAACTGGAAGAAGAAGTGAAGGGCGCACACGGACATGTAAAAGGTGTTCGTATCGGCATCGGAATTAACACAGGGAATCTGATGCTCGGAACAGTAGGATCTTCTCATAGACTGGATACAACTGTGATAGGTGACACAGTTAACGTTGCATCTCGTTTAGAAAGTCTCACGAATTTATATAAGGCAGATATACTAATCACTCAAAATACTTTATCTAGTCTTACAATTGCAGATGAACTCGCGATCAGAGAAGTGGACTCAGTAGTGGTTAAAGGAAAAAGCCAACCGATCATCATTTACGAAATTTATGAATCAGATGATCCTCATATTCGCAAATTAAAAGACGCTACACTGGCCTTGATCTCCAGAGGGATCATTTTGTATAAGGTCGGAAATTTTAAAGAAGCTCTTCAGAATTTCGAGCAGGCCCTAAAAGTTTATCCTGAAGATATAGTAGCCATTTTATATAGAAAACGTTGCCAAGAATATATAGAAGCTCCACCACTTGGAAATTGGGTCGGAGTACAACATCTTTTGGAAAAGTAGAAGATCGTTTTTCGCTTTCCATAAGACCAAAGGGCCTTAAGAATGATCACCTATGATTTCTTATCCGGTGTACAAACTCATTCATATCCTTGGTATTTTATTCTTATTCTCCGCTTACGGTGGTCTTGCACTTCACGTATTAGGAGGAGGCACAAAAGAGAACGCTCCTAAAAAATTCATCGCTTCCGCTCATGGAATTGGTATGACGCTAGTACTTTTGGGCGGTTTTGGAATGTTAGGAAGAATAGGACTGCTGGATAGTTTCGCTAGTCTTATTAGCCTACCCGGCTGGGTGATTGCTAAGATTGCGATTTGGTTGATCTTTGGTGGGCTATTAACTGCGTACTATAAAAAACCTGAATTTGCAAAAATACTTTGGTTCGGTCTTCCAGTGCTCGGTACATTCTCCGCTTATTTGGCTTTGTACAAACCGTTTTAAGTTTTTATTAAAGTTTTATCAGACAGAATTCCATTTATATTTTTGAGAATGGGACCATAAAAATAAAAGTGAAGGGATGAACTTATGGCAAAGGTAAACGTTTCCAAGTCAGTCAAAAAAACATCTTCTAAAAAAGATACTAGCCTAAAACCGATCAAAGACTTTTTAGGTTCTCGCAGTCTTCCTGCTCCAGTAGATCGTTTGGAAGATGTTCGTAAAAGAGCGAGAAGATTCAGAGATAAATTTTTATCGGGGCCTCAAGTAGTATATTATAAATCCTTTGATTTGGTTCGAGTGCCTTATCCAACTAAATACGCTTTACTGAATGCATTTAGTCTTCCTACACCATTTCTGCATATCATCAATCGATTGTTTATCATCCAATACAAAACTTCCGAAGGGATTAAAACTCTACTTTTTTCTCCTTCTGATGTGGATGCAAACGCAGAGACTCCATTTTTCAAAAGACTTTCCCAAAGTTTTGGACCTTTCCAAAATATTGGAAGAAAGATCATGGCTCCTACATTGAATACGGTAGAAGAATGTCTTAAACAAGTAGGACTTCCTCCGGAGAAGGTGGATTATATTTCTTTCGATCATTTACATACTCAAGATCTACGCAAATGGTTGGGGGCGAATGGTCAGCCTGGATATTTTCCAAATGCAAAACTTTTGGTTATGCAAGAAGAATGGGATTCTATCCAAGGACTTCTTCCTCCTCAATCTGATTGGTATTGTCCAAATGGTTCTGGTGGAATCTCTATGGATCGTATTGTTCTTTTAGATTCGGATACAGAACTGGGCGGAGGAGTTGCTTTGATCAGAACTCCAGGACATACGTATGGAAATCATAGTTTGGTAGCAAATACTCCAGAAGGAATTTTTGTAACTAGTGAGAATGGAGTGAGTGCGGATAATTATAATCCACTCAAATCACGTATTCCTGGTGTGCGCAAATATGCTAAAAATACTGGAATGGAGGTAGTCCTAAACGGAAATACCTTGGAGATTGGTTTGGATCAATATATCTCCATGGTTTTAGAAAAAGAGATTGCTGGTCCTTCTTTGCGAAATCCTGAATTTTATAATGTGATGCCTTCTTCTGAAATGAGCGGGTTCTGGCTTTTCCCTGGAACAAGTCCAACTTTCTCATTCGGACAATTAGAATTCGGCAATATAGTTACCCATTAGGATATATAAATGAACATACTCATCACTGGTGCAAGCGGCGGTTTAGGAAAAAATCTGGCTGAGAAAGCTTATTCTTTAGGTCATAATATTCTTCTTACCAATCTAAACGAAAAAGCTCTCAAAGATTATATTACTAAACAAAAGTTTGATAAGAATAGAGTTTTAACTTCAAAGTTGGATGTGACTTCTCCTTCCGATTGGAAGAAGGTCATGGACCTTGCTTATAAAAAATGGGGCAAACTGGACATTTTAATGAATGTGGCAGGTTATCTTTTACCTGGTTATATTGAAAATGTAAGCCCTAAAGATATTGATAAACATATAGATATCAACGCAAAAGGTTTGATGTATGGAACTAGAGAAGCTTCTATCCGAATGATCGTACAAGGTGGAGGGCATATTATAAATATTGCATCTTTGGCAGGCGTTGCTCCGATCCCTGGGATTTCTCTTTATTCTACTTCTAAATTTGCAGTCAGAGGATTTTCTTTGGCAGTGGCCCAAGAATTAAAACCTAAAAAAGTATTCGTAAGTGTTGTTTGCCCAGATGCAATCCAAACACCAATGCTTGATCTTCAAAAAGATTATGAAGAAGCTTCCATGACATTCTCTGGAAACAGATACCTCAAAACGGAAGAAGTAACTGATATTATCTTTAATAAAGTGATCCCAAATAAACCTATGGAAGTTTTGATCCCTGGTTCCAGAGGATTTTTAGCTAAGGTAGGAAGTTTCCTTCCAGGTCTGAATGCGTTACTCAGTCCTTCTCTCATGAATAAAGGCAAGAAGAAACAAACAACTTACAAAAAGAATTAAGGTGGACCTTTCGTATTTTTTCAATTTGGCCGGGGTCACAGTTTTTGCTGTGTCAGGAGCCTTGGCTGCTGCGGAAAAAAAGACCTATCATGCTGATGCATTCAGCGTGTTCTTCACTGGATTTATCACTGCAATTGGTGGTGGAACTTTAAGAGATATCACACTCGGAAATTATCCAGTCTCTTGGGTTTCCGATTCAAATGTTCTTTGGGCAATATTTGCAGGCTTTGCGATCACATTTATCTTCCCTAGATTTTTGATCCGAATGAAAACTGGGATTTTCTTTTTTGATACAGTTGGAATTGGGATCTATACAGTGATCGGAACTAGAATATCATTGCTTAGCGGAGTGAATCCATTTGCAGCTGCCATCTTAGGAATGGTATCTGCAGTATTCGGCGGGGTGATCCGAGATACTTTGATCAACGAAGTTCCAATGATCTTTCGAAAAGAAATTTACGCAACTGCATGTTTGGCTGGAGCGATTTTATACATTGTATTAGATCGATATGAAGTGAACGGAAGTTTAAATACCGTAGTCTCTGCATTGCTCGTGATAATAGTTCGAATGATTGCTGTCAGATTTAATCTATCTCTTCCTAAATTCCGTTTGCCTGAATAGTCTAACATTTTAAAATCCGAACTGTTTTTTCGAAGGAGAATCTAGATGTATAGAAAAGGGTCTAATCATGGATTACTTTGGATTTTTGCAGTCGCACTTTTGCTGATCGTTTTTTTAAAACCGAAAGATAACGGTGCTTCTTATAATTCTTATTTTAAAGATTTGAATTCGGAGCTTAAACTAAATGGTCCAGGAAAACCGATCGTCCTTATCGACTTGGATCGTTTGGATTCTAATCTAAAACTTCTGAAAGAAAAAATTAAACCTCCTTTATCATACAGAGTAGTAGTAAAATCCCTTCCTTCTTTAGATTTGCTTAAGTATATCGTAAATGCAACTGGCTCCAAAAGACTGATGGTATTTCATTCTGGAGATATCATCATGTTATTGAATGATCCAGAATTCCAAAAATTTGATATTCTTTTGGGAAAACCAATGCCGATCTCTGCTTTGGAAAATATATACTCTAAAACAAAAAAAGAGAATTTTCAAAATGTACAATGGTTAGTGGATACTTCTAATCGAGTAGAGCAATACTTAGATTTTGCAAAGAAGAAGGAACTAAAATTAAAATTAAGTTTAGAGATCGATATAGGATTACATAGAGGAGGATTTTCTAAACCAGAAAATTCTTTGTCCGTGTTGGAACTCCTACACGCGAATCCTAAAAATCTGGAACTTGCCGGATATATGGGATATGAACCACATGTTGCTTCTGTGCCTGTAATCTTTGGAGATAAGATCTCCGCAATGGAAAAATCACTCCAAAACTCATTAGATAAATATTCTAATTTCGTAAGATTAGGAAAGGAGAAGTTTCCGAATTTATTCCAAAAAGACCTAGTATTCAACGGTGGAGGAAGTAAAACCTATAGTTTCTATCAAAAAAATCCTGGAGTAGTCAACGATGTATCTTTGGGTTCTGCTCTAGTTAAACCTACTGATTTTGATGTGGAAAGTTTGGAAGAGCATAGTCCTGCAGTATTTATCGCAACTCCGGTCTTGAAAAAGTTAGAAGGAACCAAGATCCCATTTTTGGAATCACTATCCTTTCTATTTCCACTCTGGAACCCGAACCAAGAGATGACTTACTTTATCTATGGAGGAGCATTCTCTGCCAAAAAAGAATCTCCTAAAGGTCTGGAAGACAATTCTCTATTTGGTTCCAGCACCAACCAAAGTATCTTAAACGGGTCCAAAGCTATATCTTTAGAACCTGATGATCATGTATTCTTTAGGCCTACTCAAAGTGAAAAGGTAATGGCCGAGATGGGAGAGATCCATCTAGTCCGTTCCGGCAAATTGATAGGAATATGGAAAACTTTTATCAATTAGGATAGAAGGGCTCGGAAAGAACGCATCATCCAATGAAAGAACAAATTCTTTCGAATAAAACAATGGCAGGTTATGCTTCCGCAGAAGTGGGAATCACTGCAGTGGAAACAATGGCCCAGATCTATCTTCTGGATTTTTATGTTTCTACAGTTGGATTAAAACCTTCTTTATTCGGGTTGGCTATGTTGATTGCGATCTTATGGGATGCTATCAGTGATCCTATTATGGGATATATCTCAGATCGAACTAGTTTTACAGATGGAAGAAGAAGACCTTATATTTTAATCGGTGGATTTTTACTTGGGTTAGGGGCGTACTTTCTTTTTACTCCTCCTGAGTTAGAAAGCCAAATCTCTAAGTTTTTGTATCTGGTAATCGCTTATTTTCTCACGAATACATTTATGACAATGATTGCAGTTCCTCATATTAGTTTAGGAGGAGAGATCGGTCATACATCTGGAGAAAGAAATAAAATTTTCGGTTGGAGATTATTTTTTGCGAATATAGGTCTTTTATCAGGGTTACTTCTTCCTGCGATTTGGGTTTCCTTAGGAAAAGATGGATTTAACTCCAGAAGCTTTTCTTCTGGGACTATTTGGATTTTGTTATGTTTTGTATCTTATTTTTCTTATACCTTTACAAAAGGTAGAGATTTTCCTTATAAACGATCCGAAACAAAACCGAATTCTTTCGGAGAGAATGTTTTATCCTTTTTACAATCCGCTCGTTTTATATTAAGAAATCGTTATTTTCTTCCTCTTCTTTTGGCATTTATAGTCGCGACTGCTGCCAGGACTTTAAATTCTTCCTTAGGACTTTTGTATTATAAGGAAAGATTGCTGTTGGAAGATTCTCAAGTTGTTATACGAATACTTCTTCCTTTTGTAGTCTTCCTTACTTTTTCTATTCCACTTTGGGTGTACTTAGCAAAAAAATTCGGTAAAAAACGTCCTGCATTTTGGGGAAGTTTTTTGCTCGGGGTTATGACAATGATCTTATATCCGATCTTGCCCCAAGGATCTTATGAGGCTCCTTTGATCGCAGCATTTCTTGGAGGAATATTTGCAGGATCCATTCTTCTTTTCGATTCGTTGGTGGCAGATGTAGTGGATTATGATGAACTTCTGACTGGTGAAAAGAGAGAAGGTGCTTATTTCGGATTTTGGAAGATGGCAACAAAGATCATTAGAGCGATCGGTTTTGCATTTTTAGGATTTTTATTGGAAGGAATCGGATACCAAGCAGGAGCAAAAACTCAAAACCCAGAGCTTGGTTGGAGGATAACTTTAATATTCGGACCGATTGTGGGAAGTTTATTCGTCATGGCTTCTTTGATATTTACTAGAATGGAAATGACTTCAGAAGTTCATGCAAAAATACAGGAACTTCTATCGAGAAAAAAGAATATTCAAAAAAGAAGAAGTTCCGGCCTTCCGGCCGGATAAGTTTTTAATACTTATACTTCTTCTTAATTTCTTTTAAAGCGTCTTGGATATGTTTTTGTCTGACCTGAGGTCTTAGGTTCTTGCGGATAGGAAGATAACTTTCCGTGGTCGCAAGGCTCTTATGACCTAAAAACTCTCTGATATCTTCCAGGCTTTTTCCTTCAGCCAGTTGGTGGATTGCTCTACTATGTCTGAGAGTGAACAAGGTAACCTGGGCTTTGATCCCTGCATATTTTGCTAAATCCCCGACCAAACGTTCTACGTTCCTAGAAGTCAAATGAGTGCCTTGGTATTTGCCCGGAAACAAATAAGAAGATTTCTCAGTTCCGACTTCTTTTTCGAACTTCTTCAAAATTTTTTGTAATTCGGAATCCATCGAAACGGTTCTGTTTTGAGTAGGGATGGGGGAGTCCACTTTGATCGTCTTTTTAGAAAGATCGAATTGTCCCCATTTCAAACGAATGATCTCTCCCACTCGTAAGCCTGCATAATAGGCTAACGCGCAGAGAAGATGGGATCTAGGAGACTCAGATGCAGTCTCCAAAAGAAGTGAAATCTCTTTTTGGTTCAGAACCTTAGGGGTTTTATATTCCCTTGCAGGTCTTCTGAAGTCTTCGAATACATTCATATCCAGAACTTCTTCAAAAAACATTTTTAAAGAACTGATGTTGATCTGGATCGTGGAAGAGGAAACCTTCTTCTTCCTTAAATATTCTATGTATTTGTCGATATCCTTTGTAACTACTTTTTCCGCGGGTTTGTCCGCGAACAAAAGAAAGTCCAAATTATATCTTAGGTAAGTGTATTCGGTCGCCTTTTTATAATTTCTTTGCCGAATTACCTTTACTAGTTTCTCGAAGGAAGACTTATTCTTCTTCGGGACCTCCGTATCTATCATCTCGGACCTCTAGTACTAACTGTATCATTTTTATTTTTTGTGTATCCGGATGTTCCAAAAGTCCGTGTCACGATTTGTTGGAGTTCCAACATCGGGTTTGAACTTTTTAGAATGATATTTTTCTCATCCGGTTATAACGAAGGTTCTAATTCCATTAGAATATCGTAAAGATATTTATAGTCCGTCCCAAAAGATAGGCCATCGGTCAATACCAAATCACGGGCTTCAAGAGCCTGACCTTTTGGGGCAGGCTCTTATGATTTTTATAATATCTTGTAAATTTGAGCGTTTAAGGAAAGGGCAGAACGCCCTATTTGTATTAGACCCAGCCAGATCTGCGTAGGATTTCCTCGCAAACTTCTTCTGCACTGCGGTCATCTAAGGCAATCTGGATATCGGAATGGGCCCTGTACTGAGGTAGTCTGGATTCTAAAATTGTTTTATAAGAAAGAACGCTACTTAAAGGAGGACGAGTCGGATCGTTCTGGATTTTCTCCACCAAGTATTCAGATTTTCTGGAGAGAGAGATCACAAATGCAGTTTCTTTCAGTATATTTATCTTTCTTTCACTTACAATCTCCTTACCTGATTCGTCTTGGTCGAATAATATTCCGCCACCACAATCTAAGATCAAATTTTGAGAGCCTGAAACTTGTTTTAGGATCTCAAATTCTAGGTCGCGGAAAGGTTTCCAATTTCCTGAATGTGATTTTACGAAGTCTGGGATGGACACTCCACCTGTCAGGTAAACAGCTATCATGTCTGTAGAGATTACAGGTTTACCTGTGAGTTTGGAAAGTTTGCGGGAGATTTTAGATTTTCCAACGCCTCTGGGGCCGATCAGGGCAATGTTTTTCAAACCGAGATCAACTCTTCGATATGTTTAGCCATCTCCGGTAAAAGAGTGTAGTACATTTGCAGATCTCCCTCTGTCACACCTACGTTTTGTAAGGCTTTAGAAGAGAGTGGAATTTTCAAACCGCCTATGTCAATTCCCATTCCACCTAGGATCACAATACAATTTGCGATATGTACGGTAGAGACTAGTTCAGGGAACTGAGCGGCCTTTTCAGGTTCAGTATAATATCTGGCTACTTCTATCAATTCCTCAGGGAAATTCCATTTTGCTAAAAGTTTTGCTCCTGCTTCTTGGTGAGTGTATCCGAAAAATTTAGCTTCCAAGTCAGTATAAGGTCCTTGGTAAGTTTGTAATTCGGCTCTGAATTGCATGAGCACTGTAGGAAAAAAATCAGCGAGTATTACTTTTCCAATATTATGAAGAAGTCCCGCAGTAAATACTAGGTCCTTATCCACTTTTAGTTTTTTCTGTACCGCGATCCTTTTTGCAAGTTCTGCTACGATCAAAGAATGGATCCAGTTGGATTCGCCATCTACCTGATAACCTTTCAGTTCTTTTTTCAGAATACCTTTGGTTTCGTTCAGTAGAACGATTTCCTGTACTGTTTTAATTCCAAGAGTCATCAAGGATTCTTGTACAGTTTTTACAGGTTTAGCAGGGCGAAAATATGCAGAGTTGGAAAGTTTGATCACTGCAGCAGTAAGTCCAGGATCTTTGGAAATTTCCTTGGCTAGGTCTGCGATGACTACGTCTGGTTTTCCCACCATCTCCATTACTTTACTTACTACGGAGGAGATTTTAGGAAGCTGGGCTTCGTTTTCAAAAAGTTGATCTATCTTTTCTTTCATTCCGTTACCTGACCTTATAAAGGTACTTTTCGAATCCGCCCTTCTTTAGAAGGATCCTGCCATCATCCAAATAGAGACTGATCGTTCTGCCCTCATGGCCACCGACGTCTTCCACTAGTAACGTTATTTTTTCTTTATCTAAAAATTCTTTTGCGACACTTACATTCAAGTCGCCAATGTTCTGAAGGAAACTTGAGTTCATTCCTTTGAACATGGAAGCTCCTCCGAATAGACGAGCGTAATATTCTCCCTTGCCGCAGCCGAGTTCAGTCATTCTTTTAACCAATTCTGGAAGAGCAGTTTCAGCGTACTTATGAGGATTTTTGGAGGAATCTTTTCCAGAAGGATCTTTGGCGAGCATGATATGGGCCATGGCTCCTACCTTCTTCTCCGGAGAATAGAAAACGACCCCGATACAGGAACCTAATGTGGTGCGGATCATGGAAGGGGATTGGCCACCTTGGATATCCGCGATCCCGACGTTTATAGTTTTTACGTCTTTATTGAGCATACTTTCTGTCAGTAATAACCGGGTAGTATTTTAGGATCATCCAAGTTCCTTCAAATCTTTTTTCCCGGAAATTTCACCGGACCGGAATCGAATTATGTGACGATTTAACCTTTTAAAAATCTCGTAGGAATTCCCGCTCTTTTTGGAAAAATAGAGTTTCATATCATCCAGCTTAAAGGAAACTGTATGTAAAGAAAGGAAATCGACCCTCTTGCAAACAATCGCCTCCTCCGAACCGATCCGTACCTTGGAATTAAACGGTTCCCAGATCACAATTTTGGGAACGGCACATATCAGCCAAAAAAGTATAGATGAAGTTTCCAGAATTATCCAAGAAGAAAAACCGGACACGGTCTGTGTAGAACTTTGTGCTTCCAGAATGAGATCGGTTCAGGATCCGGACCATTGGAAAAAATTAGATATTTTCAAAGTGTTTAAGGAAAGAAAGATGTGGCTCCTTCTTTCCAGCTTAATCCTTTCTTCTTTCCAGAAAAAACTAGGCTACGGAAACATTCGTCCAGGTGACGAAATGAGAAAAGCGATCGAAGAAGGAAATAAGATCCACGCTAAGATTGTACCAGTTGACCGTGAGATCTCTACTACTCTCAAAAGAGCATGGTGGAATGTAGGCTTCTGGAGTAGAATGATGTTATTCTCCACCTTAGTAAGTTCACTCATCGTTAAAGAAGAGATCTCTCCTGAAAAAATAGAAGAGATGAAATCGGATGATGTTCTCAAGGATCTATTTTCTCAACTTCCTTCTAGATATCAGTCTGTTAAAAATGTGATCATAGATGAAAGAGATGCATATCTCGCGCAAAGGATCAGACAACAAGCTGCAGTAGGTAAGAAAATTTTCGCAGTAGTTGGTGCTGGGCATTTAGAAGGAATCGTAAAACATATTGTAGAAGATAAGGATATCGATCATTTGGATATCCAACCTGTTAAAGGTTTTTGGGATCGAGTTCGTCCTTTATTATTCCCAGCAATCATTATCTCTGCTTTCACCGCTCTTTATTGGTTCGGCGGAAAAGAAGAAGGCCAAGAATTTTTAATTAGATGGATCCTGGTAAAAGGATCACTTGCTGCAATTGGTGCGATCATTGCACTTGCGCATCCAGTTTCTATTCTTCTTGCATTTATCGCGGCTCCTATCGGGAATTTTAATCCAATTATCAAACCGGGTTGGGTAGCGGCTTTATCTGAATCTTGGTTTAGAAAACCATTGGTAGAAGATTTCGAAAAATTGGGAGAAGATACAGAAACTTTCAGTGGATATTGGAAGAACAAAGTAACTCGTATCTTCTTGGTATTTATGCTCCCTCAGATAGGAAGTAGCATCGGGACTTTTATTGTGTCTAAACAGATTTTTGATAAAATCCTAAAATTTGTAGGCGCTTTTTTCTAAAATTTGCGTACGATCTGTAGCCGAATGCGAAAGGAAATCAAGACTCGATCTATAATCTTCTCTAGTTTTCTTTTGATGGTCTTCTTCTCTTTTCCAATTTGGGGAGAAGGTCCGGCCTACGAAAAAAAGGACCGTTTCTTTTTGGAAGAGAAGATGGATGGTTCTTCTCTTCTTCCATATCTTTCTGTTTACCAAGACGAAACGGGCAAAAAGTCTTTTAAAGAAGTATTAAAAATATTCGATCAAGGAGGATCTGAAAAGATCTTCCAGAATAGTTTCGGATATTCTAAATCTGCGATTTGGGTGCGTCTTCGCACAGAAAACCAAACAAACAAAGCAATAGATTGGATCTTAGAAATTGATTATGCTCTTTTGGATTTTGTAGATCTATATGCGGGAAGAAATTCAGATTCTGCAATCAATCATTCAGGAGATTTAAGAGAATTTGGCACACGCCCAATCGAACATAGGAATTTTGCGTACCCTTTTTCAGATGAGCCTGGTTCTAAAAGAGAGATCTATTTTAGGATTGCAAGTTCCAGCTCTATTCTTTTGCCTTTTCTGGCATTTTCCAAAAACGAATTTATAGAACATACTTTTACAGAACAACTTGCACTCGGATTATATTACGGCTCCATGCTGATCATGGTGGTTTATAATCTATTTTTATTATTTTCCACCAAAGATAAAAGTTATCTATATTACGTTATTTATATATTAACTTATATACTCTTCCAATTTACTTTAAACGGTCTATCTTTCCAATATTTGTGGAGAAGTTCCGTTCTATGGGCAAATTACAGTCTTCCGTTTTCGATTTTTTCGGTCATCTTGACCGCGGGTGCATTCAGTAGATCCTTTTTGAATGCTCCAGAATATACTCCTAAAACTTCCAAACTGTATTATTTACTTTTTGTTCTTAGTTTTGGAGGAATGATCTCCACATTATTCATTTGGGAATATAGAACTGCTATCATGAGCAGTTTAATTCTAATGTTCTTTACTCTAGGATTTCTGATCTCTAACGGGATCCAATGTTTGTTAGCTGGAAGAAGAGAAGCAAAATACTTCTTATTCGCTTGGTCTTCTTTCTTATTCTTTAGTTTTTTATTCGGTTTAAAATCTTTCGGAATACTTCCAAATAACTTTTTCACTCTTTGGGGAATACAAGTAGGTTCAGTGATGGAAGTAAGCCTTCTATCCTTGGGACTTGCAGATAGGATCAAAAGATTATCCGATCAATTAAAACAAAGGGTAGAAGAGCTGGGAAATATCCGTAACTACGCAGAAGAATCTGAAGCAAAATACAGAAGTTTATTCGAAGTAGAGGAAGACTTTCTGTTCTCCTTGGACCAAAACTGGAATATTCTCGCAGCGAACAGATCAGTCTCTAAACATATAGGATTCAAACCCCAAGAAGTGATCGGCAAAAATTTTATGGAGCTGATCTATAAGGCAGGAGAATTACAAGACGCGTATAAAAAATTATACGTATTAGAAAAGTTGGAAGAACTTGCTTCCGAAGGAAAACCAGTTAGATTTTTAGGAGAATTCCTACAAAAATATTTAAGAGAACCTAAAGAGCTCCAAGTTCAATT
The DNA here is from genome assembly GCF_004769555.1 of Leptospira koniambonensis. Taxonomy (NCBI): domain Bacteria; kingdom Pseudomonadati; phylum Spirochaetota; class Leptospiria; order Leptospirales; family Leptospiraceae; genus Leptospira; species Leptospira koniambonensis. Next base: position 152,808 of record NZ_RQFY01000007.1, on the reverse strand, counting down.
CCAGATCTTAGAGTACGAAGGCCAAAGGGAAATTTTAGGAAGAGCATTCGAACCTGACCAAGACTTAATGTCCAGGTATGTAGATGATGAAAAGACAGTCTATACTGCGAATAATTATTTGCAGAATGCAGAACTTTTAAGCCAAAGAATGACTGCGAACTTATACAGATTTGTGGATCCAAGCACGATCACTGCGATGAGAAATTGCCTTAGGGAAATGATCATTAACGCAATAGAACATGGGAATCTGAACATTAGTTTTGAAGAAAAAACGAGAGCAATGTCAGAAGGAAATTATTTTAGATTCGTTCAGGAAAGGCAGAAAGACCCTTATTATAAGTCCAAAAAAGTGAAGGTAGAATATTCACTTTCCAGAGATAGAATAGGTATCCGGATTACAGACGAAGGAAAAGGATTCAACCATGCTAGACTACAAAAGAGTAGTATGGAAAAGTTGAATTCGGAAGGGATCACTCATGGACGAGGGCTCACACTTACTTTAGCAACATTCGATCTGGTGAAATTTAATAGTCCCGGAAACCAAGTTACATTAGTTAAATATTTTTAATATAGGCGGGAAAATGAAAATCCGGATCTTCCTATTAGTAGTTATATTGTTATTAGGTTCCTGCGCTTCTTCAGGGGAGGCTAAGAAAAAAGCAAAAGACCCAAATGCAGGAGTGGCAACCATTGCCTCTGAGCTTAGATACCAATTTTTGGCTTCTCTCAAGGCCCAGGGCGGAAAACTTCCCGCAAGGCTTGCTATCTTAAATATACTCAATGAAGACGGGAGTAATTCCCAATTAGGAAGACTCGTAACTGATCGACTTGGAAAAGAATTATTCGATCCTAAAACATTCCAATTACTGGAAAGAGATAGATTGAACCGTGTCATAGGAGAGCAGGATTTCCAAGCGAGCGGACTTGTGCTGAATGATCAGATTATTTCTATAGGAAAACTTTCCGGAGCAGAATATCTTGCTTTAGGGCAGCTGGTTTTCCAAGACCAGGAATTTTTACTGAATATTCGGATCGTTTCCTTGGGCGGAGTGATTTGTGCGACTGCAGATATTGTATTTGATTCGGACAACGAAACCTATTCTAAATATAAGGAATCCGTTAAATAGGTTAGATCAAAAGTAGCAAGGAACGCTATAGTTAGCGGTCCTTTTGTTTTAAGTAATTACTTGAAGAATACTTACTGGTTCTTAATCTGTCTGTAAGTTTATGAAAGCTATCTTTCGTTTCCTGGTATTAGGCATTTTTCTTTTTTCCGTAACCAATTTGTATTCGGAGATACCTAAACATTCCGAGATGGACAAAACACTTCTTGCCACTTGGAATAAGAGTTTCCCTGTACCTTATACAAAGATCTTAAAGCGAGATCTTGCCGAAAAAGGGGTTTTGTATTATAGAAAAAACTCCAAAAAATCTGTGTATATCTATTCTTATTCTGTCTTCCTTCCTTTGTATGCTGAGCAAAATGAGAAGCCTGTAAAAAAGGACGATAATGGAAGAGAAGTAAAACTAAAACTGATCTATGATCCTTCTTCCAAAGATGAAAAATATACAATTGAATTGGGCGAGTTTGACGAAATGTACGATGCGAAAGGAATTATAAGATGGATCCGTTAATTGCAGAATCTGAAAAATTAGTCAGAGAAAAAATGTCGAGAGAAGGACTTTCGCAAGAGTTCATCTCCGATTTTATTTCCAAGATCCAAGAAGTTCATAACGGTGAAACTGGGATCGTAAAATGGGAAGAAGTAGGGGATCTGGACCCGAATAAAGACGAGATCTCTTTAGAAAAAATCGAATCTGAATATTCAGGTGATCCCAAATTTTTAAAAGAATTAGTTGTGATCAAATTGAACGGAGGCCTTGGAACTAGTATGGGGCTTTCCGGGCCAAAATCCTTGATAGAGATCAAGGATGGAATGAGCTTCTTAGAAGTGGTCTGCAAGCAGGTTGAGTACATCCGACAAAAATATAATTTAGAAGTTCCTCTTATTCTGATGGATAGCTTTAGCACTCAGGATGAGAGTCAGGAAGAACTTAAGAAGATCAAATTTTCACAAAATTACCCTACAAGTTTTTTACAACATAAGGTTCCAAGACTAGTTATTCCTGAGTTGAAACCTTTGGAAATTTCTAAAAATAATTCAGAAGAATGGTGTCCTCCAGGTCATGGAGATATATGGTTCACACTTTTGGAAACAGGGCTATTAGATCGACTTTTAGAAAATGGATACAAGGTAGCATTCGTTTCTAATGGAGACAATCTAGGCGCAACAGTTCATCCTGGAATATTAGAATATATTCTGAAAGAGAACCTAGACTTCTGCATGGAAATGACTCCTAAAACACTCGCCGATAAAAAAGGCGGAGCAATTTTTAGAAGAGTAGTAGGTGGAGAAAAAAAGAACTTACAATTATTAGAAACTGCTCAGGTGCCTTCTGATCATATGCATGAGTTTGAGGGTTTGGGTAAATTTAGAACATTCTCCACTAATAATCTTTGGATACGATTAGATGTGCTGAAAGAAAAATTACTCGAAGGCTCTTTCAAACTATCATTGATCGTAAATCCTAAAAAGGTAGAAGGGAAGGAGGTCCTACAGTTAGAGACTGCAATGGGATCTGCCATCCAAAACTTCTCCAATACAAAAGGTCTCATTATTCCAAGAGATCGTTTTGCTCCTGTAAAAAAATGCGAAGACTATCTAGTCAGACGTTCTGATGCATATTCTTTGAATCCAGACTTCTCAGTAACTATGTCGGAAGAAAGAAAGAAGGCAGGTCTAGGAGAATTAGTGATCTCCTTAGATGAAACTTATTATAAGAAGGTAAAAGATTTTACCGGCCGAATACAAGCTATTCCTTCTTTAGTGCGCTGCACCTCCTTGAAAGTAGAAGGAGATATTTTGTTTGATAAGAAAGTAATTATAGAAGGAGATGTTATATTAGTAAACCCCGGACCAGGGCAAAAAAAATTGTCTGAATTAGGTGTGGACCGAATCTCGAACGATACTGTACATTTCCACTTTACATAAAACAACAGTCGTTTAAAATCCAGTCCACGGGCTTCCGAGTTGTAAGCCCACCCTATGCCGATTAATGTCGCAAACGAAATGACCGATGCTTATAACTTAAAATTAAGATCCTTTGATATGGGGGATCTGGAACAGTTTAAGACGGTATTCATCAATGAAAATCGAGGAAAGCCAATCTTCCTCCTCAGATTTCAAAATATTTCCACAGTTTCTCTAGTAGAATTCATACAATTGATCCCTCAGAAGATCTCTGACATAGAACCTTCTCATCGTGAACTATTTCGTTATTATGCCTATGGTGATAAAAAGAATCTACTAATAGGTGTAGCTCCTTTAGATAATTCTGGGCCTATCAGTCTTGCTAATTTTGACGCTGCTATGGGAAGATTCCATGACCAAGCAGTCCGGACCGGAGCTCTTAATTTTGATTTCGGGATCGGAAGAACTCAGTGTAATTTTATTTCCTATGTGGAAGAGATTTTCAGAGAGTTGGAAACTTCTTCTTTAAAAAATCTGAAAGATAATTTGGTTCGTTGGAGCTGGACTTATCTGAATCGTGTAAACGATTATTTCGCGAGTGAGCGAGCAGACGCGGTCATTCAACCGATCATTCATTATAATCATAGGGATCATACATTCTCCATGAAAGGTGGAGAAGTTTTCGTAGGTGGAGAAGCATACGCTGGATATGCGGATCTTATTCGTGATATTCCGCATGACCAAGATCTGAACAGAATAGAACTTCTGATCTTAGAGAAGTTGATCATGTCTTGCAATGGTTCTCCTGGACTTCTAAAATTTAATATTTCTCCTCAGACTCTAATTGATACATTCGATACGGATGAGAAGGTCACACGCTTTCATGAACTTCTTCTGAAACAAAACCTGAATCCTCAAAATGTTCGTATGGAGCTGATCGAAAAACCTTACGAAGAAGGGGAGGCGACTCTCAAGTCTGTATGTAGAAGGTTCTGGAATTTCGGGATTAGTTTTGCTGCGGATGACTTCGGAGTAAAAAGCCAAAGTCACCAAGTCGTTTTGGATCTGGGAGAAATGATCAAAGAATTTAAACTGGATCCGATCAGTTTCAAATTCAAAGCAGACCAAGACTTGACAAAATTCTTGGACAACCTTGCATTCATAGATTATTGCAGAAGACTTTCTGATAACAGAGAAGCGATCATCACTGCGGAAGCATTAGAGGATATCGATTCCTTAAACTTCCTCATTACTCACCAAGTATATTATTTCCAAGCCAATCTATTCTGTAGAAAGATCTGGATCCAAGATTATCAGGAACGTTTTAAAGAAATGCAAAAACTTCCTGAAACTGCAGTCACAAAGGTATTAAGTTCGCCTGAACTTACCCAAAGATTGAAAGAAGTTGGAAATATTTTTGTTCTAGCTAAAGAAGTAGATCTGTTTTAATTGTAGGAGTTCCAACGGGGATTGGGATTGCCCCACCCTTGTTCTGGGTGGGGGCCGGTGCGGTGGTACCCATGCGCCCCGACAAAACCCCTATATCACAATATCAATAGATAATCAAGCAGATCTTTTATCAACATCCCATGTTGGAATTCCAACATGGGATCTTTTAGAATATAAGAGTTCCTCGCGGTTACTCTTTCAAGAAGTTCAGAGTTGCCTTCTGGTTGATAATCCCATTATCTTTTAGAGTCACTTGTAGAGCATCTCCTGCATTCTCGATCTCAATTCGGAATTTACCTTCCTTATCGATAATTGGGCTATTCTCTACATATCTTCCTTCGAAAATTTTCTGCTTATTGAACTTCACAACGTAATTCACGTTGTCTTGGCTTTCGATCTCTAAAAGAACTTGGTTTACACCTTTGGAACCATCCCAAGACATAGCAGTCCAAGGTCCTTTAAATTTTTCTAAACTAGAATCTCCACCGAAGGAGCGCATTACCTTTGCTGGTTTTGCTTGGGAAAGAACTGCGGAGACAGGAGTTGCCTTATCACTTTCTCCTCCCAGATCTGTTTTAGAAGTCACTGAGTACAGATACAAAATTTCTTTTTCAGGAACATCTGCGGTAAAGTTTGTAGTCTTTTCATTTGTTCCAGAAACAAAATCCCAAGAAGAAGCTCCTCTTTGTTTACGATACACATAATATTCGTTGGCTCCTTTTACAGAGTCCCATTTTAAAGAAATTTTTCCAGTTTTGGCGTCGAGTGCTCCTTTCAGATTTGTTGGGCTAGGAAGTTTTGCTGCTCTATGTTTATTCGGATCTATATATCCATAAGCATAATCGGAGAATGGTCCGGATTGCCCGTCCTTGTTCACCGCTGCAACAGCATAGAATGCATATTGGCCATTCAGTTTTTCATCAATAAATGCTTCTTTTGCTTCTTCTCCAATTTTGGACCAAGCGCCTCCTCCAAATAATCCGCTCACATCATAACGATAGACAACATATTTAGAAGCACCTGAAACCTTCTGCCATTGTACTTCTATTTTACTATTATATAATCCTTTTGTAGCGGTAAGCCCGAAAGGTTTAGGAGGTTTGGCTTCTGTTTTCATAGTAAATCCGGACGCCGCATCGGAAGCATCTCCAGTTTTACCATTATTGATCGCAGCGATTACATAAAATTCAGTCACTCCATTCTTAGCGGCAGCATTATCTGAATAGTTTGTATTTTTCACTCTTCCGACGGAGAGGTATTTTTTCTGGATAGAGTTCCACTTATATACGTAATAATCCGAAACACCACTGATGGATTCCCAAACTAGATCGATCTTATTTGGATATTGGCCTTGGCTTGCTTTTACTCCTACAACTTTAGGTGGAGCCTTTGCTTCTTCTGTCTTTGCATAACCGATTGCTTCCCCATCTGATAGATCAGAAGAATCAGTGTCAGTTAGAGTTGCGACCTTATAAGAATAAGCGACATCCTTTTGGATCCCATCATCTGTGAATCCATTGGTTTGAGAAAGGCCAACCTTAGAAAAAGAAGAATCTCCAGGACCTTTTCTATGGATCTCGTATCCGATCGCAAGTGGGACAGATGCCCAAGTTAAGATAACCTTATCAGAAAAAGAACCTTGTGTAGCTGCGATCTCTTTAGGAGAGGTCGGTTTTACCTTTTCAGGAGGAACTGGTTTTACATCTGTTGAAGGTGTAGTAGTGGTCGTTGTTGTGTTTGTAGTAGTTGCAGGTGCCACATCATCCACAAGAACGAAAGCAGATTGGCAAACTTTAGTGAACCATCTATACTCAATGTAACCGTAACCATTATCTCCCCACTGAGTGGACCAAGAGTTGATAAATTTGAAAGCTCCTTTAGAGTCATCGTAACCTACGATTGCGATCGCATGTCCTCCGTAGGTCTTTCCAACTCCTTCTTTATAAACTTCTTTTCCTTTTAAATTCATAAAGTTTTCATAAACTATGATCCCCGCGACAACTGGTCTTCCGAGCGCAAGTTGGTTTTTTAGTTCGTTTGGATCTGTTTGTCTAATCCTTAAAAATTCCTTAGCTTTATAAGAAGAAGCCGCATTAAAAGCGTCTTGAGGAGGACGAGCCAAATAATCTCTTTCGTTATACGGCATAGAAGACCAAGGAGCCGCTCCTTTTTCTACGACTATGCGCATTGCATCTGAGATCAAAGAACCATTGTCTCTTCCCCCGTTGATCTGATTATAGATAAATGCTGGTGAGAAAATATTGGAATAGTTTGGACTTCCAGAAGAGTCGCTTAGCTTCCAACCTCTATCTTTTCTTTCCATATATTCTTGGAAAGACTTGGTAGCATAAGCAGTGGACCAAGCTACGCAAGAACTCTGTTGTCCTTGGTCACCCACTGGAGGCATGTACTGGGAAAGATCCACAGAAGAGGAAAGCCCTCTATGAGAGATACGATTTGGGTTTGCTTCTTTTAAAGAAGCCAAAAGTTCCGCTGGTTCTTGTTTCATTCCCAGGCCGGGAGGTGTCTGGGAGAATAGGCCGGTAGCGGAGAGTAAATATAATAGTGCGGATAATAAACGCAAATTCAGTTTCATCTATTTGTCCTTTAGTTCTTCGTTAGAGATAAAATATTTTCTTCTAGTTGTTTGTTGTATTCACGAAATGCATAAGGATGAGGTTCGTAAAGTCCGATCACCTCAGATTCTACACCCTTGCTGTCTTTTACTTTTTTCTTAATTAAAAAAAGTATATATTCTCCTTCTTGGGGAGCAGCCTTAAGCCATTTTCCAAATAATTCAGGGAATATTAAGAAGGCGATATCAAATTTTTGTGGGAGTTCCTTTCCGCCTTTTAAGGACTTTAGGATCTCTACACTTGCTGTGACAGAAATAGAATTAGAGGAGATCTTACTTTCTTTCACATTGGAAAGTTTTGCCAAAGCGATAAAGTTAGAAGAATTCACCTGAGATTCCAGACTGGGTGGTGGTGTTAATGCTGAAATTGGCGAGATAAAGAATAGGATCAGTACGAATAGGACCGATACGAAACGTTTTTGCATTTGGAATAACTCCGGAAACAATTTGTTAACGCGGCTTTTCACTTTACTTCTGATCTGGGACCTTTTTCAAGAATTTTACTTTCTAAACGGGATTTAGAAGATTCCAATTTTTGGAAAATAATTTACTAAGAATGGTATTTTAAGGGATTTTAGGGAACTTCTTTTGCTCGGACGAGCAGGGAAGGCAGATCTATCGAATCCGGTTTTTCCGGAATTTTAGGAAAGATACCTCTGATCTTGGGAGAATCGTCCACCCAGATAAGTGCAGTTTTATATTTCATATTTCCACTTTCAGGTTGGATATATGCTTGGATCCCGAATGATCTAGCAAGTTCCAATGCTGCACTTGAGTTTGCAGGTTTAAGTAAAAGTACCTTCTCACTTAATTTGCCGAATCTATCTTTTAGATCTTTATATCCGTCTTTTTCTGGAGTTAAACTAATAAATACAAATTGAGAATCGCCTGGCGCAGATTTATCAAACCAGTTCAAGAACTTCTCCACTTGATCCAGATCGTTTTTAGAAGAGTCTAAAGATCCGAAATATAAGAAGCTTTGTTTACCATAGAATACAGACTGAACGGAAACATTCTCTTGTTTATCTGCGAGAATTAGGGTTTCTTCTGGAATATCCTTCTCGGCTTGGATCATTCCAGGATTGGAATGAGAAAAGAAGAATACGATGATCAGACTAGTTACTACACCAGTCATAAAAAATTTCCAAGCCCCGGATTCCATCTATAGTTATAATGGACGAAAACTAAGAAGAAAACATCAGCTTATATTCTTAGAATATGACCTTGAATATCTAAGGAATCTTATTCAGAAAAATATTTCCAGTGTGTAAAATATGGAAATATTTAGGCGGTTTGAAACGTCAGGATTAGTTATCGTCCAGCTCGAAATGGACAGGGACCCTATGATTCATACGAGTGGGTCTTCCTTTGGCGTAACCTGGACTCCAACGAGCTAATCGAATTACTTTAACTGCAGCTTCTTCAAAACCGTATCCGCGAATAGAAGACTTGATCACCTTTGCATTGATCAGATTTCCTTTTTCATCTACTTGCACTTCTAGGTAGATCATCGCGTCAGAGATACCTTGGGCCCGAGCGTTCTCAGGAAAATAATCTCTCAAAGAAAAATCAATGATCGGAGTAGGTGCCTTGTCTCCATAAAAAGCGAATAAAAATCCGTCTTTGTCAGTACCTTCTCCGCTGATCTCATTTTCTTTGATCTCATTCGGGTCTGGATCTTTACCTTCGTCGTTGGAACCTTCTACCCATTCATTTGGATCTTTATGAGTTGGAGCAGTTTCTCCTCCGAGAAGTTCAGGAGGAATATCTTGGATATCAACTTCTACATTCATTTCCAATTGTTCGGAATCTACAATTTCCTTTTCTTTGTGAGTGATGTAGTAATAAGTTAAGAATAAAAATAGGTGAAAAGCAAGTGAACCATAAACGCAGATCTCCCAAAGAGAAAGCTCTTTGAGTTTTCGGGCTGTGTCAGTTTTTACTTTTTCCAGAGTGGGATTCATTTCTCCGGATCACCTTTTAACGGATAATGCGATTTGGTGCACGCCCGCTTTTTTGATCTTTCCCATAGTCTCTGCTATTTTTCCATAAGGAAGGGAAGAATCAGCGGATAGCGTGATCCTCATATTCGGACGGATCTTAGTCTCTTTTTGCAATTGAGCTTCGAGTCTTGGGAAATCTGTTTCATTTCCTTCTAAGAAAATTTTTCCGTCTTTAGATAATGCTACCTGAACAGTTTTAGCTAGATTCGCATCTACTGCATCTGCTTTAGGAAGATTGATATTGATGGATTCTTTTTTTAAAAAGTTTGCGGTAACCATAAAGATCACCAAAAGAACCAAAATAACGTCTACCATCGGAGTAATATTAATACTGCCGATTTCTTCTCCGTCGCCGGAAGAACTTTGACCTGCCATAAATTCTCCTTTCTAGAAATCCCCGGTTTAACCTTTCCGAGACAGGCTTGCTAAAAATTCTTTGGAAAGAATTTCCAGATTGGCTTGGATAATTTTCAATTTCCTGGTGAAGTAGTTGTTTGCCATTACTACTGGAATTGCGACAGCAAGACCAACTGCAGTAGCGAGAAGAGCTTGTGAAATGGTTCTCATTACCACTTCTCCTGCTGCGTTTCCCAAAGTCCCTAATTTATAGAATGCGCTGATTACTCCGAATACTGTTCCTAATAGTCCGATAAATGGAGCGTTGTTTCCCAATGTGTTTAGGATAGAAAGTCTGGTTTCGAAATCGACTCTTTCTCCGATCATCTTTCCTTCCATGAGTTCACCCAGGCTTTCTTTTCCACCTTTGGAATGTTCGGAGGAGAAGTCCGCAAATCTTGCGTAAACATTCTCTGGATAATTATCTGAAAATTTAGGAGCTCCAGTTAGATCTCCCTTTCTTGCGGTTTGGATGATTTCAGGTAATACGAAGGCGGAGTCTTTTGTATTTTTAACAAATATGATCGCTCTTTCTACTACAACGGCTACTGCAAGAACACTCGCGATCGCCATGATCACGAAGATCGCCGTTTCCATGTACCCAATAGCATTTTCGAAACTCATTTTATAATTCCTTCTTAATTTCTGTTTTTTTGTCTGATACGATCCCAGTCATTCCGTTTTTGTTCCGAAATTTCGGACTTAAAGTTCTGGTTCTGATGAATAAAGTTCTTTGCAATTTCTGATACAGCTCAGGGTTTCAATTCCGGAGTTAGAAATAAGTTCAGCACCTTCTCCGCTACAATCATTTTCAGATCCGACCCTGGACCAATAGGATTCGTTACAATTAAAAATACATTCTTGGACTTTGGAATTTAAACCGGACATCTGCGATTGAGCCAATAATTGGCTACAATAAGATTCATAACTCTTAGCAGTTCCCCCGGAGAATAATCCTGAAATTTCAATTTCTCCACTTCCGCTTAAGTCTGAGGAAGTTTTTAAACAATCTTCTGCTTCTTGCATGGAAGACTTACATGCTGTAGATGGATTTGCAGAATAATTTAAGAGAGATTGTAGGACGAGTGTACTTTCGTTAGACGCTTCTGGAGAATATTGGGAACAGTATGAGAATATAACTAGAGCGGACAATAATCCGAACCAGTGTGTAGAAACTTTTCTCAAACTCCGAACGTTCATTAGAACTTAACCTCGATACCTACGTTAAAGAACGGAATGATCACACCACCTGGCAAAGGAATTGTTCCGAATGTCGGGCTAGGACTTGGGTTCGTTTTGGAATAAGGTTTCGTATTATCGAAATCTTCTCCACCCACGTTCTCTCTTAGGTATACGTTTACTATCTCCAGGAAGGTATTCACATACCCCCATTCATAATTGAAAAATCTATCGAAACGGATGTCAAGTCGATGATAAGGCTTTAACCTACGACTATTGATATATTCTCCAAGGGCTGGGTTATTGGCGTATTGAGGTACCCAATAGGTTTGGCCATTTGCAGGGTTACTGAACCTTCCCCCGTCGTCCCCTACAATAGGAGTAAACGGCCTACTTGTCAGGTAAGACCATCTTGCGCCGAATTGCCACTCTTGGCTCCATCTCCAACCGAAGACCATATTGATCACATGGGTCCTGTCATAGTCGTATAATGTCTCTTTAGAATTCTTATAAAACTCTGCGGCGATCTGGGTTTCTTGAGCGCTTAGAGGAGCGGCTCCAGCATCAGGCGTGAATATATTATTATTTCTGAATGTTTGGGACCAAGTGTAGGTAATCCAACCAAACCAATTCCTGGTTCCAGGGCGGGAGTTCTTACGAAGTACTAGCTCGTAACCTCTGGACCAGCCAGTTCCACTATTGGAGTAGTTCAACTTTTTGTTTGCGATAAAAGGTTGAGCGATCCTGGAATATGGGTCCGGATTTGTTCCAATAGGTTCAGTGATATAAGGGTCATCCACGATCAAGCTAGAGTATTCTTGTTTGAAGACTTCTGCTTTGATCTGGTAATCACCTTCTAATAATTGTTCAATCCCTCCGCCGTACTTGAAAACTTTCTCAAAATCCAAGTGAGGGTTTCCACTATCCTTATTAAATCTAGTATCCAGAGGGAAGCGGAAGAAATTACCTCCACCTCCGAAAATAGTAGTTCCTTTTCCTATACCTTCAAACTTATAAGATGCCTGAGCTCTTGGACCGAGTGCACTATTGTTTACGTAAGGAATATAATCGTAACGTGCTCCCGGTTCAATATGCAAATTACCTAAACGGATCTTAGTTGTTAGATAACCGTTATAGTAGGATCCTTTCGCAGTAATGTTCGTAGGTATAGTAGTGAAGTCTGGGCTTTGGGTATCATAAGGGTTTGGACTTAAATTGTTCGGATCTGATTGAATGATACTGGAACCTGTAGAATAATAATTTAATAATCTATATTCTGTTCCGAACTCAGCGCTGAAATATTTATTCGGATCCCAAAAAGCATCCTGTCGTACACCGTTATATGCACCACTTGCTCTATTCTTTCCTTGAATGGAACCAAAAGAGACATTAAAGTCAGTGAATGGATCATAACTGATAACTGTTACACGATTGGAGAATGTATCGATCGGTTTCCAAGTATAACGTAATGCTTGGGTTCTGAATCCTTGTCCTGAGGAAATACTTGCTCCAGCAAATGCGGCAGTAGCATCATTTGCTGGGTCATTTTGGTATTTTGCAGGAAGATTTGCTGCAAAATCATCCTTAGAATAGAAGGAATGAAAAGAGACTTGGTGATGTTCATTAAAATTATGAACGAACTTAACCTGAGAGTCCACGAATCTTGGAAGTCTTAAACCTTCTGGAAAGTCTGCACCTAATGCAGAAGTTAATCCTTGTACAAATCTGTCCAAGTATCCTACGCGGGCAGAAGCGATCAGATAACCTTTCCCGCCAAAGGTAGGACTCATATAACTGATACTACTGGACCAAGCAGAGATGATCAGGTTTTTCTGAGACTTATCTACCTTATCCACAGTGTCGATATGAATGACCCCACCCAATGCGTTATTGAAGTTTGCAGGGAATACACCGGTATACACATCAATTGATTTGATCAAGTTAGCGTTTACCACTGCGCTCAATCCATCAAAGTGGAATGGATACAAAATAGGAAGATCATCTACTAAATATAAGTTCGAGTTTGGATCAGAACCCCGGATCACATAATTGTTTGCTCCGCCGCCAAATGCAGCAGAAGGAACCACACCAGGAATTGTTTCCAAGGCTCGTAATGGTTCTCCAAAAGTTCCAGGCATCCTTTTGATCTCTTCGTATTTGATCGTAGTTCTGGAAAGAATAGGTTTATCTCTTTCTGCAGCGACTGTGATTGTTCCCTTAGGAGTCTTTGCTTTAGGAGATCCTATAGAAGCATCTGAACCTGCATCCGTATAAAGAGTAACTGTTTGGCCAGAAGCCTCTACGTTACCTTTGATATCCTGCATATCTTCTACTTTTAAAATACGGAAAGTATAAATTCCAGGAGAAGGTACTACTGCGTCGAAATAACCTTCTGCATCTGTTCTATAGATCTTTTTGGTTTCAAAAAGTAGAACCTGGGTTTTAGATTCTCCTTGGTTTTTTTGCCTGGAGAATAACCTAGCTTTAAAGGTTACTTCTGCAAACACATCCAATGGAGCGATTGCCGCGAGGAAAGCGATTTTGATCAGAACTTTTTTTAACTTCATGGCAATTTAGGATCCACAAATACATCTTTAAAATTCAAATACCAAGGGATCTCTCCCGCAGGTTTATCATAATAGATCCAAAGACAAACCACAGGATAAGAGTTAAAAGGGCATTCTGCTTTAGTGATCGCAATACTACAAAGATCTAAATTCCTTCTTTGTACATCTCCAATCGCTGCTGGGAAATTTGGTGGAATTGGGTCTCCACATTTTTTAGAAAGATATTCTGCTGCAGCATAGATCTGGCTGTTTGCATCTCCCTGAGGAACAGTATCTTCCCGAACACAATCTATTAATGAAATACAAAAGAAGCTGATTATAAATAGTCGGGTTTTCATTTTTTACCCGCCTCGTTCGGAGTCACAGAAGGAGAACCGATCACTGTACCTTTTACTTTCAAGACACTTATCGTACCGACTGGAAAGAATAGGTGAGTCTCCTGCCAGTATTTTACTTTGATCAAACTTTTCCCTCCCGGGATCTTTTGAACTGCTTCACTAAGTGCATAATCCATATTTAATGGATTGGTGACTGGGATAAGTCCGAACAAAAAGAAAACGGAACTTTCTCCGGTAGAAACTCCTAACTCCATATAATCTTGGGAGCGAATGATTGTAGCAGAATCAATGAGTTGAGTGCTAGTTACTCTGCCGCCTACATCCGCTCTATTAAAAGAACCTGAGCATGAGTACATCATAAAAATTAAAAAACAAAACAGAATGATAGATCTAAGAAGAATCATGTCGTTTAAAAATTAACGGCCTTTCTTTTTAGGATCTGGGATCTCATCTTCGAACTTGATTGCTTCTGCAGAGATATGAAGACGGTTTACAGTTAAGAATACAAAGATAGATTTATCTGTCCAATAGCGTACATTGATTAGAGCATCTGCCTCTTTTTCTTTTTTCAATTGTTCTAATAGTTGATCAATAGGAGGTTCGCTTAATGGAATTCCAATAATTGCGATATCAAATGTGTACCAGTATTTTGTTCCTTCTACCGGAGAGATCACCTTATACTTTTTATCTGCTACAGGAACCGTACTAGTTGCGAGTCCGGCACTAGAAGTTGCGCAAGAGATGGCAGATATCGCTAACAGAATAGCTAAGACTAGCCCAGAAATACGAGGTTTCATGTTTTTTCCTTTTCCAATAACCGACTCGGGTCTAAGTCAATTTCTTGCTAGAACAGAGGCGTTTCGCGATTGAGGTTCAATCTTTTGTATCCACCATCAATCTCCCAAAAGACATATTTTCCAAGAAAAAAAATTCCATCTGGAACTAGAATCAATGTGATATGGTCGGGACAAATAATGTTTAGGAGAGGGAATATATTACAAAACCGTGATTGTTTGGTTTCGTTGAATGTTTAAATTTGATTATCTTCGTTCTTATAATACTTCACAAGCCTGCGAGCAGTTTGATAAGAACCTGCCAGTCCTTGGGTTACAAGTTCTTCTGCCTTATGGAAATCATTTCCTAATTTAGAAAAGAAATCATCTAGTAACATAGATTGAACAGATTCGTGTAACCAATGTTTGGCCTGTTCTTTTCTTTTTTTATCTAAGTAACCTTTGTCTTTGATAGCTTGTATGAAGTTTAAAATTTCAGTCCAAATTTCGAAGATACCTTCTCCAGTAACTGCCGAGCATGTTCTAACTTCTGTTTTAATACCTGATTCATGAGTAGGAAGAAAATGAACTGCGGAAATTGTTTCTGCTTTTGCACGATTTGCTCTGGCAGTATTTTCTCCATCAGCTTTGGTGATCGCGATCAAATCCGCCATCTCCATGATACCACGTTTGATTCCTTGTAATTCATCTCCCGCTCCAGCTATTAAAAGAAGAAGGAAAATATCCACCATTGAATTAACTGCAGTCTCTGATTGTCCAACTCCAACAGTTTCTACAAGGATTGTATCGAAGCCTGCAGCCTCGCATAAAAAGATTGTTTCTCTAGTTTTACGTGCGACTCCACCTAATGAATCTCCGGAAGGAGAAGGGCGGATAAATGCTTCTTTTTTACGGGAAAGAATTTCCATTCTGGTCTTATCTCCCAAAATGGATCCTTTAGATAATTGTGATGTAGGATCGACTGCAAGTACTGCAATCTTTCTGCCTTGTTCGATCAGATGATTTCCGAAGGATTCTATAAATGTACTTTTGCCTACACCAGGAATACCTGTGATACCAACTCGGATACTCTTACCGGAATGAGGTAAACATTTTTCTAATATAGCTTCTGCAAGCTCTTGGTGAGAAGGTAGGGTGCTCTCTACTAAGGTGATGGCTCTACTTAATAGAACTATATCTCCAGAAAGAATTCCTTGGGAAAAAGTTTCCGCATCCGGAAGGCTCTTTTTTTTGATAGAGCCTCGGATCTGGGCTTCTTCTTTTCCCTCGGTCTCGGGCATAGATAGATTAACCTTCTACACTCTTGATCAGAAGTTCTAGGATTTCTGCACCTGCTTTGGAGATCTTTGTTCCAGGTCCGAAAATCCCGTTCACTCCAGACTTATACAAGAAATCATAATCTTGCTGAGGAATTACTCCACCTGCAATTACTAGGATATCTTCTCTTCCTAGTTTTTTGAGTTCTTGGATCACCTGAGGAACTAAAGTTTTATGACCTGCAGCAAGACTTGAAACTCCGAGAACATGCACGTCGTTTTCGATAGCTTGTTTTGCTGCTTCTCCAGGAGTTTGGAATAGAGGTCCTATATCAACGTCGAATCCCATATCTGCAAAGCTTGTGGAAATTACTTTTGCACCTCTATCATGTCCGTCCTGTCCCATCTTAGCGACCATGATCCTAGGCTGTCTTCCTTCTAACTTTGCGAATTTTGCGGAGAGTTCTTTTGCCCTTTTGAAATCCGGGTCATCCATGATTTCCTCCGAGTACACTCCTTTGATCATATGAGTGACGGATTTATATCTGCCGAATATTTTCTCCATAGCGAAAGAGATCTCGCCAAGAGTTGCTCTTTTTCTAGCCGCATCTACAGCAAGTGCAAGCAGGTTTCCATTTCCTGTTTTAGCACATTCTGTGATTGCTTCTAGAGCCGCAGTAACTGCAGCATTGTCTCGGCTTTTCTTAAGTTCGTTTAATTTACGGATCTGAGATTCTCTCACCGCAGTATTATCGATATCCAAAATATCCAAAGGATTTTCTTTAGAAGGGCGATAACGATTGATACCTACGATTACATCTCTGCCGGAGTCGATCCTTGCTTGTTTACGTGCAGCCGCCTCTTCTATCCTCATTTTAGGAATTCCGGTCTCGATTGCTTTTGCAATACCGCCCAGTTTTTCCACTTCTTGGATAAGTTCCCAAGCTCTTTCAGCAAGTTGAGAAGTTAAAGATTCAATATAGAAGGACCCACCCCAAGGATCCACAACTCTGTGGATATTAGTTTCTTCTTGTAAATAGATCTGAGTGTTTCTTGCGATCCTTGCGGAGAAGTCCGTAGGTAGAGCAATCGCTTCGTCGAGTGCATTTGTATGCAAAGATTGGGTATGACCAAGCGCCGCAGCAAGAGCTTCTATACAAGTTCTTCCTACGTTATTAAAAGGATCCTGTTCCGTTAAACTCCAACCAGAAGTTTGGCAATGAGTTCTAAGAGCTAAAGATTTGTTGCTCTTA
The DNA here is from genome assembly GCF_004769555.1 of Leptospira koniambonensis. Taxonomy (NCBI): domain Bacteria; kingdom Pseudomonadati; phylum Spirochaetota; class Leptospiria; order Leptospirales; family Leptospiraceae; genus Leptospira; species Leptospira koniambonensis. The sequence goes on along the minus strand of NZ_RQFY01000007.1, from coordinate 135,906 downwards.
GGGTTAAACGTTTTTACAAGTTTTGCCCAGAGAAGTCTTCCTGCTCTCATCTTAGCAATTTCCATAAAATGGTTCATACCAATTGCCCAGAAGAAAGAAAGACGTGGTGCAAAGCTATCCACGTCCATTCCAGCCTTGATACCAGTGCGTAGGTATTCCAATCCATCCGCCAAAGTATAAGCAAGTTCTATATCCGCAGTAGCTCCAGCTTCCTGCATATGATAGCCGGAGATGGAGATTGAATTGAACTTAGGCATGAAGTCAGTGGTATATTTGAAAATATCAGCGATAATTTTCATAGAAGGTTCAGGTGGATAAATGTATGTGTTTCTCACCATGAACTCTTTTAAGATATCATTTTGGATGGTGCCTGAAAGTTGTTCCGGTTTTACACCTTGCTCTTCTGCAGCTACAATATAAAAAGCTAATGTAGGAATTACAGCTCCATTCATTGTCATGGAAACTGACATCTGATCTAAGGGAATCTGGTCGAAGAGTATCTTCATATCCAGGACTGAATCGATTGCAACTCCTGCTTTTCCTACGTCTCCTAAAACTCTTTCGTGATCTGAGTCGTATCCTCTGTGAGTTGCGAGGTCAAATGCAACAGAAAGACCTTTTTGTCCTGCTGCTAGGTTTCTACGATAGAATGCGTTGGACTCTTCTGCCGTAGAAAAACCTGCGTACTGACGAATGGTCCAAGGTTGTTGGACATACATAGTGGAGTAGGGTCCTCTTAAAAAAGGAGGAATTCCCGCTGCGTAATCCAAATGTTCCAAGGACTCCACATCTTTAGGAACATATACAGGTTTAACTGGAACTTTTTCAGGAGTATTCCAAATCGTTTCTTCTAATTTAGAAAGTCCTAATTCATCCAAGGCCTCTTTAGACCAGGATTCGAATTTAGTATCTCCGGTTACTGGAGTTCTGTTAGGGGAGAATGTAGGTCTTTTCATTGGACTCCCATCCTTTTTTGAAGATCGGAAAGTGTTTCTAATAGATTGGATCGAACATGAATGAATCCGTTTACACCTGCGGATTCCAGTTCGGGAAGAATTTCTTTTGGATAACCGGCCACATAAACAAGAGGTTTAGTTTTTAATTTAGGAAGAATATCCTTCACGTAAGATGTTACTTCTTCGTCGGAACTACAGAAGACAATCATCTGAGGATTTTCTTTTTGGATGCCAACAATCGCTTCGTCGGAAGTTTCGTAACTTCCTGGATCGATTACATTAAATCCTGCACATCCTAAAAAGTTCAGAGAGAAGATCGCTCTTGCCTTCTTCATTTTTAAGTCGCCCAAAGGAAGAAGAAGAACTTTTACGGAAGTTTTATTTTTGGTTTCGTAGTTTTCCGTTTTCATACGAATCTCTTCGATTGCATCTCCTGCAAAAAACTCAGGAAGAGCAGTTACCTTGAGTTCGCTTGCGCTTGCAGTAAGATTTGAAGACTTCACATGTTTATTTAGATCTTTGTTTTGGATCTTATCTTTAGAATTTGGATACTGGTTTGTTCCAAGGAAGATGTCTTTACGTGTAGAGTAATTTTCTTCCTTTTTCTTTCTAGATTCTAAAATAGAAGATTGGACTTTACCGGATTTCAGGCATTCTAAGAATCCGCCGTCCTTCTCCACTTCAGTAAACAATTTCCAAGCCTGTTCAGTGATCTGATCAGTAATTGTTTCTATATAATAAGAACCGGAAGAAGGATCTGCAACCTTATCCAAATAAGATTCATGTTTTAGAAGTAATTGTACGTTCCTTGCGATCCTTAAAGAGAAAGAATCTGCAGGTTGTAATAAATGATCAAATGGAAGAACATTGATAACTTCTGCGCCGCCGATTGCAGCAGAGATTGCCTCAGTGGTTCCTCTCAAAATATTATTATGAAGATCATAGATCCCGTAATTATATCTTGCGGTTTCTGCCTCTATAAACGGAAGAGAAGCTTCTCCCTTATCAGAAGAATAAGAAGAAAAAATTTCCGCCCAAAGAGTTCTAGCCGCTCTAAACTTTGCGATCTCTAAGAAATAATCCGGGCCAATCGTAAATTGGAAAATTGTCTGAGAGTTCACTACCTCAGGAGAAACACCTAATTCCCCCAAACGAAATAAGTATTCTGAACCGAGTGCGAGAGTGTATGCAAGTTCTTGGACAATTGTAGAACCGCTGTCTCTAAATGTAGAAGAATGGACTGTAAGTGCGCGGAAATTTTTCCATTTGCCTGCAAGTTCAGTTAAGATCGGTTTTAAAGTTTCAGGGCCATGTCCGCCTGAATGACCTTGTCTTGCGAGAATTCTGTAAGGATCATAACCGAGTCCCCCCACAAGAGTTTTGTTCTTAGGAAGCCAGGAAAAAGTTTCCGGAGATTTTTCTTCTGCAACAAAATGAAGAGTGATTTCGTTCAAAGGTAGGTCTTCCAATAAGAAAGCCAGATCCTTTTCATTTTTGATCTGTATTCCTTTTCTTCCAGAACCGACATCTGCAAGAACTAGTCCCAGAGCAGAAACTCCATTGCCAATTGCTTCTACCGCTAATTCTTTTGCTGTTTTTAGATCAGGAGTATCGATGTCTTGTCTGATACTCCAATCATTTGTAAGTTTGCGGGTAGATCTAAGATAAGGAAATTTTCCTGGAAGATTGGAAAGGAGCCATTCCTTTCCTTTTAGATTTTCTTTTCTATAAAACGGCTGGATCTTAAATCCTTCTTGGGTTTCCCAAACCAGTTTTTTTTCGAAGTCCGCACCTTTAAGATCCTTCTGGATCAGGTTTGTCCATTCTTCGGTAGAAACCGGTGGAAATTCGGAGAAAAGTTTTTCTGATGCCATTCGATTTGCCGTCAGGCTCCTTTTTTCGTTTTAAGATAATGAGGAATAGAAGCGAGTACTGAAAGTGTTAGAGTTCCTATAATCACTACCAAAGAGATCTCAATAGAAACATGGATCACTTTTCCGAAAACATATCCGGAAAATGCAGGAAGAAGAAGTTTTACTCCCACAAATGCGAGTAGAAGAGCGACTCCCTTTTTCAAATGAACAAACAATTCCATTACTCCGCCGAGTAGGAAGAATAAAGATCTAAGTCCTAGGATCGCGAATACGTTAGAAGTATAGATGATAAAACTATCTTGTGTGATGGAGAAGATCGCAGGAATAGAATCGATCGCGAAAAGAATATCGCTGAATTCCACAACGATCAAGATCAAGAATGTAGAAGTAAAAAGAGTTTTTCCATGTTCTTTTACCAAAAACTTTTCCGGATGGAATGTTTTGGACATTGGAAGAACTTTACGTGCGTACTTCAGAAGTTTCATTTCTTCTGGATCGAAATCTTCTTCTTCATCGTGGAAGAACATCTTCCACGCGGAGTAGAGTAGTAAAAATCCGAAGAGATATAAGATCCATTCAAATCTGGAAACCAGTTCCGCACCTGAAAAGATCATCACTGCTCTGAATATCAATGCACCTATGATTCCCCATTTTAAGATCATGGGTTGGTACTGGGACTGTATCCTGAACTTCGCAAAGATCATGATGAATACGAAAAGATTATCCACAGAAAGTGAATATTCCAGAAGGTATCCTGCTAAAAATTCCAGGGTCTTTTGTTTAGCAAGTCCTGGGTTCGTCGGGTCTTCGTGGAATATATAAACTAAAAGAGAAAAACTAACTGCAAGAGTTACCCAGAACAAAGTCCAGTATCCCGACTCTCTGAGAGAGAGTTTATGGGCTCTTTTATTCATTACGAATAGGTCCAAATAAATCAAAAGGCCTACTACAACGGAAAAAATAAGAAAAAGTGTAGAATCTTTTTGGCTAAACGAGATCATCGCAGCTTCCGAGGCCCTATTTGGGCCTATAGGAGACAGGTTCCTCGGTTTGATCTGGAAGACAATCCCAAATCACCGGGTGTTTAGAGATTAGGAGCTCTTAATGATTTATATTATATTCCCGATTTTAGCCCTTATTCATTTGGGAGTTCTATTTTTAGGTTCGGACATATTTTTAGTTCGTTTGATTTCCAAAATTATTCCAATTCTATATTTAATCGCGTTAAGTGTGGGAGAAGGTAGATGGAAAACCCGCGCAGGAATTTGGCTCGGGATCGGTTTGGTATTTTCACTCGGAGGAGATACTATCCTGGCCTTCCCAGATAAATATTTTGTTTTCGGTTTGGGCAGTTTCTTAATCGCACAGGTAGCGTATTCCGTAAGCTTTTCTTGGGGAAATCCAGTAAATTTTTTAAGATTAATCCCTTATGTAATTTTCGGTGCTTCTTATTTTTATTGGCTTCTTCCTGGGATTGCTCCTGCGCTAACTATTCCAGTCGCGGTTTACGTTTCCGCGATATGTGTGATGGGTTGGAGATCCGCAGCGAGAGAAGTTTCTTCCAGAGACAGATGGCTCGGAATTTTAGGAGCGATCAGTTTTATAATTTCTGATTCGATCATCGCACTTGGACAATTCACTCCGAACAAACTTCCGTTCCACGGAGTTTGGGTGATGTCCACTTACTATTTAGCTCAATTTTTAATCTATCTTTCTCAAGAGGAAGAGGAATAAAATAGAAAAAATATTATTGAACCGACTTGAAAATCCCCTAGAATTGTCGCGACCGGAGTAAGCAGAATGAGTATTAAACCTTTAAAAGAAACTACATTTTTGGAAGCTGTTGCAGCTGTGATCCAGCATGAGAAGGACTACTTCGAATTTTATATGGATACGTACGAAAAACTCCCTCCGGGAAGAACTAGGGAATTATTCGAAAAACTCGCAGAGGAAGTGGACGAACATATCAAATTCATCCAAGAGATCTATAGAGTGGCAGAAGGTGCTGAACTTCCTAACTTAAAACAATTGGCCGCAATCCATAAATTCCACCAAACCACCATCCAAAAGATCATGAATAAGGTGGAACGTACAATCACTGGTTCCGGATCCAAGGATGCTCATGAGGCATTGGAACTCGCAATCAGAGAAGCAGAGAATTCTGTAGCATTCTACGAGAAGCTCACTACTAAATTCGAAGATTCGAATATTAAACTATTGTTTTCTAAACTTATGGATTATAGCCATAATTACCAATCTTTGTTAGAGGCTGAGTTGAATACTTTCGACCAGACTCGTTCCGCAGGAGGAGCATACTTCTGGGACGAACAAGCGGAAGAAGTAGCAAAGGCAATAGGAAATTCCAAACCTAATAATAAGTCTGCAAAAGGTCTAAAACCTTCTAAGCCTGTCAAAAAAGCTGCGGCTAAAAAAGTAGTGAAGAAGGCTGCACCTAAAAAAGCAAAGGTTGCGGCTAAGAAAAAACCTGCCGCCAAAAAAGCTTCTCCTAAGAAAAAGGCTGCCAAAAAGAAAAAGTAAGAACTTTAGAACCGGGAAACATTCGATTCCCGGTTTTGCCTCTTGGTTTAAGAGTTTAAACCTTTTGGAAGAAGGTCTTAAAAAAGAAGTTTTCCCTCCTAAGGATAGATCCAATCTGGCCTCGAGATGAAAACGAATCCTAGTCCGGACTGGACCAAACTACAACATTTGTACCCGGTAAACCGGGAAATGATCTGGTTAAACAATTGTGGGACCACTCCTGCAAACACGGACACAATACATGCAGTCAATGAATATCTGCAAGGTTATGCTGCAAGAGGTGGTAGCACGGAAGTGCGTAAATACCCGACTGTTAAAAAAGCGATCCGCACCATTCTCGCAGAATTATTAGGCGTACAAGCTGAAGAACTTTCTTTAATCCATCATACAAACGAGGGGATCGGATTTATTTCCTTGGGTCTTAGGCTCAAAGCAGGAGACCGTATCCTTCTTTTAGAAAACGAATATCCTTCTAATATTTATCCTTGGGAACATTGGAAAGAAAAAGGAGTCTCCATTTCTTTTGTGCCAATGGCAGAAACTCCTGAGGGATTTTTAGAAAATCTAAAATCTTCCATCACACCTGATGTAAAAGTAGTGAGTCTTTCCGCTGTACATTGGTGTACAGGAATGCCTTTCCCATTAGAGGAGATCGGAAGTTTTCTAGCCGAAAAAGGGATTGAGTTTGTTCTGGATGGTGCCCAAGGAGTGGGACTTCTCCCTGTAAAACCTAGAGAAATGGGAATTTCTTATATGGCTTTCCCTGCTTGGAAATGGTTACTCGGACCTTTAGGACTCGGAGTTTTATATATCGCTAAAGAGAAATTAGAAGGACTTCATTTCCCGTTCAAGGGCACTGGCTCCGTAGTAAACGACGAGGTTTATTTACCTTATAGAGAAGAGCTAAAAGGCACAGATCGTTACGAAATTTCCACAGTGAATTTTATAGATTGGGTCTATTTCCAATCCACATTAGAAATGCTTCATAAAGTTGGTTTCCATAATTCAATGGAAAGGATCTATGAACTTGCGGATTATCTTTCCGATAAACTGAGAGATGCGGGTTGGAAACTTGCATCTGATCATTTTCCTGATTTTAAAACGGGGATCGTGGTCGCAGAAAAAGATGGACTCTCCATGGAAAACGTAGTCTCCGATCTCAAAAAGAACGGAGTCATGTGCGCACTTCGTTTGGGAAGGGTTCGTTTCTCTCCTCATATTTATCTGGCCAAAGAACAATTGGACAGAGTAGTGGATTTAGTTTCGAGATAAGAACTTGGCTTCTCTTTTCGAAAAGGCAGCGCTCTTATTTCCACTCTGGGTCATCTGTGGTGTGACACTCAGTTGGTTTTTTCCATCCGTTCTCCACGGATTTAAAGGACCTTGGATCACTTACAGCTTAGGACTGACCATGCTTGGAATGGGGATCAGCCTAAGGACCGAAGATTTTACAAGAGTATTCAAAGCTCCTAAACCAATCCTAATTGGTGTGATCGGTCAATATACGATCATGCCTTTGACTGGTTGGTTTTTGGGAAACTTCTTCCAACTTCCTGGTCCATTGGCTGTTGGGATCATAGTAGTTTCTTGCTGTCCAGGCGGAGTTGCTTCCAATGTGGTTTCCTTTTTAGCAAGAGGTGACCTGGCTCTGTCAGTTACAATGACTGCGATCTCTACAGTTTTATCTGTAATCATGACTCCACTTCTCACTTTATTTTTAGTGGGGAATAGTGTTGGTGCAAATGCTTCTGGTCTCTTTTTTGATACAGTCCAAGTAGTGATCCTTCCTGTGATCCTTGGAATTTTATTAAATCGTTATACTCCTAAATTTGCGGAAAAGGTGAAAGTCGTTTCTCCTTTAATCGCGGTTATACTCATCACACTTATCGTTGCTTCTATCATAGGCTCCGGAAAAGAAGCGGTGATCAGTTCTGGACTCCGTTTAATTTCTTCCGTATTTCTGCTCCATATCTCCGGATATTTTTTCGGATACTGGGCGGCATACTTTGGGACCAAATCTTTTGTAGTAGCTCGTACAGTTTCTATCGAAGTAGGGATGCAAAATAGTGGATTGGGAGCTGTTCTTTCCAGGAATAATTTTGCCGACCCTTTGGTGGCTATCCCGGCTGCAATTTCCAGTTTTGTGCATTCTTTGATAGGAAGTGTTCTGGCGGGGATCTGGAGAAGGTCCATTCCTCAGGAAGAAGGGGAAAAATCGCTAATTTCGGCCGATCTTCCTTGATTTTTGGCTGTTCTTTTTTTTTATAGCATAATCAGTCCGAATAGTGTAAACTGAGCGGCCATTATTTTGGTCTAACTCGGTGAGTCCCTGTCCGGGCCAATCTTAGCTAAGAGTATCATCCGTCATGAGAGAGATCATTAAGCTTTCTTGCCAAGTTTGTAAGAAAAATTCTTACTTCCAAACCAAGAACAAAAAGGCGAAATCCGAGAAGTTAGTAACGAAAAAATTCTGTAAATTTTGCCGTGCCCACGTCGAACATAAGGAATCTAAGGTATAATCCCTAATCCAGATGGTTACTAAAAAAGCTGCATACGATAAAAAGGTCCTGAGCGAAATATCGGACCTTCTTTTAGAGAGAAAAAACACTCTATTGGAGAAGTATGCGAAGTGGGAAGATAATAGCAAACCTTCCGGCCTGAAAGAAATGGGAGATATCGCAGATATCGCATCGGAAATCAACGAAGAGATGTTGAGTTCCGTTTTAACCGAGTCAGAGATCGAGACCATTCGAGAAATCGACGTGGCTCTCGAGAAAATCGAGGATGGTTCCTATGGTATTTGCGAAGGGACTGGTAAAAAAATTCCTTTAGCCAGACTAAAAGCAATTCCTTGGACCCGTTATACTGTAGAATACGCTGAGGCTGTTTCCAAACATAAGGCTTCCGGCAAAAAAGGTCCACTTTCGGCTACATTGACTGGGACCTATAAAATTCCGTCTGATCCAGATTCTCTGGACGATTAATTCCCCGCGCCGACACATTTAGCCTATTTTTTTAGATTGAAATCTACTCGTTTTCGGCGAGCATTTCCAATTCGTGCCAAATCTTTTCGCCCGATTGAGGCCTCTTAAAACTCCTACCTTTCTTACACTGATCTTAACAGTGATCTTGTCCTACCTATTGCTACGTTGGACACTTGTCGTAAGAGATCCGGATGGAAATCTTGGAATTGTATGGATCCAGTTCCTGGCTGGATTACTTCCCAACCTTCATCATAGAAAGTCTGGTAGAATGTTCACTGCAGCATTCGCGTTACTTTCTCCTGGACTATTGCTCTATGGAGAAGGCGGGTATTTATACTTATCAGCTTTATTTGCTGGGGCGATTTTCGGGATATTCATCCGACAATATGTTTCGACTTTTTACGGACATCCAGCAAATGATGATGATCCAGTATTAAGATATTTTTATATAAACCGTCCTTATAAAAACTCTCTTGAGTTCACTAAAAATCCTAGAACTGCATTTTTGATCTTAGCAGTATTTTTGCTTTTAGATAGACTACTTGCTTATTTTGGAACAGATCCTTTGACATCTTGGATCTTGCAGGATACTGAATATTCTTCCGGGATCTCTTCTAAGTATGCATTTGCATTGAGCTTAGATAGTATAGGTTCTTGGTTATCTGCATTCTTATACTTCTTCGCAGAAGAAACAAGTTCTCATGATACTGATCCTCCTGGGAAACATTGGAGAACAGGGATCACAGCAGGTTTTACTGGGAATTTAATTTTAGGTGCTATCCAGGGACTTGCTCCTTCTACTGATTTTCCTTTTACTGCAGGAAATGCAGAAACATTCGGAGTCTCTGCATTTTTTCCGGATGCTTCTTCTTTTGGGATAGGGATGCCAATCCTATTTGGATTTTTCTTTTACCAGATCCATAGCAGAAACTGGAGGATCTCGTCTAGAGTTCTATTAAGCCTCGCGGTGTTTATTGCACTCGGACTTGCGGGAAAATACCAAAGCGCCGGCTATTGGCTCTTAATTATTTTCCAAACTGCTTTAGTGATTGGGCTTAGTTACCAAAGAGGATTCAGAAATCCGATCTGGAAATATTCTTTTATTCCATTTGTAGTTCTTGGAACTATCGCCGTATTAGCCGGAGTTTATTTCATCGGTGGAATGGATTGGGCGTTTACTCCTTGGCAATTGATCAGGGAAGACGCGTCTAATGCATGGACTAAGGGAAAAACATTCTCCAAAATGTTGGAAATTTTCTGGAAGGATGGTTGGGTCCAAACATTATCCGCATGGAACTGGTTCAAAGAAGCCCCAGTATTTGGACAAGGATTCGGGGGATTTGCACTCCATTGGATCGAATCAGGGCCTAGAGGAGCCTATCCTCCAAATGGGACCCAAGACTTTGCATTAACTTCTTTCGTGTTTCTTCTTTCAGAAGGTGGGATCTTATTCTTTCTTCTGTTCTTTGTTTGGGTGGGCTTAGAATCATTTACCAGAACTTCTTATTGGTTTCTGCCTCTTCTATTCTTTCCAGTTACATTCTATGAGCCTTGGACAAGCGGTGCTGGAATATTAGGTTTTCTTTTAATATGGCTTTTAAGCGCTTCGGGACCTTCTACCCGAACCCTGCCTAAATGGTGGATGGTTCCTGCATTCAATTTAGTTTGTTTGTTATTCGGTTTGGGACTGACTGCGAAAGCGTTCATCCGACAATCCTCTCAATTACAAGGACCTGAATTCAGATACGAAGAAAGAAAAACGTACCAACTTTCTGCAAAGGCAAAATTCCAAGAGAAGGCCGGGGGAAGATATCATCAATTCCATTCCGGAACTTCTTGGATGCTGGGTGATAAGGGAAATATTAACTTACGTATTGCTTTGGATGAAGCTCCTAAAGCGGGCAAGCCTGTCTATATCCGTTGGATCTTCTCTGATCAGAATGGTGTAGAATTACAATCTAGAAGCACTCCTTTGAATACTACTGTGAACCAAGTAGGTTTAGGAGTTCCCGCAGGTGCCAAAACATTAACCGCAAAGGTGATGAGGATTTCTTGGTACCAAGCAGGGCCGTCTGAGTTTTATATTGGAACAGATGATTTTGATGGACTCAATCGTATCCGTTAAGAAAACGCATCTAACGTATTTCGATACTGTTGTTTTATTCTGATAAACCATCTCCAGGCTAAAAGTCCCCAAGGAATTTTTGGAAATCTGTATAGCGCGCCACTTTCGTGGTCTGGATCTTCCGGTCTGAAATTTTTCCAGACTGGAACGACTGGTATCTTCTCAAAATTTCTTCCAGCTATATAAAACGATACTGTTGTTACTTTATTTAGTTCTGGTTCTCTTATCACTGGAGAATAAAAACCTTTTCTGGAAAGTGAATAGGCGAGGCTTGGTTCTTCATCTCCTTTCGGGCCTAAGTTGACTGAAAGGAAGAGTGGGATTTTCAAAATTCTTTCCCTAAAAAAAGAAGGATTGATCATACCTCTAAGTAAGAACAAAAATCCAAGCCAAGCGGGATATTCCATAAAGAGTGTGATAAATTCTAAAGAGCTAATATTTGCTAAATAGTAAGGGATCCATTCCGGAACGAATAGATAAAAATTTAGACAGAAGATAGGAACTCCAAAAAGTAAAACTGAAATAAACGATCGAATTGTAGAAAGATCTCTTAATAAAGGAATTTCTTTTATATTTTCTTTGGATTGGGCCGCTCTTAACCATGAATCGTATCTGGAAAATTTTCGTATCATAGAATAATCATCCACATACAGACCTTCTGCCTGGAGCAACTCGAATGGGAGCGTTACCTCTGCTTGGACAACTAGTAACTCTAAGGTTAAAAAAGAAAGCCCTAGTATCAATGGGATATAAACTGTTCCGAGTCCTCCTTGTATCAGTAGAAAATTATAAAATCCATGAAGGATTATTAAAAAGGAGAACGCAGAGATCAAATCTAATCCGGAAATGTTTCCTCTTCTAGATTGCAGGAATTTTAAAATAAAAAATCCTAATATACCTCCAGAAAAAGTATGTAATGGCAAAGAAGTTCCTGATCTGAGTAGACCTTGCCAAAAATCTAGTTTAAAGGAATAAAATACATTCTCTATACAACCGAAGGCGGCTCCTAGGGTAAGGCCAAAATACAATCCGTCTGCAAGGTTGGTTGAATTTTTTATTTGTCTTAAGAATATAAAGATCAGGATTGCTTTAGAAGTTTCTTCCGGAATGGCTCCAATAAGCATTGCCTTTGAGAATATGGAATAATTTTCGAATAAGTCGAATACTCCTACTTCCCAAGCAAGAGCGATCCCAGTTGCGATCATCCCATAAAAGAATGCAAATGTTGTGAATGTACTTCCTTGTCCGGAGTAGTAGGTCCTACGGTAAAAATCCCAATAAAACCATGCAGCGAGAATTGCAGAGATTGGTTTGCTTAAGAAGATCCAGTTTTCCATTCGCTTTAATAAAAAAGGCGCCGCTCGACAATTTTAAGCGACGCCTTTCAATCCGCAATATTTGTTAAGCGGGGTTTTTGATTTCTACACGACTAAACTTTGTTTTTTTCTAAGGAAATAAACTGCAATTCCACCAGCGAGGACAAGTCCTAACGCATAGAAGATCGCGAATTTTTTCACAGAGAGAAACAGATAACCGAGTAGACCACTATTACTTGGAACAGGGAATGCTTTGGATTCGTTAGTCACGTTATTATACCAAGTTTTGTATTCTTTTCCACCGGAAGCCACCCAAAGGTTGAACTCAGAATATCCTGTTTCAGCAGGATTTCTAATATCATATCTTTCATACGGATATTTCCAAGAGCCTGGAACTAAGATCGCCCAAGGAAATCCAGTGACGTCCAGATATTTGTCAGTTCCAAGTAGGTTCTTATACAATCCAGGGAAATGGATCTCTTGTTTTGTATTGATCACATACGCATATAGATCGTAAGGGAAAGATCCTAATTTAGCTCTTTCTACAGGAGCATTAAATACGATCTCTACAGTTGCGATAAATCCAGGTTTAAATACATCACCGGGGTGAGCGTTCTGTCCTCTGATCGTCTTATTAGAATCATCAAAGATTTGGTAGCCTGATTTTAAGTTTGCAGCAGTTACACTTACAGTGTTTGTTGCAACTTCTACTTTTCCGTCTGCTTGTGTCAGCGTATAAGTGATAGAAGCGCCAACATCCACAGGCAATTTAATATAAAGCTGATGTCTATAACCTGCACCTTTTGCTACGTGTTGGTATTTTCCTCTCAGTCTTACGATCTTTCCGGAAGAATTTAGATCTTCTGCATTTCTGAATTGGATCACATAATCATTAAAGTCTGCATCACCTGGAGAAGGATAGAGATCCTCATAAGCAACAGTGAATACTCCTTCTGCAGGATAAGCAATTTCTGTAGAACGAGTTGCGTCGTTTGGATAAATATCAGTATTATCAGGTACTCCATCCCCATCAGTGTCTGCAACTTGAACTGTAGGAAGATTTACTTCATATCTGATCGTTCTGTTAATTCCAAGAACTGATTGTAAGCTGATATATTGAGAAATAGATTCCCCACCGATAGAAATGTCTACAGTGATATTTCCTACAGAAGTTGGAACAGTTAATGTTCCAGTTACTTTTCCAGAAGAATCAGAAACACCTTGGAATAGTATATTATTATTCTCATCATATACAAGAACAGTAGCTCCGGAAACTACATTAGCCTTATTATCTAATACAGTAAGATTTAAAGGGATATTGATTGTTGTGTTATAGTTAAAGATAGGATCTCCTTTCGGATCTTCTACCACTACTACAGCCACTGTAGGAGTTCCAGAAGAATCGCCGGATCCTGATCCACTATTGGAACCATTTCCTGAATTGGAATTAGAACTATTGTTTGTATTATCTGAAGAAGATCCTGAGTTCCCACTATTAGAGGACCCGTTGGATGCAGTAGAATCTCCAGAGGAAGAACTCGAAGATCCGGAGTTTGAAGAAGAGTTTGAACCTGAATCGGAAGATCCAGAACTGCTATTTCCACTAGAAGAATTACCAGTATTACTTGCAGAATCAGAAGAACTAGATCCAGAATTTCCAGAACTGGAGTCATTAGAACTTCCAGAATTTCCGGAAGAAGATGATCCGGATGTATTAGAAGAATCTGATGTATTTGAATTGGAGGAAGTTTGATCAGAAGAATTGTTTGAGCCGCTCGTGGAGCCGGATGATCCAGAGGATCCTGATCCGCTATCTGAACTTCCACTTCCTGAATTAGAATTGGAATCTGATGGGGTAGTAGTGGAACCACCGCTATTATTTGTATTATCCGCAGGAGGGGTTACTGGATTTCCGGAACCATCTCCTGGAACAAATACTACTCCAGGGCTACCGCTATTTCCTGGAACTCCTCCAGTTGCAGTGTGTTGGCTACCTAAGAAAAAAAACGGTAGTAATAGACCATTTTTCTTGTGACCACAGTTATAAACGAACCCGGCAATTATCGCCAAGGCTAGGAACTTTTTCATGAAGGGTAACCCCACTCTAATCTCTTTACCTTAGGAGACGGGGTGAAAAGGATTGGTACTACGGTCTATTAGGTTTTTTTCCTATATGAAGAACGCTATTCCCGAATACAAAATTAGTATATCTGACCTTCTCCAAACCTGCTTGTTCCAATTTGGATTTTAAACCTTCTTGGTCTGGATAATAAAGAGAAGAGACTGGCAGATAATCAAACATTTCGTTTTTACCACCCCAGAGTACATAACCGAAAAAAGGAACGATCCTGAAAAAATAAAAATCAGCGAATGCTTTTATAAAAGGATTTTTAACCTTTCCCACGTCCAGGTTAGCGAATACTCCGCCGGGTTTCAGAACTCTATAAATTTCCGATAATGCCTTATCTAGGTTATTCACATTTCTTAAACCAAAACCAATGCTGACTGCATCCAGACTTTCATTTTTGATCTGAGAAAGATTTGTAGCATCTCCCCATTCTACTTTTACTCTGCCTTGGTCGATCGATGTTTCGAGTCTTGTTTTTGCAACTTCTAACATATTTTCGGAGAAATCTAGGCTAAGTAAAGATCCTACTCTTTGAGATTTTTCTAGACGAATGGAGATATCTCCTGTTCCGCAACATAGATCTAAAACTTGGATTGGCCCTTTTGTTTCAGCTTCGATCTCTTGTACCAATCTATTCTTCCAAGACCTATGTAAGAAGAAGGTACTACAATCGTTGAAACGATCGTATTTGGATGCGATCCTATTGAAATTTACTCGAACGAAATCCGCCTTCGTATCTGAAGAAGGCATTTGAAAAGAGGCCATTTCCCTTAGGATTTTGACAAATCTCTCCGGTGCAAGAGGGATTTGGATTTTTGTTCGGATGACAGAAAGTAGAAGTTTCCGTATTTTGGAGAAACGATGAAAGACCTAGGCTTTCTACAAGGATTGGATTGGGTTTCCAGCCTGATCATTCTTCTTTCCGTTTGGAATCTTGGAACCTTTATACATGTTTGGAGTATTCTTCCCAAAAGAAAAGAATCCTTAAAACAAAACTTCTTAACCGAAAACAATCCTTCCATCTGGGAAGAAAAACTTTCAGAAGTATTATTTCCCATTGAAACCAAACTTTCCTGGATGAAACATCTGGCAGGAATTTCTACAATGCTTGGGCTTTTAGGAACTGTACTAGGGATCTCTGAAGCATTCTCCTCCTTGCAAGCTGCAGGAACAGTGAGTTTGGATGCATTTGCAGGTGGGATCAAACTTGCACTTGTAACAACAATCCTAGGATTATTTGTGGCGATCCCTTCCTTATTCGGTTTCCAATTTTTAAAACATAGATTACTGGATTTAGAAAGAGAAGCTCTCTCTTGGTTGAAAATCCCTCCTAGATAAAATCAAATGAGAAAGTCGATCTTAAAAGAAGAAGATCCAGGAATAGACCTGACCAGTTTTATAGACGTAGTATTTATACTTCTAGTCTTCGTAATGCTTGCAGTTAGCTTTCGAAAAGAGATCAGATCTATTCCATTAGAACTTCCTAAAGTAGGGCAGGGAGAAGATCCAAAAGGTGAAAGAGTAGAATTTGCACTTTTGCCAGATGGCTCTTATAGAATTGGAGATGAAAAAGTCCAAAGAGCAGTTTTAGAGGAAAAACTTAAACAAGGACTTGTAAAAGAAAAAGAAGTCAGATTTTTCGCAGACAAGACTGCGAACTACGAAGAGATCGTAAAAGTATTAGATTTGTTAAGTAGATCGGGAGCTTCTTCCTTGGAACTTGCTGTCCAAGGTCAAAAGTAATATTAAAGATCTTTTAACTTAGGATTGTTCTTGTGACGATCCTTATCTCGGGTTGTATTCTTTTCTAATGTCGCTTTAAAAGCCTCTTCCATTGAAATTCCCATTTGATTTGCTAGACAAGTCAGAACAAAAAGTATATCTCCTAGTTCTTTGGATAGACCTTCCGGATCTTCTCCATTTTTGAAAGATTGATCTCCGTATTTTCGAGCGACTAGTCGGGAGAATTCTCCCACTTCTTCCATTAAGATGGCTAGGTTTGTAAGTTCTGAAAAATACTTAACCCCGATGGTTTTGATCCAATCATCTACCGTCTTTTGAGCTTCGTCGAAGTTCATTTTGTTTTAGGGAGATTTCCCTTTTCCTGCAAAAATTCTACTAAATATCTAGTAGGTTCTGCATAACATCCGCCGCTGAGATGGTGAGGGTCTATAAACTTTTGGCATTTCATTCTGGAACGATATTCTTCCATATCTAATACCAAAGTTTCCGGATATTCTTGGATGATCTTGTTTCGGAGGTCTATCCATCCTTGAAAGAATGGTGCAGACCTAACTTTTTCTGAGAATGTAGAATACAGTAAAGGAGTCCATAAAACTACTTTAATATGATTCTCTCTCGCTGTTTTTAAAAAATTCCTGAGAAAATATTCTTGTACTTTAGAATTTTTGAAATTTTTATATGACTCGTTAAAAATCCTTTCTGATTCTGAGTCTAGTTTATCTTCCGGTGTATTTGCCAAAAGCCCGTTCGGGATCCCACCTTTGAACTTATCAGATTCATTGATGAGGATATCCCTTACATACATAAGTTGTAGGACTTCCAACGGGTTCCTGAATCTGGAATATGCTTCTTTAAATCTAGGAGGAAATACTGAAGTGCGGAATACTTTCGCCTTAAGAAAGCTATCCCATTCACTTGTGGAAAATATATCCCAGTATTTTAGAAAGAAGGGGAAATCATAAGAATAACGTAATGGATATCTATTTGCGAAATCAGTTCCCGAATCCGGATAATATTCTAAAATCGCATAGTCTAAAGGAATGTCTTTTTTAAGAAGTTTTTCCAGAGTAAAATTATGGAAAGAATAAGGGGCAGAAGGTCCGGAAAGATTGTATACGATCAGGCCTGGGCTTTCTTTTTCAAATTCTGCTAAAGAGAATTCTCCCATATGAGAAGTTCCAAAAAATGTAAGCACTGTCTGGGTTTCTTTTTTGGAATCAGTTTCCTTCTTCATGATAGAAAGAACCTTATCTTTCATATTATAAAAATAATATTCGGCGCCTGTTTCTGTATATGGTCTGATCATCTCGGAAGAAAGTATCCTGTCCCATATAAACAGCAGAGCGACAATTCCAAGAGGGATCCATAGGATTTTACGATGTAACAAAGGAATTCTTTTCATAATCTAAAATGCAAAGTAGATAAAGTCTTGTCCCTTGCCCGCGTAATTTCCAAAGATCAGAGCTCCGATCAAAAGGAAGGCAAGTAAAAGTTTGGTCCTATGTCTTTGGAACCAAAGCGGATAATGTTTAGGCGCTTCTGCAGCGTGGAAAATAATTCCTCCAATAATATAAGGAATTACTAAATTGAAAGAAAGAGTAATTGTCTGTTCCGGACGGATATGATAGAACCAGCTTTCGAAAATATAAAAACAATCTTGGATGCTAAATGAGCGGAAAAATACTGCTGCAAGAGTAAATAATGAATAGGTCCAAAAGATCCGGACCCCGGTAAAAAATTTTCCGGATTCAGGTAAGATCCTGATTCCTTTTCTTTCAAAAGTTCTCTCTACAAAGAGGAATAATCCATGAGAAAGTCCCCAAGCTAAGAAAGTCCAGTTGGCTCCATGCCATAAACCACCCAAAGCAAATGTGATTGTTTGGTTGATATTTGTTCTTGCTTCCGAACCTCTACTTCCGCCCAAAGGAATATAAATATAATCTTTGAGCCAGGTTCCAAGAGTGATATGCCATTTTCTCCAAAGCTCGTGGATATTCTTGCTGAAGAAAGGAGCATTAAAATTTCTTGGAATATTAAATCCGAATAATAAGGCGCAACCTTTAGCTACGTCTGTATATCCTGAGAAGTCTGAATATACCTGCCAGGTAAATCCGATTGTTGCTAAGAGTAAGGAGCCGCTTCCATATTCCCTAGGTCTTAGGAAAACAGGATCGATCAAACCACCTAAATTATCTGCGATTAGGATCTTCTTACAAGCTCCGAGCCCGATCAGAAAGAGTCCTGTGAAGATCGCAGTTTTATGGATCCTTAAATGTTCTAATCTTGGGAAAAAATCTTTTGCCCTCATGATAGGTCCTGCGACCAGCTGAGGAAAGAATAATAAGAACAAAGTAAAATGGAAGAAGTTAGGAAGTTCTTCTACTTTTCCTCGATACACATCTATTACGAACGCCATTACTTGGAATGTGTAAAAGCTGATCGCTAATGGGAGAATAATCCTAAAAGAAAATGTGCTAGTGTTAAAAAGAGATAAGTTTGTTACGTAGAAAAGATTGTCCGAAACAAAATAAAAATATTTGAAAATTCCTAAATTGATCAAATCGATCAAAACAATGATCGTAAGTAATTTTTTACTCTTTGTCTTTGCGATTGGTTTTAGAAAAAGATAATTTAAAAATACAATTCCTAATAAATGCAAAAGGAAAGGAGGATTCCAGGAAGCATAAAATACTAAGGACGCAACTAATAGGATCCATTCTCTGTATTTGCGGCTGTCCCAAGACCAATACAGAACATAAACGATCAGGAAGAATATGAGAAATAAAGTAGAGGTAAAGATCATTTCTATTTTTTCCGAGTTAGTCCGAGGATAGAAGGTAAGTCAGCGGAGAATATTGCGGAAAATTTTTCCATTCCAGCCTTATTCAAATGGATTAGATCGTAATAATAATCTCCGTTGTTTTGACCATCGAGACTTGCTTGGTAATCAAGTAGAGGGGTTGTTGGATCTATTTTCTGGATCTCTTCTTCCCAGATACGATTTCTGTCCGGACTTCTCCAATTTTTAATGATCTCACTATAAGGTGCAATCACACCAATAATTTTGATCTTCTGCCCATGTTCCAGACCAACTTGGCGAATATCATTATGCAGGATTTTTAATCTATGGAAGTAGTTATTCACCTGTTTGGTTCTTTCAATTTTAACAGGAGTTTTTTCTCCCAAACCACAGGTGTCCCAAATCGCTTTTTTATGAAATTGGTCGGAACCTTCGGGAGCGACAATACCATTCCCAGGATTGGTGATCTTCAAGCAGGATTTGATATCTTTCACTTCAGGGAACATGCTTATGCTTGGAAGATTTGTGTTCTCATGAGGCCAAGGAGTAAGTTTGGCTTCTTTTTTCCTTCTGCTAATATCTTTCAGACGTTTGGAAGGATCTAGTATGAAGTCGCGGATATCTCTTCTGTAAGCGATACTCTTGAACGCTAAAAATCCAAGATCATCATAACGCACATTATAATTGAATTCGTAAATTAAAGGAAATGCCATCCTTCTATCCAGCTCTCCGAGCATTGCAAGAGTATGGATCTGTAGATCTTCTTGATCCACCCAAGGAGTGGAGATCTCTAATATATGTAAGACTGTATGTACTTTAGGGAATTTAGGAAGAAGGTTACGTACAAGTGCGTCTTGTACTACGAGCTCAGTTCCTTCCATAGCGATGGATTGGATCTTTTCTCCATAAGGTTCCAGAGTCTCATTTAAGGTTTTAAGAGAAAGTCCCTGGTGAGCAACCGAGGTCCCAAGAAGAAGTATTGTAGGTTCGAATTCGGGCTTTTTCTCTAAAACATAATCAGTGTTTCGGATAACGTTTGCCGCGAAAGATCCTTTTTTAAGATAAGGCCTATAAACTCCTGTTTGAAGGCATAGATCGAATAAAGCCAATACTAAAATTGGTATCCAAAAACTTCTCTGACGGATCAAACTGATGTACGGATTCATATTTGCCTCAGAAATCGAAATACAGGAAGTTTTGGCCTCCTGCTCCGAAGAACAGAATGATAAATAAATTCGCAGTAACGAATACCCCGAACTTTTTTTTGTTTTCCACGATTGTTTCTATCGGGTTTCGGGAGAAATAATAAGAAAGTATAAAACAGATCATGAGCAATATTCCGTAATCGTAATTTACGAATGTTTTAACGGAATAGATCCCGCCAGGGACTGCGAATACAAGTGATTTCATCATTGCCCAGGCGGCCTTCATTGTTTTTGCGCGGAAAAGAATAAATCCGAAGGAAAGGCAGAACATAGTGAAGATCCGAGCTCCAATATCGTAGCTTAAACCTCCTCTTTCATTTAGCCAGATAGCAATTTTGGTCTTGGAATATTCTCTATGAATTCCAAGCATGATCCCTTGCCAGAGTCCCCATCCAATGAAGTGATAAGCAGCTCCATGCCAGATACCTGCGAATAACCAGGTGATAAAAAGGTTTCTATATCCTTTCAAAACTCCAACTCTGGATCCACCTAATGGAATATAGATATAATCTCTGATCCAAGTGGAGAAGGAAATATGCCAACGAGACCAGTGGTCTGCGATATTTCGAGCAACCATCGGGAAGTTGAAGTTTGGATCGAATTTGTATCCAAAAAGTCTTGCTGTTCCGATCGCAATATCAGTATAACCTGCAAAGTCAAAATAGATCTGCCAACCGAAAGCCATTGCTCCCACCCAGATCTCAGCAGGGTTTAGAATTTTATAATTAGTGAATGTAAAGTCTACTACCTTTGCGAGGTTGTCTGCAAATACGATCTTTCTAGTAAATCCCATTAAGATCTGTGCAAAAGCGATTTGTATATCTTCTGCAGTGACTTTGGGAGTATCATCTAAATCCCTAAAAAAAGTGTGGGCACGAACGATTGGTCCAGCTACCAATTGAGGGAAGAAGGAAACGTACAACGCAAAGTCTAAGAATGATTTTCGAGCTTCCAGGTTCCTACGGAATACATCTATGGAATAACTCATGGACTGGAATGTATAAAACGAAATTCCAACAGGAAGAATGATCTTTAGATGTTCTATCTTAATCGGTTCGCCTGTGGAGATCTGATTGAATAGATCCGCAAAAACCTCTAGTAGGAAGTTAGTGTATTTAAAATATGCTAAGATCCCAAGATTTGTGATCAAGGAAGCGACTAAACAAAGCCTTCTGAATTTTTCAGAGACTCCTTCTTTACTCATCAATCTTCCTGCAACGTAGTCCACGATCATGGAAACGATCAGAATGATGATGTATAAGTTGATATTAAAATTACAAAAGGATAGATCGATCCAATTCTCGTACCAAGTAGAGGTCCTGATATCGTCGCAAACTATCGATGCAGGATGCCAAGCGTTATAGAAGTAGAGACTGGCAAGAAGAAGGAAAACCCTTTGGTATGTACCTTTTAGGATTTTTGCTAGGATTAAAACGATCGGCAAAAATAATAGAAAATGGGCTGAATTGAACAGCATTCGTTCGTTTATCCTCGACTCCTGTGCAGTTTTTTGGACTAAGGGAAACCCACAAGCACTTATTTACTCGTTTCGATATACCGGTTCAGGAGTGATATCTTCATACTTATCTTCAATCCCTTCTATAAAACTAGCCCTAGATCTTTCTGATCTAGGAAGAGTAGAATAAGTGAAATTGACTAGAAAGAGTAAACAAGCATAAGAGAAAAAAATAATATGAGAGATAGATCTAATTCCAAATCTAAAGTTCTCAAATTCTAAAGAACGAAAGACTAAAGCAGCAAAGATCAAAAGTCCAATCACAGAAGAGACCCAGAACTCGAAAAAATAACCTTCCCACCAAGTATAAAACACAAAAGAAGGGATCAGCCAAAAGAATAAAAGTATAAGTTCTGTTTTATAGGACTTCCAGAGACGCATCCAATTTAAGAATGCTAAAAATAATATCCCTACCCAAAACCCTAGATTTAAATTATAAGGGAAACTTTTGAGAGATGTAAGATCGTTAGCATTGATCCTGAGCCCATTCTTCACACCTTCGAAATTTAAGAAAGCGTCTCCGATCCCTCTATAAAAATTCATGATATAATTTTTAGGTCCGGGAGCTGCTCCCCATTTTTCTTGAGAAGCATATAAGAATAGCCAGTTTGCAAAATTCCTTTCGCTTTCTACTGGGGCAGTTAAATTCCTCTCTAAAAGAATAAATCCAACATACAAATAAGAAAGTGTGAGAATTAGTATTACGGAAAATAAATATACAAATATGAGTTTTAGTTTATACAAAAATTCGAAACTTCTTCCTCTCCATTTATTTGCGAGAAAAACGGAGACTGGCACAAATGTTAGGAAGATTGTATCTGATTGGTGGTAGTAAACATTCCAAATTTGCAAAAATCCTGCAATGTATAGTTTTCCAGGAGACCAGCCATTCTTAGAATTCCAAACGCATAATAAAAATAATGCGGCAGTAAAACAGGAATGAATGAGAGGAGTATCATTATGTTGAGCGTAAAACCAAAATCCTTGGGAGCAATGAACTGCTAATCCCAAAAGAACAGCACCAATCATGTCCTTATACAATCTCCAATAGGAGAGCATGAGTATAAAAATAAAGAAGGATGCAACTGCCAAAACTCTAAGCCTGAGCCCGAACATTGCAGAGTCAGGTCCATGGAGCCAATACCAAAATTTTAAGTACAATAATCCTGTACTTTCAAAACCAATATGATGAGGGTTGAAGAATACTTTCCAGTATTTGTTCGTAATTATATTATGAGTGTATACGATTGAATCCCAGTCGTAATGTCTGGATAAAAATCTAAGATCAAATAAAAATAATATTCCAGTAAAACAGACCAGAAATAAAAAGCCTGCCCAGATAGAAGGAGAACGAAATATATTCTCTGCTTTTTTAAGGAACTCCAGGCTTTCTAGAGAACGTTTGAACATTAAACTGATCTAAATACGGAAGATAAAAAATCCTGATTACTTTTAGAGAAGAAATAAGGAGATTCTGCGAGTATTGAATTTTCAGTTTCTGAAAGATGGATCCTAAAAGATAATTTTTCAAAACCTAAAAGAGAACGGAACCATCCTGATTTATGATGGATCTGTAAACCAGTTTGGTCTGGATTCCAACGAATAGTTTCTTTTCCTAATAATCCCCATTTGGTAACTGCGAGTCTATTTTCTTCGGTAACAAAAGTTTGGAAAAGGTTCTTTCTTAAAAATCTGATCAGATCTAAAAAGAATGCAAATGCGATATAAGAGATCACAAATAGGGCAGTGTAATCGTATAATCTTTTGTCAGTTAATAGAGAAAGTTTTAATACCTTAGTGATTTGTAGTAGTTCTACAAATTTGAAAATCCAAGTGGAAACTAAGGTTCTTAAAGGGAATAAATAAACTAAAAATACTCCATAGACCAAGATCGCAAAGAAAGGAGGTATATAATTGATCCTTAATTTACTTTTTTTGATCTTGGAGGACCTAACTTCCGGTTCGGAGTTCTCCCAATTCCACCATACGGATTTAGATATATCGGATTTATTCATACTTTGAGGGCCTAGGAGTTTTTCTTTCTTGATTTCCAAAGTTCTACGAGAGAGTTTTCGATCTGTTTTGCGGTAGAATCCCAAGACCAATCGTTTCTGCTCGGCTTTCTGCCATAGATCCCTTTTTTACCAGTCAGGGAAAGTGCGTTTTTCCAAGCTTCTAAATCCTTAGGAGATACAAAAGAATCTGTAAACTCATCTAAGGCTTCATGAAACACCGGAATATCAGAAGCGATACAAGGTTTGTTTTCTCTGATTGCCTCTAGTAAGGGTAGACCAAAACCTTCATGCAAAGAAGGGAAAATAAAATAAGAACAATTTTTATATAACCAACCTAATTTAGAATCATCCGGATTTTCTATAAAGTAAACTCCGTCCTTCTCCAAACCACCTTCTTTTAAAAGAGAGGTTAGACCTTCTGATTTCCAACCAAGTCTTCCTGCTAAAACTAGAGGGTAGGGGAAATTAGGTTCTTCTTTCTTTAAGGAAAGATAAGCTTCTACAAGAGTGCCTAAATTTTTTCTAGGTTCTAATGTACCTACAGAGAATAAGAAATTTTTAGGTAGAGTTTTTTCGGGTGCAGATACTGATCCAAAACCTTGGACTCCTGGATAAACTACTTCTAATTTTGGTTCTAAGTCAGGTAAAAAATTTAAAATATCGTTCTTTGTATTTTGAGAAAGACATAGAACCTTATCTGCTTTTTTTAAAGTGATCGGTGACATGATCTTATGCTGCCAATAATTAGCAGTGGTCATTGTCTCTGGCGCAGATTTAAAATTTAGATCATGATAATTTACTATGGTAGGAACTTTCAGACCGAATGCGGGAAGTAACTGTAAGGTCCCCCAGAATAGATCTATCCTATGCTTTTTTATCAAGGAAGGTATAGTAAAGTTTAACCATAAAATCCCAGGAAGTTTGCTTGGAATGAAAGTAGGAGTGATCCCAATCAAATGATTGAACACCGGATGAATTGGTTTATTTGAATAAAGATAATATTCTAAAGGAGAATCTGGGCGCAAAAGTCTTTCTAGAACTTCTGCGAGATATCTGGAGTTTCCAGTGATCCCGTAGGACAATGGCCTCGCATCTACTGCGACCCTTGGTTTGTATTTTAAATTTTCCTTTTTTAGCATAAGATTCTAACAACTAGCTAGTTCTATCCGAATAGAATATGCATACATATTGTATTAAAGAAGTATATAATAAGAAGGAGAACATCAAGATTGCTTCTTCTGCCATATTTCCTATAAAACTTCTGTTTAAGAGTAATACTAATATGGACACAGAGATAAAGATCGTAGCAGATCTGTATTCTATCAATTTTGATTTCCATTTTTCCCAAATAAGAAGTGGTTGTCCTTGTTCCGGCCAAAGTTTGGAAAGAGCAAATGCAGTTGGGAATAATAAGAAAACGAATGCATGTATCCAGGAGATCCCACTGAAAATAATGGAAAAGAAAAATAGCCCAGATAGAACAAATCCTTCCGAGGCTCCTTTAAACACTCTATACAAATAAGGGCCTGCAATTCCTAAACTTAAAATTCCGGAGATGATCTTTACTTGATTTACCGTTAACGTAGTAAACGGCATTCCAAATCTTCCCTGATTTAACAAATCAGAATATGCTAAAAAATACTTAGCTAGGGTAGAATTCAAACTTTGGTTATTTTTCCAAGCGCGCAAAGCAGGAGACTTAAGATACTTATCTAAAATTAAATCGTACCAGGTTTGGTTCATCTTCCATGTGAATTCTGGATTGTACAATGCTGGTAGCGCGATCCAGCCTAAAACAAAGATAATCGTATAAACGATCACCATCGGTCTTTTTTTGTATAAGAAATAAAATAAGAAAGCAGCAGGAGTGATCTTGATCACGATTGCAAGAGCTAAGACGAGTCCAGACAACCAATCCTTTTGGACTGAAACTGAAACCAAGATCATAAATAAGAGTAAGAATCCGACTTGGTTATTGTTTTGGTGGTTTTCAACAAACCGTAAGGATAAAAGTAAAACTGCAGATAAGAATAAAAAGGATTTCTCTCTTCCTAAAAGTTTCCCAATCAAGAAAAGGCTTAAGATCAATGCAGCAAAATTGATTGTGAAAAATATCCCTGAGGCCACTTCAAACGGAAGGCTGGAAATTGGGATGAGTAAGAATGCAAAAGTTGGCGGATAAATATAAGAGCCTAAATTTTCCATTTTTGCTTTGATCCTAAAGAACACTTCCGGATCAAATATTTGTTCCATTTTGAATTTGCCGCTTTCGAGTTCTTGGATGACTTCTGACAGTTCGTCCAGGCTATATAGATCTTTGCCTTGTTTGAAATTACGAGAAGCTTCGTAATAATCCGAAAAATCGGAAGATTGGCTGGTTCGGCTGAACCCGTTTGCGTAAAGGAAAACTAAGAGTAAAGAAAATGCTAAAACAGG
This sequence comes from Leptospira koniambonensis, assembly GCF_004769555.1. NCBI lineage: Bacteria > Pseudomonadati > Spirochaetota > Leptospiria > Leptospirales > Leptospiraceae > Leptospira > Leptospira koniambonensis. The sequence continues at coordinate 110,270 of NZ_RQFY01000007.1, read as the reverse complement.
GCCGGATTTTTTGAGGTCGATCCGCATTCAGGTACTCTTTTCTGTCCGCCCGAAAAAGCCAAGAAATTAAAAATCGGTTCCCGAATTCTTCGGATCGGATTCATTGGAAGAATGGAATTCCAAGATCTATCCGATTTTGATTTCGAACTTCCCGAAGACCAGATCGCAAAATTTCCTGCGGCTAAAAGAGATAAGAGTAGGCTGCTTGTTTTAGGAAGGACCCAAAATTTTTTAAAAGAAGAAACAGAGTTTTCCAAAATATTAAACTATCTCCAAGAAGGAGATGTACTGGTAGCAAATGCAACCAGAGTTTCCAAACGAAGAGTGTTCCTAACTACTAAAACAGGAAGAAGACATGAGGCAATGTTCCTTTCTGAAATAGAACCTGGGCTTTGGAAAACACTTACTCGAAATTCTAAAAAGTTGAAGATCGGAGATAGCATCTCAGACGAAACAACTGGGAAATTCCTTTTTTCAGTCGTACGAAAAGAAGAAGAATTTACTATCTTTCAGTCTGGAATACCTCTCGATGAAAATTCATTTGAGACAATAGGCCGCACTCCAATTCCTCCTTACTTCAAAAGAGAAAGTACATCTGAAGACGATGTACGCTACCAAACTGTGTATTCTAAAAATTTGGGTTCAGTTGCAGCTCCCACAGCAGGATTACATTTTACTCCAGAATTATTAGAAGAGTTGAAAAAACGAAACATAGAATTTCTAAACCTAGAACTGAAAGTTGGTTACGGTACATTCCAGTCCTTGAACGAAGATCATTTTACGAATAAAAAATTACATGAAGAAGAATTTGATCTTCCTCTTGAAACCAAAAACGTTTTGGATTCTGCTAAGAAAAATGGTAAAAGGATAATTTCTGTAGGCACTACTACGTTAAGAGCCTTGGAATCAGCTTATGATCCAAACACTAAAACTTTCAGATCAGGAGAAGGAAAAACAAGACTGTTTTTACAGCCGGAAGATTCTATCCTAAGTTGCGAAGGTCTGATCACTAATTTTCACCTTCCTCAAAGTAGCTTACTTTTGTTAGTAAGTGCCTTTTCTGAAAAAGAAAAAATACTGAAGGCATATAAATTTGCTATAGAACAAAATTTTCGTTTCTTTTCCTACGGAGATTCTATGCTGATTTTGGATCCTGAAAAAATCTGATCCCAACTTATTTAATTGAGGAATTCTAAGCCGAAAAGGAAAATGGGAAAGGTGTTAAGAAAGGTTCTTCCTGGGCAAACTGAAATTAGATTTAAAGCGGCAAAGCCGGCTAAATTAAACGGACTGCCTGACTTTTTAGTATTTCATAAGGAAGAGGTGAGAACATTCCGCCAAGCCCTTGGCAACCCAGGACTCTTCCGACATATCCTAATCACCGGTCCAGAGATAGAAGCAAACCTTTTGCAATTCGGACAATACCTAGAAGAGATTGTAAAAGACCAACCTGTAATCGCAGAACCAAATCCTACATTATTATCCTTAGCAGGATTTCCTGTTGAGAACAAGTATAGGCCAGGAAAAATTTCAGAAGCAAACGGCGGACTTTTACTTCTTCCAATCAAACCATTTGTAGAAGATCCGGATCTTTATTATTTTCTGAAAGGTGTGCTCTTAACTGGTAAGATAGATTTTCTTTCTCTTCCAGAAGGTTCCGATTCAACCAATATCAATCGATTTCATCCAAGTATAGATTCTAGATTTAGACTTATCTTAGTGGGAGAAGAAACTGAAGTAGATTCTATCTCTCAGATAGACGCTGACTTTTACGGAAGTTTTGATTTTAAAATTCACATGCCTTACGAGATCAGTTTGGAAAAATCCTGGCTTCCTGTTTTTTCTGGACTCGTTAAATCTTGGGAGAAGCCGGGTTATCCTCCTTTGGACCAAGCAGCTCTGGATTCACTTCTAGAACTTGCACTTAGATGGAACGATAGCCAGACTAGACTTTCTTTACATCTTTCAGAGCTTCGTTCTTTTGTAAGGGAAGTATTAGCATTTAATAATAAAGGTAAGAAGGCAGTGGGAAGGGCAGAGATAGAAGCGGGTCCTTCTCTCATCCAAAAAAGAACTGCCATCCATAAAAGAAAATATATAGAAAATATCAAAGAAGGTCTTATCTCAGTCCCGCTCAAAGGAAAGAAGACAGGGCGGATCAATGGACTTTCCGTAATTTTGCTGCAGTCTTCTTTACTCGACTTTGGACAAGTGAATCAAGTATCTGCCAGGGTTTCCTTGGGCTCCGGAAACCTGATCAATATAGAAAGAGAAGTAAATCTTTCCGGAAGCCTTCACGATAAGGGAGTTTTTATCCTGCAGTCCTATATCAAAGGAATGTTTTCTCATACCCAATCTTTTGGTTTGGATGCTTCTATTCTATTTGAACAAAATAGTTCTCCAATCGATGGGGACTCAGCAAGTTGTGCAGAACTTCTGGCACTTCTTTCTGCGCTTTCCGGCTTGGAGATACCTTGTAATATTGCAGTAACTGGCGCTCTTTCTCAGTACGGAGATATTCTTCCTGTAGGTTCAGTGAACACTAAGATCCAGGCCTGGTTTGATGTGATCCGACTCACGGGCTCTACTCGAGAGAAATACAAAATTTATATTCCTAAAGATAATATGAGGGATCTGAATCTTCCCCGCGAGATCCGAGAAAGTATGAGAAAGGGAAATTTCCAGATATTCTCCTGCTCTCATGTAGAAGATCTAATTCCAGATATTTTCGGTGTTCCAGCTGGTCGGATCTCCAAATCAGGAAAATACCCGAACGGCTCGCTTTTTAGGATCATAGAAGAGCGAATAGACCGCAAACGAGACGGGGAAGAGAATTAAGTCCTCTGTGATCTTTGCGGTCTCCGTGCGAAAACTAGATGCAAAAGGACGTTTCGCACAGAGTTCACGGGGCACACAGAGTTTCGGCTTTATTGTCCTAAAAACCTATCTAAGTCCGATTTTTTCTCAGAAATCCTCTAATCAGTCTCCCCCGAAATGGCCGATACTTTATATACAGTCATGGAACGTCGGGCAAATATCAATATTGAGTCCTCTCTTCTGGTAACCTTGGTTGCGAGTATGGGATTCTTAGTCAGTTTGGGAATTGCCCCAGTCAGGACCGGGGGCTTTTTAAGTGACGAACCGGTTTTGAGAGAACTCATCCCCGACCAATTTACTTGGGAACCAAGCTCGGAACAAATCCGAGATCTGCCAGAGAGAATAGGAGAAACCGGACCCAGCCTGGTTTAATTTCTTGCTCCGCTTCCCGGTCTGAAAATCCTATCAAGAAAGACCGGGAGTGTTCGATGTTCGGCAAAAGTTTAGATAATCTAAAACAAATGAACCAGATGCGGGTTCGTATGAAAAAATTGGAGAAGGAACTGGAGGCTTTAACCTTCGAGGGAAAATCCAAGAACGAATTGGTCGTCTGCATTACTGACGGTAAACAAACCGTACAAGAGATCCGTATCGAAGATTCTTTGCTTGCTAAGAATGATAAAAAACTACTTCAAAAAAGTATAAAGCAAGCCGTGAACCAATCTATGGAAGCTGCCCAAAAAGTAGCGGAAGAAAGAATGGGAGAATTTAAATCCCTTCTTTCAGGAATGCCTTAATTATAGGCCTTTATATTCGTTAAAAATTTTCTGTTTCGTCCGATTCCGAGAGAGTTTAAAAAACTCATGAGGACAGATCGGACGAGAGTCAGAAGACTCTGGAAGAACAATCGCTTCTTCTCCGCCTTCGTCGTCACTCTCAGTAATTCCTAAAGATACCGAAATATCTCCTGATCTTTTCATTTCTGTATTGATCTGTAGAGAATATAAAGCTCCATCTATATTCTTTTTTAATAATACTAATCTAGTTGTTGAGTTTGAATTAGAACGATCTGCTTTTACGAATTGGATCTGGCCAGGGTTTAATGTTCCTAACGGAGTGATTTCTGGTATTCTGAGTGGATCGTATAATTTTCTGAGAACATCTCCATCTGTTCCTGCTGCGGGGAATGGGAAAGATTGGATTGTTTTAGTGATATCTTGTAAAAATCCAGAAGCTCCATTTGTATCTGTTCCTGCTTGTGCAAACTCTGGAGAAACATCTCCTAAAGACTGCCATAAGAATGCAGGATAAATTTTCATAAAGATAGCAGACCCATCTGTTCCAAGTGCATTTTTTACTTCTTGAGAAGATGTTAGATAATTATCAGCACTTGTTTTGAATAGATGGAATAATCCAGTTGCATCTGAGGCTCTATAACCTTTAGGGCCTTGGACTCCAGTTCTAAAGAATGAATTTCTGGAATCTGTATCACTTCCTGAGATCATATATAAGTATTTCATAAAGGAGTAGGCGAATGCGTAATCAACTAGAGAGTTAAATTTGGAACTTCCAAATATACTATTTCCATTTGCTCCTCTGGAGCATGCGTTGGAATTCCTACCTCTATAACAATTGATCCTGTTAATCTGAGGAGAATAACCCGCGATATCTGCAGCTACTTCGCTAGTCCCTTCATTGATCCAGGCCTCGTCTCTTCCTCCACCTTGGCTCATGATCCGAGCCTCATACTGGAATCGGATCAAATGTTGGTATTCATGGGCGAGAGTGGCTAAGAATGTATCTGGTTTTCCTTGGGCAAGGTCAGAATTTCGAACTGTAACCAGTTCTACTCCATCCATATACACTATATTTGCATAATTAGAACGGACCGCATAACTGGAATTGTCTGGAAAATAATCCACAGGATCGAAAAATCCTGCCACAAAAGAAGAACCTGTTTTGCTTCCATCATGAATATCTGAAACGATGACTGCAACTTTTCCGTCTCCGTCCAGATCATCTGAGAAACCGAATGCTTCGCCTAGTCTTGGATAAATTTTTGAATCAAACTCTTGAGCGATATATTGATAATCTAAAGCGGATTCCAAACTGCTAGTCGTGTAGATGTTTACGTGAGATCCGGATGCTACCTTGACAGTTTGCACGCAGTTAGAATTGTTTTTTACAAGATTGCGGATCCAGAATGTATTATTGCCACCACAAGAACTAGATACTCTGGCTAATGAAAGTAGATCGTCTATACTAGGCTCTGTTTTGTCTTGAGTGCCTAGTGCATCATGGCTGACCACGCAGTCAGAAAGTAGGAATATCAAAGAAACCGAAAGTACAAACGTATATAAAGATCTGCCTATTGGCATACAAAGGGACTTCCAAAAACCGTCTCCGGTCGAAACCTTCATGATCTTTCCTACCGAAAAAGGAAACTAGCTTTACGCCTTGATCCTTTTTGTTAAGGTCAATAATTATTCAGGGTCGAATGGGAGCAAGGATCATTGGCTAAAACGGTTCCGAAGATTTGGAAATTTTTTTCCAAAAAATTTCAATATATCGTAATTTTTTCGTTAGGATATAATTGCGGATTTCGTCCTTCTCCCTTACAAAAAGATCCGATCCCAGGTCCACAGATCCCCGCATTTGATTCCATTCCGGATAGCGGAGAATATTTTTCCGAGATCAAAAAAATCCCAACCGGGTTTTATATCCGACAGGTTTATCTAAATCATTCCAACAAAAAAGAAATGTTGATCAGTCAACTAACAGTGACTGAATCCAAAAACTGGGAAGAAACAAGGTTTGAAGGAAAACTAAATTTAGATGAGTCCGGAAAATTTTTTAGATTTCGTCCCCGACTTTGTAGGATGTTCACAAGTAAAAATCCTGGAGATCGTTGGACTTTAACTAGAGCATACGAATGCGATCATTTCGAATTTCTAATATGGAAATCAGGCCCGGAAGATATTCGTTTAACTCCTGGCCCAGAAGGAGAAGAAGAGGGGGTCCTTCTAAAAAAATCTAAATCTTCTAATATTTCTCAAATTTCTGCGATTATATTAAAATCAGATCCAACTATCACAAGTATTTGGGGGATCCGTCTTTCCAGGGTCAGAAAAGGTGCCAAGGCTATATTAGAAAAACAAGATGGAAGAAAAACTGAATTGAATTCTCTTAAAACTGTTGAAACCACGGGAGAGATTAAAACTGAAAAATCCAATCATGCTCAGCCTGGAGATATGATCTTATACACAAATCCTGGAGAAGCAAGGCCTCTCGCCTTATAGTATTAATCCAGTCCATTCTCTGAATTTAAGATCCTGCGCAAACCAGGCATGATCTTTACATAAGGAAGGATCTTTCTAAAATCAGAAATTTCTTTTGCTGAAACATCTGAACCGTCCAGTTGTAAATGGATCAGGTTCGTAAGACCATATAGGGGGCTTAAATCCTTTATTTGGGTCCCTCCCAGGTATAATTCCATTAGTTTTGTACAATTTTCCAGAGGTCTTAGGTCCGTGATCTTAGTATTCTTAAGTTGTAAATGCCTAACGCTGCAGCTAGGTCCCAAAAAACCTAGGTCGGAAATTTTTGAATCAGTCAGTTCAATTCTAGTCAACCTATTCCAATGCAGATAATTTTTCAGATCTTGATCAGCTATTTCAGTTTGGTTTAGAATCAGGCTGTCCAATTTTGCAAAACGATTTAATGGAGAAAGGTCCTTAACTAAAGATCCAGATAGATGAATATATCTGAGTTTAGGAAGATCGGGCAAACCTTCTAATGATTTTAGGTCTTTAGAATTTAGTTCTAGGGCCTCTAATCTAGAGAATGGAGAAAGGTCAGTCCAAGTTGGATTGTTTCTAAATCCCAACCAACGGATTTCTTTAGGATATTTACCTAAGATCTCACCTTCAGAATTTCTTACTGAAATAAGATGATCCGATTGAGAACAGGCGAATAAAAAATAGAGGACTAAAAATATTTTCCTCATTAGATCGAATCTATTTGGATTCAATAAAGAAGAAAACCAAAAATTAGAATTTAGAATTTCGAAAATACAATTTGGTTCGCATGTAGGAACTCCTACAAGCGCTTTAAAAGCGGATTTATCGGGTTGACATATGCTTCCTTCTTGGAGCAAGATAAGATTCGAAGCCGATCCGAATGGAAGAAGATAAAAAATCCGCCTCTCGAAACACCAAACAAAAGGGCGAGATCCTGAGAGTCATCCGTGACGCAAAAGGTCCTCTTTCGGTAAAGGAAATCCACGACATCTCCAAAAAATCCATACAGAATATTGGGATCGCTACCGTGTATCGTTCTGTGAACCATTTGTTGGATGCAGGTTCGATCCATGAGATCCAATTGCCCGGAGAATCATCTCGTTTCGAGATAAGTCATCTAGACCATCATCATCATTTCCATTGTAAAGTCTGCGATCGTGTTTTTGACGTGGAGATCTGTCCTTTCCCTATGGAAAATTTGCCTAAGGGATTTACATTAGATTCTCATGAAATTATTTTATATGGCATTTGTTCCGAATGTAATACCTCCTCCAAATGAATCAAAAAAAACTAAAATTTAAAATACTCTATTTAAGCATTCTATTTCTCGCATTATTCTCCATTATAGATCGGGTCGTGCTGGAGAATTTACTTTTTGGATTTCCGAACGAACTAGAATGGGATACTTCTCCTTGGTTCAACTTCTTGGAAAAAAGAAGAAGGATTGAATTTAAGGAAAACGAAAAAGGCGCATTGATTGTAGGAAGTAGTGTAGCTCTTTATTCTTCTCTTCCCGAAAGAATGAATGAAAAACTTAAAGACAAATCTATTCGCACAGAATTTTATTCTCACCCTGCTTTGACACCTTCTGATTTTTATTTTTATAAGGAAGATATAGTTTCTAAAAAGCCTAAACTTGTATTTTTCGTTTTAAATCCTGCGGATCTTCAACTGGATTTTCTGATCACAGAAAAAGAAAACGAGGCAAGACTTGCTCAATACAAACAAAACCTGTTATTCCAAGAAAAGTCTATCATAGACTTTCAAAATTTAGAATATTCAGAAAAAGCTTTGGATGATGTTTCCGCAAAAACAAGGCACCAAAATAGGATGATCTATCCTGCCCAATATTTAAGGGAGAAGTATCGGGATATTCTGAAAACAGGCAAATCTGCAGTTTTATCTCTTCTCTCCAGATCTCTATTCTTAGTGATCAGATATCGCAGCTTTTTATATGATCCAATGGATGCTTGGATAGAAAACCATCTTAGAAGTGGGAGATCCTACCATTATTATACAGGGATCATCCCGGAAGAAGGTATTTATCTAAGAGGGTGGGCCAAACCTGAATTCTCAATCGACTGCGAATTGAAGAATGGAGTTTTCGAAGAGAGTGTATTTTTCCAAGAGAAGAATACTACTTTAAGAATTTGGGGAGAAGGTAAACCGATCCTATTCGATAAAACTTTCCCTAAATCAGGTTGGCATACGATCAAATTTAATGTTCCAGAAAAATCAGATAAAACCAAACTTAGAATTGCTTCTGATAAAAAAATCTCTTCTTTACAAGTGGATGCAAGGATTTTCGGAACAGAAGAAATTTATGGCATCAGACTTTCTCAAAACTTCTGCAGAAATGAGATCCGAAAACATATCTCTTATATTCGAATTCCAGGTTTAGATGATTCTAGACTTTCCAAAATGGATGACTCTACTTATTCCAAAGATTATATAGAAAGGATTTATGGATATAAGGGAGAAAGTTCCAAAATGTCTAGACTTGTCACTCTTAGAATGGCAAAGATCAAACTCGCATCTTTTCCAAAATTTTTTACATGGTCTGAATTGGAATATCTGAAAAAAGGAATAGAGTATTTAGAATCTCAAGGTATCCAAGTGGTTCTTGTAAATTCTCCTGAAAATCCAATCGAAAGAGAAGTGTACGGGTCCAGCCCTTGGTATAAAGGATATATTTCTTATTTAGAAAACTTAGGGAAAACTAAGTATAAATTCAAAAATGTAATTTCTGATTTTGAGGATAAAAGATCTTTTCTAGATCCTCACCATTTGACCTACCAGGCTTCCGAAAAATCCTCAGATCTGTATGCAGATTGGATCTCAGAAACATTAACGGAAAAGTAAAATGTCCGGATTCTTATCTAAATTTTTACCAAATGAAAAATTGAAATCACAGTGGCTTACCGCTTTAGGAAATCCTAAACTAGTTACTGTAGTTTTTGTCATTCTGTATTCCTTTTCGTCTTTTTGTGTTTGGAAGAAATACTCTTGGAGCCCTAGTTCTCAGGTAAATTTTGGAAAAGAATTCGCGGACCAAAACAAAGAGCAAACTCCTCCAGGTGCGATTGTATTCTTAGGAGAAGAGGGGAACCTGGGTGCAGGTTATGACGGGCAGATCTTTTATTATTATTCTAGAATGTTGTCCGGTTTTAGTTTAGATTGGCCAAACGGTTTTGAGACTAGTTTTAGAGCACCTAGGATAGGATATCCACTTTTAGTTTCTCCATTTGGCTGGTTCGGGATGAATGCAACCATCATCGGGATGTACATTCTAAATTTAGGGATCTTCTATCTTTCGTATCTTGCGATCCGAGACTTATTGCCTGATCCTAAAAAATATTTAAGTTCGTTCTATCTATTTTCTCCATTTGCTTTGGGAAGTTATATCTTACTAGTTTCAGACACAGTGATGATGGGACTAAGCGTTCTGGCATATTGGTCCTTTGCCCGAAATAGATTTATCACCTTTTCCTTGTTAGCCGGTCTTGCAATTCTCACAAAAGAGCAGGCGATCTTTTTGTTTTTCCCTTTGGGCCTAATTACATTACTAGAAAAAGATTTCAAAAAAAGTATCTGGGTAGCTTCTTCTTTAATCCTGCCTGGAGCCTGGAGTTTATATTTAAGAACCCAATTCCCGGAATGGACCCCTGGAAGTTTAGGTCATTTCTTTGATCCATTCGGAGGGCTTTTAGGATATTTTGGGGAACTCCAACAAGTTATAGTTTCAGGAGATCGAAATCTTATTCTTCTGATCAAAAAATTCTCCAGATTCCCTTTGGTACTTCTTCTTTTATCTGGAACCTACCTTTTATTCAGAGGTGATTGGAAGAAGGGTCTGGCGTTTAGGTTAGGCTTTGGAATTCTTTTATTGACCGCGTATGCTGGAGGTTATGTTCTCTATTGGGCTACGTATGAGAACGTTTCTAGAATGTTTACATTCAGCCTCCCTATATTAATTTTTTGGGAAAATGAAGATGATAGCCTTCCGAGCGGAACTTATTGGGTTTTAACAGGCATTATTCTAGTTTCGTTTTTAATAAAATTGGCATTCGTTTCCAAAACTTTACGTCACTTGGTCTGGTGATCTGACTACTCGTCGTAACCCTGTTTTTTTGCAAACAAGTCATCAAAAATTTTCTTAGACTTGATTCTTCTTATAAAAGAATTAGAATGGCCGAATTGTAGGTCCGCTGTTCAGAAATCCGCACGTGTCATTGTAATCAGATCGGTGAAATCCGAGCTTTGCTTCTCTTAGAAACCCTGCTATCCGCGATTTTACGATCATTCAAATCAATCCCGCTGTTCTTAAAGAGTGTTTAGTCTTACGGAAGGCGAATTGGTCTTCGTTTGCGAGTCGGAAGCTGCCTAAATTTTTTGTTCGAGGAAAGCATGCAGAATCGCAAACTCTTTGTAGGAAATCTTAATTACTCCGTTCGCCAGCAGGAAATCAGTGACCTGTTCTCCAACTACGGAGAAGTAGCTTACGCAAAAGTAATTGAAGGTAAAGGATTCGGATTCGTGGAAATGGCTAGCGAGGAGCAAGCTGAAAACGCGAAGAACAGTCTAAACGGGACTGAGTTCAAAGGTAGAACTTTGAATATCGATATCGCAAAACCTCAGACTTTCAACAAACCAAGAAGACATTAAGATCTTTCTCGGGGAAGGGAACTTCCCCGAGTTTCTCTAATATTCCCTTTCTCCATATTCTAAAAGTGAAGAATATGGATCTCCTTCCAAACCTAAAAGTTCAGCAAACGCCGCCTCCGTATTTTTCCCTTCTTTCTTTTTCTCCAAAACAGACAGCCTAAAAGTTTCCCCTTTATCTTTCAGGACCTTCTCTTCTATGATCATATGTAGATACGCGATTTGTTTTTTAGGGAGAAGGTTTTGTGCCACGATCTCCACCTTTTCAGATCCTAAACGGAATCTACAAATGATAGAAGGCACATTACCCAAAACTTTTTCGGAAAGATGATAATTAGGATAAGAAGAAAATGATCCTAAAACTTTTAATAAAGAAGGTCTTAACTCGCAAATAATATCAATGTCAGATTGGGGAAGGTCCACTCCGATTGGAATGGAACCTACGAATTCAGGAGAGAATTCGGAAAGGATTTCGAGAACTTTATGATCTTTTAGAAGTGAAGAACAATCCGAAAATCGGTTTGTCATTCAGGCAAAGTAGGCGATTAAACGCCTACTTCTTCCTCTTCGTCCTCGTTTTCTTCTTCTACGTTTAGAAGCTCTAAGAGTTCTTTATAGGCTCTGTCTTTTTCTAAAACACCAGTTTTCTTAATCGCCTTTTTAAGAACATCGTCCCATTTTTTCTGGGGAAGGATCACTTGCATCTCTTCCAAAACTTCCAGAATATTGATATCGTCTTTTGTATTAAAGATCTCAGTAGCGTCGTAACGGAATAACCCGGAAAGTTGATCGATAAAATCGCCGACTCCGTTCCCGCCTCCGCGTTTATCTAGGGCTTCTTCCTTTTTTTGCGCTTTGCGGAGATCTCTTTCTCGTCTCTCCAATTCGGTCCGTTTCATAAGAACCCTCTCTTATCGGCTATACCTGCCATATTTTCGAAACCAGCTCACGGGCAAAGAAAAAACCCTAAAGAACTCTGGTAGAAAAACTCATTAAAGCTGCCGATCTGGCGGAAGTTTAGGTTTGATTTGCAAAAAGTCCCAATCTAAATCGGGAGAATTCTGTATAATCGTTCCAAACTTTCATTCCTATAGAATTAGACCGGGACTAAAGGAGAATTCTTTCCGCAAAGGCCTAGTTTTGGGCCTTTTTTCGTACGAACGTTTATAAAAAAAGAAGAAGTGTGGCCCTTTTAGCGAGAACCCATGGAGGATTTAGGAATCCTATATTCTTTTTGGATCCTTTGGTTAGCGGCACTTAGGCTTTCTTTATCCAAAACGACATCTGTTCCATCATCTAATAAAATCGTAATGTACCTGGACTTGGATGATTTTATTTCGTTAGAAATATCTTGGATGGATTGAACAGGCTTGCCATTTACTTCATCTACTAATCTTCCGGAAACCTCATGATATCCTTGGTTGGATTCGTCCGGAATGACCTGGGAAAGTAATACAAATTTACCTTCTTTTTTGTCGCCTGTGCTGAACTTATGATAATCGAATGTATATAGAAGTTTGCGATCTACTTTAGATCTCCAATCTTTTCCCCATTCCAATAAATAACCTTCCGAAAGTTCTACAAATAAGAACCCGCCATCAAAATAATATTCTGATTTTGATCCTAGGTTTCTATGAGGAATGCGGATAGAAGAATAAGGAAATGTTTTTAAAGTAAGTTGGACTTCTTCTTCTTTACCGGATCGGATAATTTTGACTGGGATTTGTTTTCCGATTTGGTAACCGAATTCGTCACCTAAATGAGCTATATAAGAAAGAACCTGTTTACCATACTTTGGATGATGGAAATATCCTTTTGAGTCTATCTTTTTGCCGCCGAACTCAAGAACCACATCACCTATTTTTAATATTCCATCTGCAGAACTATCAGGTATGATCTCTGCTACTAAAATCCCTTGGTCTTTTGTTTTGAGAGAATAAAAATCCTTGGTAGCCTTGTCCATGATCGGTCTATAACGGAAACCTTTAAAAGGAATTTCAGTCTTACCAAAATCTCCCAGGAATTTGCTGATTAAAAAAGAAGGAATTGCTCTGCCAGAATTTTTATCTCCGGAGAAGTCGAAAAGTATTCCGCTTACTTTTCCTTTTTCTAATAGAACTTCTCCGTTTCCATTTAATGTTTCAGTGGAGTTTACATCCAATACAGGAAGTTCTACCATTCCTTGAGGATATTGATCCAAGTCCATGCTGATGAGGGCACCAGAAGCGGATTGTATAGAACCAGAATTGTCTAATTGGTAGATAGAAACTTGTCTAGGATAATTTATCTCTTTTTGGAATTCAAAAGGAGTTAGATCTTTGAAGAAGTTCTCTTCTTCTATTTTTAAAAGTGCGAGGTCGGATTCTGAATCTTGTCTTGCAACAGTCGCCTTTGTCTCCGCATAAGAAGAATGTTTTTTAACTTCAATCAATGTGGAGTGGGTGAGTAGATGTGCTGGTAATAGGATCTTTTCTCCTGGGACTACAATCCCAACGCCTCTTCTTACCTTTGGATTTTTCTTTTTCCAAGGATTGAAATAATCTGGCTCTTGGTAAGAGATCTTTACCTGGACTATGCTCTTTTTGTATTCTTCTTCTGCTTTTGCCTGGGACAAAATCCCATTTGAAACAGGAGTAGATTTATTCGCGGACTGTTTTGGCTTTTTAGCGGAAAGCCCAGAGCTGAAAACACAAATGCTTATAATGATTAGAAGGATCTTGGATTTCACGTATTACTCCAAACCGTAGGTGCTTCTGATCTGGGAATCTGCTTTTTGGGCTTCCTCTCTATCCAAGATCAATGGAAGATCTATATTCAAAAATTTTAATTTTAAGAATTTGGACTTGGATTCTGAAATCATCTTTTTCAGATCTGCGAGACTATTGATCGCTTCTCCATTAACAGATTCCAGAACTAGATTTAGAAAATAATCGGAGGAAGAATTTACAGGGTGGGCCAATTTTCTGTACAAAACCACATCCGCTTTTTTAGTTCTGCCGATCCCATCTTCTATAAAATAATCGTATCTGTATAAGAACTGGCTGCCGCCGGAAGTGTTGCCACTTCTAGACCAAGCGCCCAGAAGATCTCTGGTCATCTCTTGGAATAATAATCCACCAATCATAGAATAATCAAAAGGTGCATCGTACCTGTTTCTCATAAAATCGAAATCAGGCATCCTTTTGGCTTTGAATTCTACATCAATGAGTTTGCCATTTCGGAATACTTTGAATCGGATCGGCTCGCCTGAATATTTATCATCTACAGTTTCTGTAAAATCAACTCTGGCGTCTTTATCTAAGGTGATTGTTCCATTTCTTCCGATTGTAAGACCATCTATCTCTGTTAGATAATCTCCTTCTTTCAGATATCCATCTGCGGAGCCGTTAGGAAGAATTCTGGTTACAAATACACCTTCTAAACCTTCAGGGATACCTTTTGCTTTTCTGAGAGAAGTATTAAAAGAATTGAATGTTCCTATACCAAGTTCCACATAACCGTCATATATTCCGTCTTCTATATCTTTTAGAAAATGGCGGATCACTTTTGTAGGGATGAGATAACCAATATTCTCCCCTTTGGTTGCGACTTGGAAAGCGACTCCTACTACCTTATTATTTTGAATAGCAGGCCCACCTGAGTTCCCTGGATTGATTGCAGCATCTACTTGTAATACTAAGTGACTATCTACGGAAGAATGCTCGTATTTGGATTGTTCCTTTCTGGAAACGATCCCTCTGGTTACGGAGACTTTATTTCCTCCGATTGGATATCCCACAACGATGAGGGAAGAATTTAGTTCAGGAATTTCCCCCAAGCTAAGTTCAGTGGAATCTTTATAAAATTCTGGATCTTCTGCTTCTAAAACTGCTAAATCGCAATCGTGCGCTACATGTAGGATTTTTACCCTGTACCACTCTGTCTGATTATATCTCTGTACTTGAACGTATTTTGCATTTGAGATAACATGAGCATTTGTTAATATTCTTTTATTCCCGATCAAGAAACCAGTGCCTGAACTTGCACGAACACCATCAGTGGCCCAGGGAGTAAAAGTGCTGAATGCTTGAGAATATACTTTGATCTGTACGACTGCTTTTCGCACATGATCGAAATCACTTTTTTCTTCAGAGAAAAGAGGGAAATGAAGAGAGAATACTAGTACGATCAGACCAGATTTCAGGATCCGCATGAGATTTTTAATGTCCTTCGAATTCACAAATAGAGAATACGTTTACACCTAAATCTTTGCTTAATTTTGTAGCTCCGCCCAGATCAGGAAGATCAATGATGACTCCTACTTCTGGAACTTCTGCGCCAAGCTTTTGTAATAACTGAACTGCAGCGATCATTGTTCCGCCCGTTGCGATCAAGTCGTCCATAAGTAGTATCCTATCTCCAGGTACAACTGAGTCCTTATGGATCTCGATCACATCTTTTCCGTATTCTAAATCGTATTCTTGGGAAACTGTTTCGGAAGGAAGTTTTCCTTTTTTACGGATCGGAATGAATCCGACTCCTAGTTGGAATGCGAGAGGTGCACCAATGATAAAACCTCTGGCTTCAATTCCGGCTACTTTAGTGATTCCTTTACCTGTGTACCGGTCTACGAAAGTACCTATGGTAAGAGCTAAACCTTCCGGATCTAATAATAGGGAAGTGATGTCTCTGAATAGGATTCCTTTGCGGGGATAATCCGGGATCGTGCGAATTTTGCTTTTAACTATGGACATGGGCTCGAAGTCCAATTCCATTTTCCGGAAAGGAACAAACAATTCTTTTTTCAATGGGTAATAGGAGCGGCCTCCAGAAAAGAAGGCCGCGTGTTTAGGTTAGTATGCTTTTGCTCTAAGAGCAGCAATTCTTTCTTCTAGAGGAGGGTGGGTTGCAAATAAGGAAGCAAGTCCTCCGGCTCTATTTGAAATTTTCAAAGCGGCGATGTTTTCTCCTCTTTGATCGACTGGATCTCTATTGAAAGCTACTTTTAATCTTTCTAAAGCAGAGATCATGCTAGATCTTCCGGCTAATTTTGCACCACCAGCATCTGCGCGATACTCTCTGGCTCTGGAAACATAAGCCACAACAATGGAACCTAAAAGTCCAAAGGCCACCATCAAAAGTTGTCTGATCATAAACTCCATAAAGAATCCACCACTGGATCCTCTATCATCATTACGATTCAATTGAGAAATGATAACTTTAGCTACGATCCAAGCGAAGAAGATCACGAACGAGTTGACCACACCTTGTACCAATGTCATGGTCACCATGTCTCCATTGGCTACGTGAGAAAGTTCGTGTCCTAAAACTCCATCCAATTCTTCGCTATCCATTCCATTCAAGAGCCCGGTGGAAACAGCAACTAATGCGCTATTTCTGCTAGGACCAGTAGCGAATGCGTTTATCTCAGGAGATTCGTAATATCCAACTTCTGGCATAGGAAGTCCAGCCGCCTGCGCCAATCTTTGCACTCTAGTTAAAAGATCTCTTTGCCATCCGGATGCGTTTCTAGGATCTATGACTTGGACTCCCATGGAGGACTTTACCATAAACTTGGAAAGCAACAAGGAAACGAATGCACCTCCCATACCCCAGATTGTTGCCAATAGAAGGGTAGTAGCGTAAGGCATTCCGGACTTGGCTAAATATACATCCAATCCAGAAAGTCTGAGTAGTAATCCGATCGTGAAGATTACCGCGATATTAGTAAGCGCGAATAATCCAAATCTGCGAAAAAGCGCCATAGGCGAACAGTTCTCCTTTTTAGAAGTTTTTTAGGCCTCGGTAACTCCGTGCCCGCCGGTCTTCTAAATTCCGGTAATGGTTAGACCGCTCTAGGTTCCTTCTTTAAGAAAGAAGCTAGAAGAAAAAGTCCCGCAAGTAATAAATATGCCCAAACAAATGGACCCAGGTTTAGCTGAAAAGAGTTCAAAATTGCGTTTCCAGCCAAGGAATAAGAATGTATAAATCCTGTTCCAGCAAGGAATGCACCCACCAAACTTGCTATTATCGCCTTCTTAAAATCTCTATCGATCACAAATGTTGCGATCGCAGCCCAAACCATAGAAGAAAGTAAAAATCCTTGGGATAAACTTAACAATCCACCGAGTGAATACGGAAAAATCGGCTGATCTAAAGGCACTGTAGAAAGCCAGATATTCTGGGTTTTAGAAGCTGCTTCTGTTCCTTCTATCGCTTTTGCAAGAATTGGAGCCGCATAATTGAATGCACTTTGGATCATCAAAACTCCCCAACCAGCAAGAGCAGGAAGAAGTCCAAGCACAACCGCAGGTGCGTGTCTAGTAGGTGTAGCTTCGAATGCTTGCGCACCGATTACGATACCAATCCAAAGTACGATTGCCATTCCAGCTTCGACTGGGATGAGAGCACATACAAAACTAACCAACCCGAAGAAAGCAATCAAAGTCATAAAAATTCCGTTTAAACTGGAATAACCTGATCTTGCTCCGAGCGCTTTCCAACCTGGATGGCCAATATAAATTGTAGTAGGGAAAGGAGATCCGAATAAAGAGCCAACAATTGTTCCAACACCATTCATCATGAGTGAATTTCTGGTATTGTATTTATCTCCAGCTGCTTCTGCAGATTCAATATTTTGTAATGAACCGATTACGTTAAAAATTCCCATCGGTAATATCACAGATAAATATTCTCTGATACCGATTTGGCTCCAAGCTTCGAATAGATCTCCACCGCTCCAAACTGGAAAATTAAATCCAAAATCGATAGAGGAGTGTAAGGCAGCTCCATCCATCATTTGTTTCCCAGTGATATGGGGAAGATACCAAGCAAGTAGGGTTCCTACAATCACAGAGATAAGTCCACCCGGGATCTTAAATGGAAATACCACTCTTCCAAAGTATTGCAGTAGTATAATTCCGAAAGGAACGAATGCGACCAGTGGATTTAAGAATGTACGGACTAAAAAGTCCATGGAGATAAATGTAAGTGCAATCCCAGCAAGTGCAGAAAGAAGTGCTGCTCTTGGAGTTGCTTTACGGATCTTCTCCGCAATAAATGCTCCAAAAAATTCGATCAAACCTGATACAAAACTTGCAAGAAGTCCAATAGACCAAGCTGCTTTATAACTATTCGTTTTTTGATAAACCGGGAACATTACGAAAAATACGAATGCAAATAAGGACACAGTATTGATCCCGTAAGGTAATGCAGTTACGTCACTTCTGTTTTCTGAGATCGAAAGTTGCCTTGCTTGCCATGCGTAAAAAAGATTTCCTACAAGTAGAGAGATTGCAGCTCCTGGAATGACCACTCTGAATACGAAATCCTGAGGCATTCCACAAAAGCCGATACATAAAGCTACTAGAACCAAAATTTGGATCAGGTTATCGATCATCAGTCCGAAGAATCCATCCAGGTCCCCGGCAACAAACCATTTGTATTTGCTCATTTCTTTGTTTTACTCCCGAAGTCTACTTGGATTACATTATCTTTTCGTTTAGAAGATCCGGATTCAGGATCGGAAACTTCTTCTTTGGTTTCTGCCGTAGACACGTCCTCTTTTTTAGGAGGTAGTTCCGGTTTACCTAAATAGATTCTCATTTGAGTGACAGTTTGTTGGGATTTGTCGAAATATCTGAAAATTCCGTCCCAGGGTAGAAAGACTTCTTCCCAGGTATAGCCGAACTGAAGTTCTGCATAGACCCATTCTTCTTCTATTTTGATATCTCTTGCGGCGCGGGGTCCTATGACTAGGATGATACCTGATTCTGGCTCTTCTCCCACTAGTCCTCTTTTTCCAATTTTTAGATCTGGATGAGGCATTACGTGTACGTAAAAGGTGCCGAACCTTTCCCAGTACACCGAGAAGAGTTGTTTTTTGAATTCTCGAAGTGCTTGTATGTCTTCTAAATTCGGACTATCCATCATTTTTCAACTTACGCGAGGATTCCTCGCTGATATATTCTTTATGTATTTTGTATTCAGGCACGAGAGTCTTAAAAGATGAGAAAATCTCATCTTCTCGATCTGATTTAGCTGCTTCTAATAAAGAGTTAAATCTGGCCTGGAAGCTGCTAGGATCTCCTTCCTCTAAGGGGGCTGCAATCCTGATTTTTGGATGATGTGTTTTTTTGATCCCTTCTAGATCTAACAGCAGTTCTTCGAATAGTTTTTCTCCAGGTCTTAAACCTGTGAACACAATTGGAATATCTGTATAAGGCCTGAATCCTGAAAGTCGGATCATATCTTCTGCAAGATTCAGTATGCGGATCGGTTCTCCCATATCTAGGAGAAAAATTTCTTCCTTCTCCCCCATAGCAGCTGCTTGCAAAACCAATTGTGTAGCTTCCGGGATTGTCATAAAATAACGGATAATATCAGGATGGGTCACAGTCACAGGACCACCATTACTGATCTGTTCTCTGAATCTAGGAATAACTGAACCACTGGAGCCTAACACGTTACCAAATCTTACTGTGATAAATTTTGTTTTGGTACCTTGGGAGATCGCCTGCAGATATAATTCTGCAACTCTCTTAGAGGCGCCCATTATGTTTACTGGATTGACCGCCTTGTCTGTGGAAATTAAAACAAAACGTTCGGTGCCATAAATTCTAGAAATATCTGCTAAGTTCTTAGTTCCTAGTACATTATTTAAAACTGCTTCGGATGGATTGATCTCCATCATAGGAACATGTTTATAAGCTGCAGAATGAAATACTACTTGAGGACGATCCGATTCAAAAACGGAACCTATCCTGAGTGGATTTTTAATATCTGCGATCACCGCTCTGAATTGGATCCCGCTATCTTTAAAAACTTTTCTTAGTTCGTAATCTATTTCGTAAAGGGGAGTTTCTGCAGAATCGAGTAGGATCATTTTTGCTGGATGGAATACTGCAACTTGTCTGCATAATTCGCTTCCGATGGATCCGCCTGCTCCGGAAATTAATACTGTTTTACCAGCAATATAAGAACGAATAGATTCTATTTCCAGATCTACAACTGGGCGACCTAGTACGTCTTCTACCCGGATCTCTCTTAATTGTTGTACTTTTGGAGGATCGAAAAATAAAGAACCCAAAGAGGGAAGGATCTTAAAATCTACATTTTCGGATTCGAAACTTTTGATAAGTTTACCGATCTGTTTTCCGTCCGGATTGCTAAATGCAATCAGAACCTTTTTGATTTCCAGAGAACGGATCAGAGATTCTGCTTGGTCAATTTTTCCGAGGACTGGTACACCTTGAATATGTGCTCCAATCTTGGATTCGTCGTCGTCCAAAAGGCCTAAGGGGAGAAGGTTTAGATCATTATGCCTTCTTAATTCCGTAAGAAGTGTAGCTCCCGTTTTTCCGGCACCTAAAATCAGTGTTGGAATTCCATCCCCCTGTTTTTTGCGTAGAATGTACTGATCTCTTACTAATCTCCAAGAAAGGCTGCGAATACACAAAAATCCTAAAAGAAGAAGTGTATCTATTACAGGGATCATTCTGGAAAGATGTTCGAATCCGTTATAGAATAATAGTGCGGTATTTGAGATCAGTGAAGAAAGTACTGTGGTCTTGATAATTTCCACCAGGTCGTGGATGGAAGCGTATGCCCAAATTGATCTGTAAATATTCGAAAATAGAAATACTAGAGAACGACAGACCACTACGATCAAAAGTGGAATAAAAAAGTCGTTAGGTTCCTGTAGAAATACAGTGGATTCGAAACGAATCAGATGGGCTAGAAAATAGGAGAGGATCATGAAGCTTAAATCCAGAGGGAAGAGAAGGCTTCGACGATTCCATTGTCCCATTAAGTAAAAAAAATGTCGCTCTTGAGTAAAAGTCCAATCTTTTTAAAGTTTTTTAGGTTGCTTAAAAACCCGATCTGATTCGAAACTTTAAAGGGCTTTTTTCTAGTGAAAGAATTGATCGTCAATTTACAAGGCAAACTGGATTCCTTACTCGGAAACTCTTTCCGAGAAAAAACGGATCCTCTACTTCGAAGTGAGCCCCATAAAATTCTTCTCGATGCCAGAGACCTACAAGTCTGGGACGAGAACGGTTTACTTTCCCTCAAAAATTCTTCTCTCTCTCATTTGAGTTCCAAATATGCCGCCTGCGGATTGTCCGAAAGTCTCATGGGAGATTGGAATCGTCTTGGGCTCCGAGAAAAAATCCCGTACTTCAAAACTAGAGAAGAAGCAAAATATTATTTAGTCTCCGGTCAAAATGTAGATCCCAGTTTTGAACCTAACGAAAGTACTACGGCCTGTCCTGCTTGTCTCCAGATCTTGAGAGTACAAGGAAAAGGAAACTACCGTTGTCCGTCCTGCGACCATACCTTCTACCTGACCGCAGACTATAGAACGGCTAGTTACGAGAAATTATTCTAATCCATTCGGAAATAAATTTCCAAATTTTATAGGCTTGCCAGAAAAAATTCAGACTGGTGCTGTTACTATTATATGGGTACACAAACTTCGCACAAGCATAGTTTCGGGCAAAAATTCCTAGATCTTACTCTAGTTCTTCCGAGATTATTTTATTCCGGGATCCGAGCAAAACTCGCCTGGTTTACTGGAAGTCTGATCGTTCTGACCATTCTAATACTTTCCTTTATTTATGTGAGACAACAGACAGAAATTCTCACTGATAGTTACGATAGAGAAGCTGCTATTTCCAGAAAATATATCTCTTCTCTCGTTTTGGAATTGGATAATATTTCCCAAAGTTTGATCCGTATCGAAGAATTTCGCGACCGGGTCAGCAAACAAACAGAAGCATTAAAAAAATATAAAACAACCAAAACCGTAGTCCAGGAAAAGAAGGTCTCTTTTTTCGGGATCAAAACTAGTTTATTCGGTGCTTTGGGAAAAAATACGGTCCGTAAAACTTTAGATACGTATTACTCAGCTTATCTCTCCAAGGATGATATTCAAGTTTTAGAAAAAAACATCCGCCTACAACTTCAACAAGGTGGGGAAGAAGTAGTTAATGATAAAGAGTTTGCTCGCCTACAAGGTTTAGCTAAAAAATTCGTATTTGTAGAT
This sequence comes from Leptospira koniambonensis, assembly GCF_004769555.1. Classification (NCBI taxonomy): domain Bacteria; kingdom Pseudomonadati; phylum Spirochaetota; class Leptospiria; order Leptospirales; family Leptospiraceae; genus Leptospira; species Leptospira koniambonensis. The sequence goes on along the minus strand of NZ_RQFY01000007.1, from coordinate 88,466 downwards.
AGAGAGGCGGGACTTGTAAGAAAGCGTCTAGGCGAGTTAAAAGAAAATCAAGAAAAACCAGATCAGACTGAGATCTCCGCCGCAGAAGAAGAACTTCGTAAAAAATCACTTCTCGCACGAAAACTTAGATCTGAGTTGGATGAGAATATTGTATCCATTCTTGCAGATTCCAAAAAAAGAAAGATCAAAGAATTGGGATTAGATACGGGCAGATTTAGGATCCAAACATTTCCAGTTTCAGGTATCATTCCTGGCGAAGCTTCAGAGCCTACATTAGATACTAAAATTTTTGATTCAGAATCTTCTTTGAACCAAGCTCCTATGGAAGAAAATTTGGAAGAAGGATTAAAATCTGCATTAAGTTCTCTTTTAGAAGGCGCAGGAGTTTTAGGAGAGATACGTCCTACTTCTTTCCAACAAAATGGATTAGAGTTACAGGCTCTATATTCCCCTCATTTTAGAAATCCGGCATCTACAGAAAGAGCTAAACTTTTAGAATCCAGAAGAAGTACACTCGGAGCTTGGACTAATTATTTAAGAGAAGAACAGGAAATACTATCAGAACTTTCTAAAATTCCTCCTATCTTAGAAACCAGACTAAAAGAGTTGAAAGAGAAAAAACCTCCGATCCCTCCTTTCAAAGATAAAGAATTTAAGAACCAATATACAAAATACGCAGCATTAATACGTAAAAGAAATTTATTATACGCAACGTATCTTCGCAATAATCCTCCTAAAGAAGAGGAAGAATTGGAAGTAGAATCTTTTGGTTCTATCAGAGACTCCGCTTTAGAGGATCAGATCCTACTCAGATTCAGACCAGATGGTTCCGATTATGGGAAATCTGTTCAATCGGAAGAAGGAAAAGAAACTTTCCAAAAACGTTGGAATTCCGTCAGAGAATGGATCTATTCGGGAGAAAGTGAAACTCCTACTGCAAAATTAAAAGCGCTCTTTCCAGATGGGATCATCGGAAACAGTAGAACAGAAGCAGAACAAATTCTTTGGAAATTAGACTCAACACCTTTAATTTCAGAAGTTTCAGAAGATCTTCCAACAGTCGTTCTCGCTTCTAACTTTTCAGGAGTGATCCGAACCGTAGTGGATAGAACAGAAGGTTTGGAATCTATTCGTCGCAATAGAGACAGGGCTGTACTTTCTGCATTAGGTATTTGCGGATTTTCGATCTTCTTAGCTGTATTCATCTCTGGGTTTGTAGTCCAAAAGATCAAACGTCTGATTAGAAATGCAGAACAAGTAGGAAAAGGAAATCTAAACGTAGAATTCGAACAGGGTGGAAGCGACGAATTCGGAAATCTTTCTGTTGCACTCAACCAAATGGTGACCGGTCTTAGGGAAAGAGAAAAGATAAAAGGTATCTTAGGAAGTATGATCGATCCTGTAGTGATCGGTGAGGCAATGAAAGATCTTGCGGCCCTCAAAAGAGGTACCGAAAAAAGGGTGACCGCATTCTTCTCTGATGTAGCAGGTTTTTCGAATATTAGTGAAAAGTTAAGTTCTGTAGAATTATCTGAACTTCTAAACGAATATCTTTCTGCAATGACTTTGATCCTAAAAGATCATGACGGCGTTTTGGATAAGTATATCGGGGACGCGATCGTAGGAATTTTTAACGCACCTGTAGATGTAGAAGGTCATTGTTTAAAAGCAACTCGAGCTTCTATCAAAATGTTAGATAAATTGGAAGAATTACGATCTGGTTGGAAGAAGGGCCAAAAATATATTCCAGACGCAAGAGATATGCAGATCCGGATCGGTCTGAACACTGGACTCGCCAAAGTTGGATTCATGGGAACTGATGCTCTCGCATCTTATACTATGATGGGAGACACAGTAAACCTTGCGGCTCGTTTAGAAGCTGCAGGTAAAGATTATGGGGTTTCCATTTTAGTTTCAGACTCAGTTCATTCTGAAATTAAGGATTCTATTTTTACAAGAAAACTAGACTTAGTTCGTGTAAAAGGTAAGAATGAGCCAGTGATCTTGTACGAGGCAATTTCAGAATTGAAAGGTGTTGCTTCCGCTAAAAAAGAAATCATCGGTTTATATGAAGAGGGTTTAGCATTATACATAGATCGCAAATGGGATCCTGCTGTTAAAAAATTCAAAGAATCTGAAAAAGCAAAAGGTAAAGAAGACAAAGCTGTTCAATTACTTGTAGAAAGATGTAATGAGTATAAAAAAACTCCACCTCCAACTTCTTGGGATGGAGTGTATACTAGAGATCATAAGTGATTTTAACTTAGTTTAAAACCGGTTAATCTTTCAAAACGGTTTCGGAGAGAATATTCTAAAAGTTTTTCTTCCGAAACCAAAAACGCAGATCGTTTTGCTCTAGTGATCGCAGTATATAAAATTTCCTTTTTGAATAGTTCTAGAGAGACTTCTTCCGTATTTAGATCTGCCGGGTCAGGTGGATAAATAATAAAAACTGAATCATATTCTGAACCTTGGGACTTGTGGACTGTAATTGCAAATGCAGGCTCATGAGGAGGGAGAGTATCTAATGCAAAATCTCGGATCTCTCCTTCTATAAAAAATAATGCTCTGAGTTCATTTCCTCCATCTGGAGTGGCGACCTCTAGAACGAGACCAGTATCTCCATTATAAACTCCTCTTACTCTATCGTTTTTTGTAATAAGAATCGGAAGTCCTGAAAAATAAGTTTTGGTCCCGATCTGTATCAAATTTCCTTTTTTATGATGTAGAATTAGTTCTGTTAATTCTTTATTGATAAATTCACTTCCGAAAATCCCATTTCTAAGAATTGTAAGTATTTTAAATCGATTTAGATCTTTATTTAAATATTCTTTTAATTCTTGAGGAGAATTCGGATTGGGAAGTTTAGAAAATATAGGAAGAATTTTATCTTCTGCAGTTCTTTTCAAAAATTCCTTCCATTCTTTTTTGTAGTCTAATCGGATCTGATAAAAACCTTTTAGATCTTCTTTGGTAGAGCCTGGAAAAATTGGATCTAATTGTAAAGATTTAGGAAGATTCTCTTGGAATTCTTTTAAAGAAACATTGTCTTTTACACAAAGCTCTGCCGCTTTAGAAATGGAAGAAAATTCTTCCTCTTGTCTATGGCTCGTTCTTAATTCTATTAGGTTTTCCGAATTTAGTTTTTTTAAAGATTTGACCAAGTCTGATAAAACTGCACCAGCTTCTACACTAGGTAACTGATTCGGATCGCCTAAAATTATTAATCTAAAGTTTTCAGAACCGATAGGTAGAGCTTCCATCAATCTATACATCATATGCAAATCAACCATCGACACTTCATCCATGATGATGACTCGATAGGGGAGTGGAAAATGTTTGCCGTATTTATAATTTCTTTTTCTAGGATTATATTCTAAAAGCCTATGTAACGTAGAAGTTGGGATTTCAGAAATAGAATCATCTAATTTGTTTTTTGTTCGCAAATTTGAGATCGTATTCTCTAGGGATTCTTTTAATCTTTTGGCAGCTCTTCCTGTAGGGGCTGCAAGTCCGATCTGTTTAAAATTATAGCCTAAACGCAAAAGTCCCCGGATCACATTTGCAACTACAGTCGTTTTTCCAGTTCCTGGCCCGCCTGTAAGAACAAAAAATGGATGTTGAAGAGCTTTTTCTAATGCTACTTTTTGTTCTCCTTCTCCACAAAGAATATATTCTTTATTTCCTCTTTTGATAGATAGTGGATTGGTCGAAATGAGTTCTTTTAAGACTTCCTGTATTTTTTCGGACTTTGTGGCCACGCTCGCCTTAAGTAAGTTTTCAAAACCTTTTTCAACTTCAGTTAGCTGCCTAAACACTTTAGAAAAATATAATAAATTATCTCTTCCTTTGAATAATATATCGGAAATTGTATCATTTTCAAAAAATGGGACCGCGAGATTCCCAGTTTTGGATGCCTGGATTAAAGAAAGATTCCAGGAGAATAAAACTTCGTATGGAATTTCTTTTGTATAAGTTAAAAATTCCTTAGTGAGAAATCCAGCATATTCCCTGTCTAAAATTGTTTCGAGGGATTCTTCGTTCATTCTTTTTCCGCCGAAATTCTATTTTTCAAATCCAAGGTCTCTTTTATTTTTTCTTTGGAGATTTTCACAAATTCAGGATCTATATTTTGATAAAAAATCCCTCTCCCCGGTCTGTTCGGATCTGTTCCTCTGAGGAATACAAAATACATTCCTCCTAAAAGTTTTGGATCATATTCTTTTCCATACTTGAATCTCAACCAATCGTCCAAAACTACGGAATAGATTGCCATCTGCAAAGAATAAGATTCTTGGATTTTTTCTTTCAAATGAGATTCCGAATAAGGATCTTCTCCGAAATTTGCAGAGAGAAGATTGGACTTCCAATCTAAAATCCAATATTTCCCTTCTGAAAGGAATATTAGATCCAAGGTTCCTTTTAATAGATCAGAAACACCGGTTTGTTCAGGGATTTTCAAAAAGAAATCCACCTCATGCTTTCTTTCCAAAGAAGAAATTTCTGAAAGTGAGATGTTTTTTTCCGAATGTGATAACGGAGTTTTGAGAGTATTCCAAAACAATTCAGCAATTTTGTGAGCAAATAATTCTAATTGTTCGGAACTATTCCCATACCCATAAGACTTTAGGATATTCTTGTATGATTTTATATTACTTTCGGGGATTTGTTTTAATGATTTTGCACTTTGATAAACGCTAAAATTTTCTGTTTCCAAAAGTTGGTGGAGCAAGTTTCCCATTTTATTAGAAGAGGGCAGTTCTTCTTCTTTTGATTCTTCCGGTGTTTCGTCCGTTTTAAATGATTTTGTTTCTGAAACCTGGAATCCTAATCCTTCGGAAGTAAAAAATGAGTCCAAAGAAGAATAACTTTCTAGGATGATCTTTCTTTTTTCTGCTTTATCCGGCCAAATTTCTACGGAACGTAAAATTTCAGGTCCTTCTTCTTTTGTCGGGTTCGTTATTAATCCAGAGATGGTTTTATGATCTCTAATCCATTCGTGCTCATATTTTCCTTCTTCATTTTCCCAGAATCTAGCCACAGAAGAATCTTTGGGAAATTCAGATGTAGCAGCATGAAAGGATTTTCGGAATAATTCTAAAGGACGTTTTGGATCTGGCTCTGCAAGTAACGGAAAATAAAATTTGTACATTGCTCGAGTCAAAGCTACGTAGTACAATCTTTTATCTTCGTTAATTGTGTTAAAAACGGAGTCCTCTTCTTTATTGTTTTCCAGATCTATAATACGTTTTTCGTCTTCTCTGTACTCCGAGAATTTTTTTCTTTGTGTACCCCAGCCTGAAAATCCCCCGAATAAAAATACAATTGGAAATTCTAACCCTTTGCAGGAATGGATGGTGAAAATTTTAACTCTATCTTCTTCAGAATCTTTTTCTAAATAATCTTTCTCATCCTCCTTAGATATCATTTTAGATTCTAAATAAGTGATTAACTCTCCTAAAGTTTGGTCGGACTTGGATGCTTTTTCAGTTAAAAAGAAAAATATCTGTTTGAAGTTTGTGATCTTTCTTTCCCAATCCTGCATGGATTCATCTGGAAGGGGAGAAGCTAATCTACTTTCAGTCAGGATAGAACTGAATAGACCTGGAAAGTCTTTTTTGCGGGAAAATTTTCTCCAGGTTTCTAAAAGCATTTTTTCGCCAGATTCTATCGGATACTCTTCATAATTTTGAAGATTTTCAGGTTTCACTCGAAATAGATCTGATATTAATAATTTATAAAATGAATCCCTGCTTCCTTCTTCATCTAAACATTGCAAGATCTCTCTAATTCTAATCGTTTCAGAAGATCCGAATAACCCAGCTTGTTTAGGATAAGTGTATGGAATTCCTCTAGCTTTGAATTGCCTTTTTAAGGACTCGGAATCGTTTTCTCCCCGAACCAAGACTGAAATATCGGACCAGCTTAGTTTTTCAGGAGAAGAATATCCTTCTTTTTTAATATAAATCTCCGATTTCTCAGAAACTAGATGAATTATTTCTTCCGCTAAAAATTTAGAATATTGGTCTTTTAGTCGGTCCGCATTGGTCTCTTTTGAAAGTGAAAATGCATTTATAGAAGCACGATTACTTTTATCTGAATATAAAATTGCCTTTCCCGGGGTCTCAGGAGATTTAACATTTACATATTCTATTGGCAAAAATCCAGTCTCTCCAATAGGGAACCATTCTCCTTTTGCAGTTCCGAAGATAGAATTATAGGAAGAAATAAGTTCAGGTAAAGATCTACGGTTTGTGTCCAACTCCGGATAAACGATAGAAAAATTTGCAAATTTTCCACCGATATCAAATTCTCTTTTTGCAGCTAAATAAGTGCCTAAGTCTGCACCTCTAAAACCGTAAATGGACTGCTTCGCATCTCCAATTAAGAAAAGTTTCCCTTCCGTTTCGATGCCTCCTGATTTTTCTAAGAATAATATTCTGAAAATATTATATTGGTCAGGATCTGTATCTTGGAATTCGTCTATAATTCCGAATCTAAAACGTTTTTTTAACTCCGAAACTAATTCTGGATTTTTCTCCAAGGAATTAGAAAGTCCTAAGATCATATCTCCATATGTGATCGAATTATCTTCTTCCTTGATCTTAACTGAATCTTCCGCAATATCCTCGGCAAGAGAAACTAGGAAAGAAGAAAGAGAAGATTCTAATACGTTTAAACTTAAAGAAAGTTTTCTGATCCTCTCCCTTTCTAACGTATAAGAAAGATATCCGGATTCGCCGGTTGCAGTTTTTAACTCTTCATCCGAAAGAAGAATGGATTCTATTCCGGAACTTTCTCCTCTTTTTAGATTTAAAATCTCTTTGAGAGCTAATGTAAAAGGAAAAGGAGAGAATGGGTCAGAAAAATCTATGAGCTTCTTCAAAGAATCTTGGAATTCTATCTGTCGACTCGAAAGAGCTTTGTACTTATTTGCATTGATCTTCTTTTTAAATGAATCTTGGAATTCTAAAAATTTAGGAAGAATGGATTGGATTTCCGAAAATACATTTTTGATGGAGCTAATCTCAGGAAATTTTTGAGGGCGGGGAAGAAGTTGTATTGAATCTGGAGAAGAAACCTTCTTAACCGCGAGACTGGATACAAAGTTTTCCCAAGTAGTTCCTTGGAATCCGTCATTATAAAAACGATTTGCTTGAGATAATATAAAAGGCAAAAGTTCTTTAGGATATTTCCCGCCAAACTCGTTACGCATTCTTCTGTATAATGCTTTAGAAACTGCAGAAAATTCTTCTATAAGTTCCGAATTTTCAGAACTTCCCGATTCCAAAGAATATTCTTTTAAGATCTTATGTGCAAATCCATGAATGGTAGATATATAAGCCTGATCTAAATGAGAAGCTTGGTTTAAAAAATAATCTAGCTCTTTAGATTCTTCTTCACTTGGGGATTCTATTTTCTCCAATTTGAGGATTGTATTTTTTAATTCTGCCCGGATCCTGCTTTTTAGTTCAGATGCCGCTTTATCTGTATAAGTAAGTACTAATATAGATTCGATACCGAAAGGAATTTTGTCTGAATCTAAAGAAGTCCTGAATGAATCTTTTAGTATTTTCAGAACTAAAAAGACGATTGTATGCGTTTTTCCTGTTCCTGCAGAAGCGCCAATAAAACCGTTTTTAGTAATATCGATTTGGTCTGCGAAAGAGCCAGTCACTGCTTCAAGTTTATTTTTCTGCATAATAAACCTTTTCCAGCGGATGATAAAGTTTTAAGCAAAGATTAAAGTCCTTTTCACTTATATAATTCTGAGGGTAGGGCAGAAGTCGAATGATCTCATCCAAATAAATTCCAGGATCGTACTGAACTGATTCTTGAGCCCAGATTTTATATTCTTGAGAGAATAAATTTAAACTTTTAGGATCGTTTAGATCAATTTCTGATCTATCTGGAAAATCTTCCCAGATCCCTGGAGAAATTAAAGATGTAGATTGATCCGAAAATTCTTGGACTAAATCAGAGAGGAATTTTTTACGATATAATTCTCCTCCTTCTCGATCCATATTCAGTATGGTTGGTTTATCTCCGTATCCGAAAATTGCAGTTACTGATCTTGGAGTGTCTTTAGAAGGAATAAGATCCAGCAATGATTGGATCAAAAATGGCTCTATTAAATTTTTGAATTTTTTCTTAGAGTTTGGATATATGAGCACAATGGTAGAATTTCCGTCAGCTTCCTTTTTCAGGAATACATCTTCTTTTAATCCGTTTATACTAATCTTAGATCCATTCGAAATTTCTAATGGAATAATGGGCAAAGAAAGTAAATTCCCTTTCTTGGGGGATTCTCCGAAAGTAAATCCGGATAAAATTTCTACGTCTGAAAGTATTTCGGAAACTGCTTCCGAAATTTTTCCCACTTTCTCTGATTTAGTTAAAAATTCAGTGTCTCCATAAATTCCTCTTGGAATATTTCCTCTTTTTTTCCAAATCGAGAAAAGTCCTTCCAAAGAATTTTGGATCTCTTTTTCGGTCTTTTTCATAGAATAAGACCATAACTCTTTCATAAATTTGAAATTATCTGAAATTCGGAAGGGTTCCTCTGTTGCAGTTTCGGATTCTGAAATTTCTTCTGTGTACAATCCAAATCGTCTTTGTAAATGATAAGAAAGCGGAGATTTTGCAAATCGAACCAAATCATTCCAATCTACAGTTTCTAAATTCGAAACTTCCTTTTTTACAGAAGAACTAGCCTGGAAATTTCCTAGTACTGTTTTACGATAATATTCTTTATCTTCTTCTTTTCCATAAACTAGGGAAGAAGAAAGATCGAAACTTTTACGGAACTTCTCCGCAAACTTTGAAGAGGAACTTTCTTTTTGGATAAAATATTCTTTGCTATGTTTGTTTAAAGGGATTTTGATCCTAACAGAAGTTTCAGGAGCTAATACATTCTCTTTCAAAGCTTGTTCGAGTAAGAGTAAGGAAGAAGAAGGAGCGATACTTTCGTCTTTTGTAATGTCTTCCGCAACAAATGATAATACCAGACTTTGTTTTGCAGATAAGATTGTTTCGTATAATAAAGACTGATTTAAGCCTCTTACATTTATATCTCCTTCTCTAGGAGCCAAATGTCTTAGATTGAACGCGGAAGTATCGTCTGTTCCAGGGAATAAACCTTCTCCCAATCCTAAAATATAAACATGTAGGAACGGGATCGGGCGCATTGGTTGTAGAGAAGATACTGTAATTCCTCCTGTTAGGTATTGTCCTTTTCGGACCTGGATCTCTCCTCCGGTTTGTTTAAAAAACGCCTCTAAAAACTTAAGTCTGTCTTTAGAATTTTTAGGATCCCATTTTACAGATCTTAATTCATATAATGAATCTATAATATTTTTTTCTAATTCTACTTCAATCGGATTGGAAGAAGGGGAAGAAAATAATTCTCTGAGTAGATCGGATAGAGAATCTATAATTTTTTCGTTAGAAGATTTTGGATCTGAGACTAGTGAGGAAAATTCTTCTAATAAAAAAGATACACGTTTCCAAATTCCTATCCACATTGATACAGAAGAACCTGATCCGGGATCAAAAGGGGAGATAGGAAGATCTTCCTCTTCTTCCGCTGATAATATATTGCCAGCGGCTAAACGTAAAAAACCTTTTCGAAAAGAGAATGCAAGTGGTTGCTCTTCTTCCAAAGAATCATCTTGGTATAATTCTAAGTCTTCAGAAAATTTAGCCCATTCTTCTACCCATGATGGTTGCACTTCCCATTTAGATTGGAAGCAAGGGTTTCTAAGTAATTTGAAAATATCTGCTCTGGATCTTTCCTTAGAGAGTAGAGTAAATAGAGAAAGTATTCCGCTGATATAGGCGCTAGTTTCTGAAGCGAGCACATCTCTTATACTATATGGTAATGTCTTTATTTGGCTGCCGGACTTTTCTGCAAGTTTTGCTTGTATGCCACCTTCGAATACAAACTCCAAGGCTGCTCTATATTGGGAAAGGTCAGAACAGAATATCCCAAAATCGGTTAATTTAGTTTCTTTAGATTCGGATAAGATGGAAAGAATATGATGGAATACTGCTTCTACTTCTCTGACTTTTCCGGGTGCTTCTAAAATTTGTAAACTCTCGTCCGGAAGAAGTCGAGATGATACTTTATATTCAGATCGTCCAAGATATTCTTTGAATTCTGATAAAACAGTTTTTGTTTGTTTTTCTTTTTTAGAAGAATATAAAAATTCTGCTCCTGAAATTTCCCAGGATTTTTTTAAGGAACGAAATGAGTTCGCCCAGTTTCTGCAGATCTGATTTCTTTCTGTTCCGGAAACTAATTCTCCGTCTGGAACCCCGAATTGAAAAACTTCTAAATGAATTTCAGGAAGCAGATTTTGAAAAATCGAAATATACGTACTCGATAGTTGAGACAGTGCAAATAGATACACATTCTTTGGAGAATGTTTTTTGGCCTTGGACTCTAAGCCAAGATTTCGCATTGAATATTGGATCAAAGTTTCTTTAGAAGGATCAGAATTTGTAAGATAAGAATAGAGTTCTTTCTGAAAGAAAAAAATTTCTGATTGGGTGGCAACTTCTTCCCAGATATCTTCTCCAGGTAATCTTAGAAGTGAATATTTTTCTCCTAGCCAGTTTCGGATCCAGTCCTGCCTATGAAGTTCATAATCCTTGAAATATTTTGCCAAACGTCCTGATAGATCTAAAAGCCTTACCGGATCCGGAGTTTTTCTTGCGGAAGGCAAAAGATAGTTTTTAAGGATTGGATATTTTTGAAGAAATTCCTGATCTCGAAGCAAGGTCTCGTAGATCTGGAATTTTCGAGATTCTCCTTGGAGGAACGGTCTAGATTTTGGATCGATCTCAGGAGAAAATTTTTCGAGAAGCAGCTCCTCTAAAAACTTTTCCAAGAACAAAAATCTGATATTAAATACCACGCCGAATCTTTGGACAAGATCCAGGTTCAACCAGGTCTCCATACTCTTGTTCGGGATGATTACCGTTGGAGAATACAATCCATCCTGCCTTGAAATCTCTTCTCTCAAGGATCCGGATAATGCTTCGGACAAGTCCGCAAGATTGTAGGAACTATGGACTCGTATGCTCATCTTCGATCGGTTCTACCAAAAATTATTAAATTACGGACCGGTAAAACAAAGTTTTGGTCCGAGAGGGGAGCTCTTATAGGCTTATAAATCGCCAATTAGAAGTATTTTATCTAATGCGACATAATGCTGATTATCGGAAGTTGGGGATATGGGGAGGATTGATTGAGATTGTTTTGTGTTATTGCGCCCATCCACAGACACTCCAAGAGCTTGGCGAACTTTCGCCCATGTAGCAGATCCTACCAAATTCGTTCTGAAGAATGTCCCGGACTTTATAGTAATATCGATGGCTTCCCGATTTTCTGTGTATACACTCTTGTATACAACATCAGAAGATCAAATTCGATTGTATACAATAGAATTTGTGCAGTATACCAAAAGGGCTTTCGCTACAATATGTAGAAGCTCCTACATTAAAAAGTTCGTATACTTAAATTCTTTTGTATACAGACTTTGAAAAGTAAGCTGAGATTTCGGATGTCCTTACTTTGAGGTGGAGAATAATGCGGATTTACATTTTTCTCCCAAAAGATTTTTGTTCTCTTGGAGGCAACGGATAACAGCTGTTCCTCGGTTGGAGCAATACTTCTCCTTATCTTCTTTGCAGGCTTCCATTCGTTGTTTTGCTTTTTCCCTGACTTCCTGTAATAATTCTTTGCAGTCTTCGGAAAGATTTTCCTCATTCTTTTTTAAACAAGTGAGAACATCTCCCTTGGGACTTTCCTTACAATATTTTTCTTTATCGGCACGGCATTGGTCTGCATGCGGGTGAGCCGCTCCTTCTTCATGAGAGCTAACGGAAAAATTGAATAAGTAAAAAAGGCACAAATAAGCCGTAACTACTCTAATTCTGCCTTTATTTGAAGTTCTGAATAACATGATGACTAACCTCTCTTAAGACCTTAGTCATTTTTGCTGGTTTCTTTTTTTCGAAAAGATAGAATTATATCTGAAGCGAAAAACCAAAGTCTAATAAATATTAGAAAGAAGAAGGAGGTAAGACGTTACTATTCGTCGGAACTGAGACAGAAAAGCGAAAATGTTTCAGACTTCGATTAATAATAATGAATCGTACACAAACTTTCTATCATGTGATATTTCTGTATGAGGACGAGGTCATGTTAACGGCTTCCTGTAGTCCTTCGAGGGACAAACTTTGGAAGAGCATCCTAAGTCTTTAAGTTGCTTAGTATACTTTAAAGGAGGTTTTGCGATTCTCTTCTGCATAGCCCAGACCAGGCGAAGAAGCGTTTTGTTTTTTCGTGCCGTAATTTGAAAAAGAGTTTCGGTATTGGTCCAGGTAAGGAACACTATCCACCGACTAAAAGATAAAATAACACCTGACGGTGCATTAGAAATCGCAAGGCAAGGATATGGATTACGAAAAGGAAAAAAAGAAACTCCTCTCTGCGAAAACGCCAGAGCAGTACATTGAATTTTCCATCAAATCAAAACTAGAAGGACCCAAGAAGTCCAGTATTACCACAGAATGGTTAAATAAATCCGGTTATACAATAGATGACATAAAATATGCAAGGAATAGGCATCCTTTTTGGAGAGAGAAAAGAAACAAAGGCTCTTACGAAAGAAACAGCCGTCGTCTAGAATACCATAACTATTATAAGACGGACGAGAAGATCGTTTGGGATGACGCTAAACTTTCCAAGTTTTACGACCTGAATCAGGAAGGAAATGCGGATCATGAGTTAGCTAGACTTTTCAAAACGTCCATTCCAGCTGTGAATCATATTCGCAGAAAGTTCCGTTTTTCCACCATTCTACTAGAACTGGAAAAAAAGAAACCGAACAAGGCTGCGGTTATCAAACTAAGCGGTCATTCAGAGTCTGTTCTGAAACGTTTGATTAAGGAAAAAGGAAAAAAATAAACTTCCTGCCCGTCGATCTTTCCGAAAGACGGGCCTTGTCAATAAATTTCAGAAGAAGGTATTCCTAAAAATCCTTCTTTAAGATAAATCTCTCCCCTATTTTATAATCTTTTACTGTACTTCATATTTTAGTAAAAAGTTGCGCGTCATCTGCCCAAGAGAATCTTGGAACTGATCATCCATGTATAAACAAATCAGCCGCTTTTCCATTCTACTCTTTTTAGGGATCTTCACTTCTTCCGTACTTTATGCGGGACCTGTCCGTGAATTTTTAAGTTCAGACGGTAAGTCCAAAACAAACCAAGAGAAAGAAGAAGATCCTAAACCTTCCGCTCCTAAAAGAGAAATCCCTAGATCGGAAGAAACTTCTTCACCTTCTCCCAAAATAGAAGTGAAGGTTAAAAAAGAAAAAGTAGAATCTGTGGCTTCTGCGGAACCTTCTTCCCGTAAATCTAAACGTATAGAGCGTAGGAAAAAAGGAAAAACTAAGGTTTCTAAAAAGGAAAAACAAGAAACTAAAGAGAAAGAAAAAGATACTGCTTCTAAGAAGTACGAAAATTCTCATCCAGAAGTTTCAGGACTTCCTCCTAAGACTGAATACGATACTAAAAATCCAAACGCAAACGCGGAACTAGGTCATGGAAAAGGGATCCCTGTTTTATGTTATCACCACCTGGTTGGAAACCAAGATCCAATGGGTGGATATAATTTAGATCCAAGCCTTTTAGAAGAACAATTTAAGTATCTTAAGTCAATAGGGTACCAAACCATTAGTTTGGACCAATTCTATCAGTACCAACAAGGAAAGGCTGGTTCTGATTTCCCTGCTCGTCCTGTTCTTTTAACTTTTGATGATGGATCTTTAACTCATAGAGATGTGCTTGTTCCATTACTCAAAAAATACGGAATGAGAGCTTCTGTTTTTATTTATCCAACTGTGATCTCCAATCCTAGATATAAATTTTACTTAAGCTGGGCGGCGCTGAAAGAAGCCTTGGACAGTGGAGTTTTGGATATAGGTTCTCATACTGTATACCATCCTAAATTGCCTGCAATGTCTAGAGCAGAGATCAGAAGTCAGCTTAGAGATTCTAAAACAACTCTGGAAGCAAAAACAGGCAGAAAGATCCAAGACCTCGCTTATCCATTTGGATTATTCGACGTACGAGTGATAGAAGAAGCGAAAGCTGCAGGTTATAGAATGGCTTTCACTGTAAATCCAGGTAAAAATCTTCCTGGAACTTATGCTTATACAATCCATAGATCCTTAGTGACTTGGGGAATGTCTCAATCCAGGTTCAATTCTATTCTAAGCGCTTCTCCGCCTGTTAAGATCCAACTAGGGGTTCTGGATGGCTCTTGGGTCAAACCGGGAGATAGTTTTCCAGTTATAGTAGAAGGTCTAGACCCTAAGTCGGTGGCGATCAAGATCAGCGGGAAAGAAGGTATCATTCAGAGAAAGTCGAATACTGAATATATCATTAGAATTCCTGAATTCAAAAAGACTACTTATCCAGCTATGACGGTGATTGGCAAAACTCCTTCCGGCAAAAGAAGTGAAACTCAATTTTTATTTGTAAATAGAAAAGAGTTTAAAAAAGATCCCGACTAAATATTACTTTCCGATAAATTTTTAGGTTTCCGAAAGTTCTAAAGTTATATTTTATCTAGAAGAACCGTCAAAATCGTATCGTTTCCGCGAAAGTTTTTTGACATCTCTAGGTAGGTAAGAATATTTTCGGTATGCTAAAAAATTCCGAGACATTCGAAAGAATCCAAACATCCATAACTCGGAATCGCCTTCCTCTTGTTTTATGGACGGCGTTGCTTTCTCTCGCCCTCCCCTATTCTTATTTTGCAGATCCTGTTCCAGAACAGGGTCCTGTGCTTCATTTAGATTCTCATTCTGCAGGTAAAATCCCTCTAAGAGAAGAGATCTCCTATTATAAAGATACAGAAGGAAACCTTACTTGGGAAGATATCTCTGCCCCAGATTCCGAAATTGAATTCAAAAAGAATACGGATAGAATGCCAAACTTTGGTTATGATTCTTCTCCTTATTGGCTTAAATTCTCAGTAGAAGCAGAAGAATCTCTTTCAGAAGAACGTTTTCTTACCTTAGAATATCCTCATATAGATTATGTAGATGTGTATTGGAAAGATTCTAAAGGTAGAGAAGGTGAATTCCATACAGGAGACATGCTTCCTTTTAAGGAAAGACCGATCGCCGAGAGATATTTTGTATTTCCTTTAACCTTAGAAGATAAGGGCAAGATAGAAGTGTATATCCGGATCAAGTCAGAAGGATCTATCACTCTTCCACTTCATTTAGTTACTAAATCGAATTTGGAACATTCTTCTAGGATCTCATTACTCATAGATGGTATCTATTTTGGCGCCCTAGGAGTGATGGTATTCTATAATTTCTTCCTATTCTTGGGCATTCGAGAAAAAACATATATATATTATGTAATTCTAATTTTTGCAGCGACCTACTTTTTGATCATGAGTTCTGGATACGGCTTCTGGTTTTTAGTCCCGAATTCCCCTAAATTTGTAAATTCTTCCTTTATTATGGCCACATGTATCGCGATGATATTTTTAGGCCTATTTGCAGAAGAATATCTACAGACCAAGGATGCTTATCCGATCTTACATGTATTTATCCGAGGACTGACAATTGTTTGGTCCATCTTGACGGTTTTACCATTATTTCTACCTTTAAAGTACCTTCTTCCTTTTACAGCCATTCTTCCAATTTTGGAAATTTTGGTATTGATGATCATTTCTCTGATCCAAAGTTTAAAAAAGGATAGAAAGGCCAGAATTTTCTTAAGCGCATGGATGTTCAGTTTAATCGGAGTTTTTATATTCTCTCTGAATAGACTGGGTCTTTTTGATTCTGAAGAGATTGCTTCTGGGACGTTAAAAATTGGCGTTTTAAGTAACGTTATTCTTCTTTCCTTGGGACTCGTAGATAGGATCAATACTTTCCAAAAAGAAAAAGAAGAATATAAAGAAAAAGCAGAGAAACTATTTGAACTTTCTCTAATGGACCCTTTGACAGGGGTTGCCAACAGAAGATTTTTCGATCAGGAATTGGAAAGAGAATGGAACCGATCTGTTAGAACGGAAAGACCACTTTCTCTTTTAATGATAGATGTGGACTTCTTCAAGGCGTATAACGATACCTACGGTCACTTAAAAGGCGACCAGGTACTTTTCAAAGTGGCGCAAGCATTAAAAGAATGTTTAAATCGTTCTTCTGATATGATCGCTCGATACGGAGGAGAAGAATTCTCCGTTATTCTACCTGATACCCCTGTAGAAGGCGCGATAGTAGTTGCCTTGAACATGTTACAGACAGTCGAAGATATGGGGATACCTCATTCAGAGAGTACTTTCACAAGAGTCACTGTTTCTATAGGTGTTTCCAGTAATACAGATCGTGATATCCATTCTTACCAAGAATTGCTCGGATTAGCTGACAAAAACCTATACGATTCCAAGGCATTTGGTCGAAATCATATACGTCATTGATCCTTTCCGAAACAATCGTTCGAGAAAGACATTCGGGAAAATCATGAAAATTTAATTTTTCCTGGACCCTTGGCCCAGTCGGGATTAAAATCGGTCCCCGCATGGAACCTCTCAAACTCCCCTTTCTAAATTCTCAGACATTATATTGGACTTTAAAGACTTCTACAGATTCTTTTAAGGAGCATCCTGCTCAATTCTTTAAACCGGATGGTAAAACTTATAAATCCATAAACTTTAAAGAGCTAGGTGATCTAGTTACAAGGATCGGTTTAGGTCTTGTATCTATTGGAGTTAAAAAAGGAGAGAATGTAGGTTTGATCGCTGATTCCGGACATCGTTGGATCTGGGCGAGTATGGGTATTACAAATATAGGAAGTGTGGATGTACCTAGAGGAACTGACTCCACTCTCGAAGATCTGATCTATATCTTAAACCATTCAAAGGCAGAAGTTTGTTTTGCAGGAAATTCAGAAGTGGTTCGTAAGATCAGTTCTTCTTCCACATCATTTCCTCATTTAAAAACAGTTATTTTATTCGAATCTTCTCATCATTCTGAACAAAGACATCCATTCAAACTTTTGCATTTAGATGATCTAATCTCTCTAGGAGACAGATGGATCCAAGAAAAAGGAGAATTAGAATTTCATTCTAGAGGTGAATCTATCCAAGAGTCTGATCTTGCTACCATCGTTTATACTTCCGGGACAACAGGTCGTCCTAAGGGAGTCATGCTCACCCATAAAAACATAGTCTTTAACGTGAATATGTCTTTGGCATTGGATGATGTTCGTATCACTCCAGAAGATAGAACAATGGCTTATCTTCCTCCTTGGCATATTGCAGAAAGATTGATTGAAACTGCGTGTGTTAGAGCAGGAGCTTCAGAAGCATTTACTTCTATTTCTAGTTTAGGACAAGATCTACAGGATATCAAACCTACTTTCCTTCTTTCTGTACCTAGGGTTTGGGAAAGTTTTTATAATAAGGTCCAAGATAAACTAAAGGATGCTTC
The DNA here is from genome assembly GCF_004769555.1 of Leptospira koniambonensis. Taxonomy (NCBI): domain Bacteria; kingdom Pseudomonadati; phylum Spirochaetota; class Leptospiria; order Leptospirales; family Leptospiraceae; genus Leptospira; species Leptospira koniambonensis. Next base: position 70,938 of record NZ_RQFY01000007.1, on the reverse strand, counting down.
TCCAGTTGCTAAAACTATTTTCAAAACTTTTCAATCCGTCGCAAATTTTTATTATAAATATAAAAGTAGGCTTTTCGGTTTGGAATTTGCATTAAAACCAAGATCTTTTTTTGGAGAGTTTTTCCATAGAATGAGCGGACTAGTCGGAACATTCTTCTGGTTCGTGCCGAATATTCTGGCTCAATTACTATTTTCTAAAATACGAAAAAGTCTGGGCGGAAGATTAAAATTTGCGATCTCAGGAGCTGGAGCACTTCCAGAATACATAGATAGATTTTTTAATTCTATAGGAATTCCAATCTTAGAAGGATATGGAATGACTGAAACTAGCGGAGCTTCTACTAGAAGGAGACTAGATAAAATCACAGTTGGAACTTTGGGAAAATGTATCCCTGGTGTAGAAATTAAAATTTTGGACGAGAAGGGAGAAGAAATCCACGAACCTGGAGTGAAAGGGATCGCTTGGCACAAAGGTGGTCATATCATGCAGGGGTACTATTTAGATCCTGAAAAAACTGCAGAGACAATGAAGGACGGATGGTTAAATTCAGGGGACCTTCTTCTTTGGACCTCCCAAGGAGAATTAAAATACGCAGGAAGAGCTAAGGACACAATCGTACTTTTGGGCGGAGAAAATTTGGAACCTGAGCCTATCGAGTTCGCTCTTACCCAAAGTGAGTTGATCTTGCAGGCTATGATCGTAGGACATGACCAAAAAACGTTAAGTGCACTTTTGGTCCCGGATTGGGAGGCCTTAGACAAACAATTACGAGACTGGAAATCCAGATTATTACAAGAAATTGCTGACCCAAATTCTGATCCGGATGTTAGAGAATTGTTCAAAAAAGAGATTAAAGAGAGAGTTTCTTCTAAAAACGGTTTTAAAAATTTCGAAAAAGTATCTAATTTTTACCTTCTTCCGAAAAAATTCGAGCCTGGAGACGAGTTAACCATGACTATGAAGGTGAAGAGGAACGTTGTCTCGGATAAATATAAGAACCAAATAAATGAATTATTCAGATAAAACTCCATTTGCCGTAACGAATCTGAAAAAGGATCGAATCCAAGATAAAGGAGATTTTATGCCGGTTTTGACCCAAACAGTAAAGAATCGATTATCCACGATACTTTCCGTTTTTTCGGCTCTTGTATTTTTACAGACATTATTTTTTAAATTCACAGGACAAGATGAATCAGTTCATATCTTCTCCACTCTCGGGATAGAGCCATGGGGAAGGATAGGAACTGGCTCAGTCGAATTTTTTGTAGCAGCACTTTTGATTTTCCCTCCATCCAGATTCGTAGGAGCCTTAGTAGGTTTCGGGCTGATGATCGGAGCGGTATTATCTCACCTTTTATTTTTAGGAATAGTAGTAGATGATGATGGAGGCTTATTGTTTGCAATGGCAGTGAGTGTACTTATCTCCTGCATTATTATACTGAATTTAGAGTGGGACCACAGACCTCCTACCTAGTTCCATAATTTTCTAAAATTCTTTCGAATTCTTATCTTTAAAAAAGGAACGGTTACTCTAAACCTAGGTTCCAATTTTGAAGATAAGAAAAATATGAAAGCTCGCTATCCAATTTTCACACTTCTACTCTTTCTATTTTCCCAATCCGTAAATGCCGAATCGATCAAATCGGTTAAAAAGAAGAAGGTCCGGCAAAGACAAACGGAAAGCTCCGAAAAAAATCCAAACTCTCAGCAAGAATTACAGGAACATATTTTTACCAGTATGGGATTTGGAAAAGGGTTCTCTTTCGAAACTTCAGATAAACAAAACTTTCTAAACATGAGAGTACGTTTTCAAGAAAGAGCAGTTGAAACGATCAGCCAAAAAGAAGGAGAAAAACAAACTGAAGGCTTAGAATTCCAAGCCAGAAGAGCAAGACTTGTTTTTGCCGGAAATTTTTTAGGTAAGGATTGGCAGTATTACGTTCAATTATCATTTTCTAATTTGGATATGGAAGAAGATAGACCTATTCCCCTAAGAGATGCTTCCCTATCTTATACAAAATTTAATAACGCAAATATTAAAGTCGGGCAAATGAAAGTACCTTATAATCGCCAAAGATTTATATCTGATGGACTGCAAGAATTTGTAGATAGAACCGTTTCGAATGAAGAATTGAATCTGGATAGAGATGTCGGGGTTTTAGTCTCTTCTTCAAATTTATTTGGATGGAATTGTTTCGGATATTCAGCAGGTGTTTTTGGTGGAGAAGGAAGAAATAGGAGCTCTAACTCAAGCGGAGTATTAACTAGCGGAAAACTTACCTATTACCCGTTGGGAGTTTTTTCAGATAATGGAGAACCGGATCTGGAACATTCTGCCAAACCAAAACTTGCACTTTCAGTCGCAGGCGCAAATAACCAAAATACAAATCGTGAACTGTCTACTCATGGAGATACCTATCAATTTGCAAGATTCGATTATACGAATACTGGAGCAGAGTTCTTATTCCAATGGAAAGGTTTCTCAGCTTCCGGAGAATATCTAACTAGAAAAGCAAACTCGCCTTTTATGGAAAAAGAAATAGGGAATCGAACCCTAACAGAATATTCCAGATCAGTAAAGGGAGGATTTTTCCAATTAGGTTATCTTTTCCAAAATAATCTAGGAGTGGCACTTAGATATTCTGAATATAGACCCTGGGGAAAAACAGATCCAAAACTTACTTATTCCAGAGAAAGAGGTCTCGCAGTTTCCTATTATCTCAAAGATCATAATTTGAAAATACAGGCGGATTATGCTTATCTGGAAGGAGGATATGTGGACAGTTTGGGTTCTCATAGGATCAGAGCCCAGATACAAGTATTTTTATAAAAGATTTAAGCGAAGACTTTGAAAAAAATGTAATCGTTTTTTCATCTCGGAAAGTTTCTGGGGAGGCGATCTGAGCCTCGAATCCGTTGACAATCTTACAGGATTTCGTCTTATGGAAGTAAGGTATTATTCAGCTAGATGAAATTTCGAAAAGGAAGACTTTACGACGCGTTTTTCATTTCTGACATCCATTATCTTTTGAATAAGAAGATCAAATCACATAAGCACAAAGAGCTTTTCCAACTACTAGACCATCTGAACAAAAAAGAAATTCGTTTCAATAATCTGTACCTTGTCGGGGATATTATCGAGAACTGGTTTTTCAGCGCGGACAGAAGATTACAAAGAGTAAAAGGCAAAAAAAGATTTAATAAACTTTTTGAACGTCTGGATAGGCTCTCTTCCGGTAACGGCAAAAAATATTATATTGTTGGGAACCACGACACTACTTCTTATCTGATGAGACTGACCCCTAAGGTAGAACATTATCTTATCGAAAGAGGTTGGATCATTTGTGAGAAGGCGGAGAATGAAACTCTGATCGCCATCCATGGTCACCAAGGCCAGTATAACAAATTTACCTGGATGGGTTCCATTCTTGTCTTAAGAATTCTTCATGTATTCGCATCCGCTCTTCCTGCATTATTCAAATTTTCAGAAAACTTCTACCATAAACATCTGAACAGACAAGATCCAAGCACTGTAGAAGAGACATTACATTATTACCAAAAACTTTCTAAACTTACCCACCAAGATAAGAAGGTTTTGATCTCAGGCCATACACACGACTTCTTATGTATCCCTAAAATGAATATTATCAATACCGGAGATTGGGTGAAGAGTAATAGTTTCGTAATCCAGGATGGCAAAAAATTTTCCGGAATTCGGATGACTGCCAGAAAAGAATTCAAAAAAGAATTCGTCTTACATGTTTGATTGTTTTCTGAGACTGCCGCATCACTCTAAGCTTAAGACCCAAATCCCTAAAAACTAATTTGCAATTTCTTGCCTGTGGGCTATACTTCGGCGCATGTCCGAAGAACTGTTGATAGAATATCTAAACTTAATAGATGAACACGCTTGGCTTTTTTGGTCGGGGGTCGTTTTTCTTTTTTTACTCTGCGTTTTTATCCATGATATATTCCAGAAAAAACATACGATCAAACATAACTTTCCAATCGTAGGTCATATCAGATATCTATTCGAAAAAATAGGACCGGAACTCAGGCAATATTGGGTGGCTAATGATAAGGAAGAAATGCCTTTTAATAGGGCGGAAAGATCCTGGGTTTATGCCACAGCAAAAATGCAAAATAATAATTTCGGATTTGGGACTACCGAATTATTATACGATGCAGGCTACCCTATCATCAAACATTCTGCCTTCCCCTTCCCTGAAAACAAAGCAAAATTTATAGAAGCTGATAGTTCTATGATCCCTTCTCTCAAAGTAATGGGAGAATTCAGGAACAGAAAAAAATTATATAGACCTGCATCGGTTGTAAATATCTCCGCAATGTCTTATGGATCTTTGGGCGAAAGAGCCGTATCTTCCTTAAACAAAGGAGCAAAGATAGCACGTTGTTATCATAATACAGGGGAAGGTGGACTTTCTCCTTATCATAATTTCGGAGCAGATGTTGTATGGCAACTAGGTACGGGGTACTTCGGTGCCAGGGACGAAAAAGGTAAATTTTCCTTAGATCATTTTTTAAAACGTTTAGATGCAAATCCAAATGTCAGAGCAATAGAGATTAAACTTTCTCAAGGCGCTAAACCCGGAAAAGGAGGGATCTTGCCTGGAGCAAAAGTCACTAAAGAGATCGCAGAGATCAGAGGAATTCAACCTGGACAGGATTGTATTTCGCCTAATGGACATACTGAATTTAATGATGTAAAAAGTCTGATCGACTTTATAGAAAAATTAGCATCCACCTCCGGACTTCCTGTAGGGATTAAAAGTGCAGTGGGAGAATCTAAATTTTGGGAAGAACTTGCGAGCCGGATGAAAGAAACGGGCCAAGGTCCTGATTTCATCACGATCGATGGAGGAGAAGGAGGAACAGGAGCAGCACCTTTAACTTTTACCGATCACGTTTCTCTTCCTTTTAAGGTAGGATTTGCTAGAGTATATAAGATTTTTCAAAAGTACGAGATCGCAGACAGAATCGTATGGATAGGCAGCGGAAAATTAGGTTTTCCAGACAGAGCAATAGTCGCGTTTGCTATGGGCTGTGATCTCATCCACGTGGCAAGAGAGACCATGATGTCTATTGGTTGTATCCAGGCACAAAAATGTCATACAGGTCATTGCCCTGCAGGAGTAGCAACTCAAAGTAAGTGGTTACAAGCAGGTTTGGATGTAGAACAAAAAGCTAAACGTGCAGCAAACTATATCAAAGGATTCAGAAAAGAATTATTATCCGTAGCTCATGCATGTGGATATGAACATCCTCTTCAATTTACAGGGAACGATATAGAGATCGGAGCGGGTCAAAATAGATTCAGGACCCTGACCGAAGTTTTAGAATACGAAAGAACTCCTATAAAATTCAGCACTATGATGGATTATACGAGTAATATCACTGCACTCGGTTAGTTTTTAAATCGCTTGCATTAGGTCGGGTCCCTGTAAATATTTGCGGGACCCGAATGAAACTGATCTCATCTTTTTTCCAAAATTTCTGGAACTTTATTCGTTCTCCTAAAGAAGAACTTCAAAAAAAAGCGCCCTTCCCCGGATATCCGATCTTATTTGTTAAAACTTTTATCCCGTTATTGATCGGATATTTTTTTGCACATCTTTCTTTTAAAGCTTTAGGATTACAGTATGTATTCTTAGGCGGATCCATTCTGAATATGTTCACGAGAGTGATTATACCCGATATGTTTTTCGGGACTCTGTTTGCATTACTCTTCACTGTAATTTATCTAGGTGCCGGTGTAGGTATTCTTTGGGGAATTTCTAAAATTTTCTCTTATCCATTCGAAACTGATCGAGGTTTAGAATTAAGTTCTAAACTGGCTCATTCATTTTTGATCTTGGGACTTCTGATCTTCTTTGGATTTACCGGAATATTTGGATCTATCGTATATTTAATATTCTTTATATACTTTTCCTTCTTAGTCATTCTAGTATTATTCTACGGGATAGAAGCAGGACAAAGAATAAGTATTATTTTTGGTTTAGTTATTGGACTTATCTCTTATGGTATTTTTTTCTTAAAAGATGATACACAGATGGAAAATCTCACTATTCCTACCCAACCGGAAACAATGACACCGGAAGAGGAAAGAGAGAAAATACAAGATGCAGAAGATGTGATCCGAAAATTAGAAGAAGCCCGCAAAGAAAAGGGCTACGACAACTAGTATATTCAAAAAGGATAAATAATGGCAAGAGTTCAACTGGATCTGCCCGAAAAACTGGCATGGTCTACCAGCTTAAATATCAGGATTTATGATACAAATTTTGCAGCGCATTTAGCTCACGATAAAGTGGTCTCTCTTTTACATGAATCCAGAGCAAGATTATTCAAAGAGAAGGGATTTTCGGAACTGGATGTAAACGGATACGGGATCATTCTTACCGATCTAGTAGTTGAATATAAGGCCGAAGCTTTTTTCGGAGACCAGGTCCGAGTAGAGATCGGAGCAGGTGATTTTAGTGCGAAAGGTTGCGATCTATATTATAGAATGACCCATACAGACGGGCCGATTAACGGCAAAATTGTATGTAATGCAAAAACAGGTCTTGTGTTCATGGATTATGCTACTAGAACAGTTAGCAATATTCCGGACGTCTTTAGATCCTGGTTCTGAAGAAAGGATATTAACAAAATATATTATCTTTTGTTAATATTATTAAATTTCAGTGAAAAGCACGGATTTTTTAATTTGATTTTTTCTTTTTGTCCGAGTGGTAAGTCAACGCGAAAGAAATACATTGTTTTAATTCTTTTTCCGGAAGTTTAGTATTTTCAGAAAATATAATACTTCTGTTTCCTTCGAAATGAAATGTTTTAGGATATAATTTCCTAAATCTGGAGATCAGATCTGTTTGGCAATGAAAGAAGATCGCATATTCTTTCGATTCCCCTTTTAATGCATCTATTCGGATCGTAGTCCCACTTTTGGATTCAGGAGTGATATAACTGGGTTGTCCCCATTTTAGAACTTCTTCTATCCTGCCTACTCCTTGGGTCTCTTTTGCAGTTTCGAATATAAGTTCTCTTAAACGGAATAATTTCTCTCGTACAGCGGGAGAATAATCTGAGAATGTTTCCGCTACATCTGAATTAGTGAATTTTTGGAACTGATTCTTTTTTTGAGCCATGGATTCTTCTTAGGTCGCACTTATAGGATCTACTACAAGGCAATATTTCTTAACTTAAAAGTATGTAGGAATTCCTAGATTCGATCTTGACCTTTTGTGCTTTTTATCGGATCGAAATATAAATTTCGGAAACCGGATTCTGAGGATCCCAAAATCTTTCATCAAAGACCTCAAAATCGTCTTCTGATCCTCTTTCATATTCGCTATTTGCAAGCCAGGTGCCGTAAATGTATTTCCAGGCGCTGAGTAACTTTTCAGTAGTATTTCCGGGAACGGTAAACAGCATATATTCAGAAGGAGTGGTTCCAAAATCCTTTTTAAATTCTCTTAGAAAAGTTTCAGGAGTTTCGTATCCAAATTCAAAGGCAATATCTATGACCTTAGATCTAGTTAGGATCAATTTTTGTGCCGCTTCAGAAAGTCTTCGTTTGCGAATGTAAGAATACACAGAATATCCAGTCATATATCTGAATATTCTTTGGAAATGCCAAAGAGAACTAAATGAATTCTCTGAAACGTCTTTTACGGATATATTATTCTTAAGATTTTTTTCTATAAAATTAAGCGCTGAATCTATTTTATCATAGTGGTTTATCATAATTAAAAATTCTAAACACTAATAGTACAAGCCTGTGCACATCTGATCCCATCCATCGCTGCAGACACGATCCCGCCTGCATATCCGGCTCCTTCTCCGCAAGGATACAAACCTTTGATACGAATATGTTCCAATGTTTCTGGATCTCTTGGTATACTAACTGGAGAAGAAGTCCTAGTCTCAGGAGCATGAACCACTGCTTCATTTGTCAGATATCCTTTCATAGATTTATTAAATTCTTTGAATCCATCTTGCAAAGCCTTCATTACAAATTTAGGAAGAACGGAAGAAAGATCTGCAGATATAATTCCTGGAGGATAAGAAGTTTTGGGAAGATCAGAAGAAATTTTACCTTCTACAAAATCAGCAAGTCTGGTCGCAGGAGCTGTTTGGGTTTTTCCTCCTGCAATCCAAGCTTTTTGTTCTATCTCTTTTTGGAATTCCATCGCAGCCAATGGCCCAAACTTTTGGAGAGGTAGAAAGTCCTCTTGCCTTAGTTCCACCACGATCCCAGAATTTGCAGTAGGCCTTGCTCTTTTAGAAGAAGACCAACCATTCGTCACAACCTCTCCAGGTTTTGTGGCACATGCTGCGATCACTCCTCCCGGGCACATACAGAAAGAATACACTCCTCTACCATGGATCTGTTTTACAACACTATAAGGAGAAGGAGGAAGAAAGGGACCTCTGTCATCGCAACTATACTGAATTGAGTCTATTAAGGATTGTTTATGTTCTACTCGAACACCCACAGCAAGAGGTTTTAAATGGATCTCTATTCCCTTATGATGTAATAATTCAAATATATCTCTGGCAGAATGTCCTGTGGCCAAAATCACTTTGTCGGCAAGAAAACGATCTCCATTCTTTGTGATAACACCTTTAATAGAATTTCCTTCGACGATTAGATCAGTTACTCTTTGGTTGAAATGGACTTCTCCGCCTCTTTCCTGGATGGTTTCTCTCATTCTACGAACAATACTAGGAAGTTTATTGGTTCCTATATGAGGGTGAGCATCTATTAGAATATTAGGATTTGCTCCAAAACCTACAAGTAGTTCCAGAATACGACGGACATTCCCTCTTTTTTTGGATCTTGTATAAAGTTTGCCGTCTGAATAAGTGCCTGCTCCACCTTCTCCGAAACAATAATTGGAATCCTCATCCACAATATGATGAGCATTAATATTCTGAAGATCTTTAGGTCTTGACTTAACGTCTTTTCCTCTTTCCAGAACGATAGGTTTTAAACCTGATTGGATGAGTTCTAAAGCGGAGAATAAACCGGCAGGTCCAGCTCCGATCACGATCACTTCTTTAGAATTTTTTACATCAGGATAATCAGGAAGATGGATCTCTTCCGGTACAAATTTTTCGTTAATATAAACTCGGACTTTGAGATTAACGAAGACAGTCTTTTGTCTTGCATCAATAGAATGATTTAAGACCTCAATATGTGTAATATCCGACAAAGAGATCTTTTTGGATTTGGAAATATATTCTGTAAGCCGATCCGGTTGTTCGGCGATCTCAGGCAAAAGCCTAAGTTCTAATTCTTGGGTCATAGTTGAGGACCAAAAGTTTTAGGATTTGTATGTAATGGAGTTAAAAAAGAAAGGAAGATTGATGCAAGGAATTTTAAGGAAGGATTGGAATAAATAGAAAGGCTTTCGCACCGAAAATGAAGATTCCGGGGGAAGATCAAAATTAGAATCGCAAAAATCCTAGATTTATCACTAAGTTGGTAAACCAGGTAGATCCTTGAAAGTAACGGACCGACAAAAGAAAAAATTCTTAAAGTCCCTGAAACAGGCAAGGATCGAAGCAGGATTCACTCAATCAGAAGTCGCCCGTCAGATTGGGACCAGTCAAAGTTTTATTTCTAAACTAGAATCAGGAAGTATATCTTTAGAAGTGGAGATATTTTTAAAGTTATATCAATTGTACGAAAAGCCTGCGGTGTATTTTTTCTCCGCATTTTCCCAAAAATAAAAACTCATTTTTGGACTTCTCCCCTATTCTTAATAAACTTTTGGATCATCTCTAACTGAGAATCAGAGACGAATAGATCAATCGCATCATTCGCACTATACAATCTATACTGAAGCGATTTCGCAGAAAGAATATCATTCTCCATTTCTTTTGTAAATATTAACTTACCGGAAAGAATATTAGAGGTTAATGTAGAAGTCCTGGTGCTAGTCATAGGAACACCACCGTAACCATATCCAAAACCAATTCCGGGTCCCATATTTGTAGAAACCTGAGTGCGAACTGTGACTTGATTTGCAGAATAATTCGAATCGGCGAGAAGTAATTTCGCAGACTTACGATCAATTTTTATGTATGCCTCCGGGCCTAAAGAAGCGAGAGTTTCGGAACCTTGGAGTCGAATGATCAAAGTGATCTGAGAAATCACTCCATTCTTAATTTCTTTTGCGTATTGACCGCCATAAGAATAAACACTTTTGTTCGGGTTATCTACCTTCGCTTCATGATCCATATCCATTTTGACGACAGTGATGTCTCTAAAAGGATCTTGCACAACTTGTATCGTTGCTCCGCAGCCGACGCACAAGAATAGAAAATAGAATATTAAAGATTTATACTTCAAAACTGGAAGAACGATCACGATGCAAATTTTCCTTTTCTTGGATTATTTACATCGTGATATCCAAATTTATTTCTGCAAGGGAGTTACATCTCTCAGCTTAGGAAATCTGAGGTATAATCCTGCCCATAGAATAATTCCCAAATAGACTGGAAATAAAATATGAGAACCTAAAGGATTTAAAACACGAACATGAGTCGCAACAGCTCCACCCAAATAACCTGTGAGTAAGGTTGCTCCCAGCACTGCAGTTCTAGGGAAAGCATATAACAAGGTGCTTACGATCAAAACAGTTCCCAAGTAAGGCATTACTTCAACCGGGTAACCAAGTTTAGCTCCTTCTGCCTGAGCTTCCGGCGGCATTTTATCTAAGAAAAATTTTAACACTCCGTCAAAGAGCAGAAAAAGTACAACCAATCCGCTGAGCACTCGACCGGTCCAAAGTTGACCTTTCGAAACGTTTTCAGATCCCATTCTATATTTCCTCCAAATGAGAGTGCAATTTTGAGATCTTCAGAGGAAAAGTTCAAGAACTATTACAGAAATTTTGAATTCGATTCTGTAATAAACATATGCTTGTAGCAAAGACGACTACTCTCAACTAAAGAGCGTTGGAGATTATTTCTTTTTCGTTTTTTTAGGGACCTTCTTCTTATATTCTCCCACTCTGAATTTTACGATCTTACGGACCAGAGAAAAAGGTAAAGGTCGATCGATCGGAAATTGAACTGAACCCTTTGCATTTTTGTATTTATCAATTTCTTTCTTAAATTTGGCAATTCCACTTGCTCCTGGGTAAAAACCGATATGATTTTTATATGCAGCGAAATGGACCAGATTTCCGTTCAGATAAAAAGTCGGGATCTGATAGCTTATCTTCTCACTTGCTTCAGGAGCTTCTTCTTGGATCACTTTTCGGAGTTCCTGAAGAATGGACTGGACCTCTTTGGGAAAAGTTTTGATGTATTCGTCAATCGATTTGAATGTGCTTTTTGTCTTATCCATAAATAAACCTGAGAAATTTGATCAGAAGAAGGTCCGTTCGACCTAATTTACTTTTTCTTAATGATTAATATCCCTGCAAGATAACTTGTCGGAATATAAGCTCCGACCAAATCCAGAACATTAAACCAAGCAGGAGCAGGAAGCATGAGAACATTTGCAGTCCCACCTACTAAGAAAAAACCTCCAATCACTAAGGCAAATTTAAGTTTATGACTCGCTGCAATCGATGCAGCTACCAACGCCCCTACAAATGTACCGAGAGCATGAGCTAAAAAAGGAAAGATAAAATGTTTAGGTTGGAATAAATGAATGGAAGCCTTTAAACCTTCCATAGTAGTTACATCGGCACCTTCAGGAGGAGGAATGATACTACCGCTGATTGTAATAAGCCCCATATTCACTATACTTCCAATAATAAGCCCAGCAATTACAGATAAGGTATTTCTAACATATGGATTCATAATTCAAGCGCCTCACAATTCAAAAAATAAATGATTTAAAGGGCTCATGAAAACAATACAAGCGCAAAATTATGGATCGATTCTCTTTAAACTGTCCCTGAACCAGTTTCGGGAGCGTCAAAAATTTATTAAACCGATTAGTTTAATATTTGACAGGACAGAATCCTAAGCAATTTATTCAACTAAATGGTTGTATTTCAAAAAAATGAACAAAGGTTAGATCAAGTATTCGCAGCTCTTGCAGATAGTTCGAGAAGGCAGATGCTTGCTAAATTGCGAAAAAGGCCGCTCACCATTTCAGAATTGGCTGAGCCCTTTTCCATGTCCTTTGCTGGAGTTGCTAAACATATAGATGTGCTTACATCGGCTGGTTTAGTTCGTAAAGTTAGAGATATTGAAGATGGTCGCAGCTTTCGATTAGAGCTGCAAAATCAATCTCTTATGGAAGCTTCTACTTGGCTTGCATATCATCAGGAATTCTGGACCAACAAACTAGATAAACTCGAATCCTTTATAGAGGAGCAAGACCATGATAAACCAAGTCGTAAGAATAGAAAAAAGAATTAACGCAGAACCGATTCGGTTGTTTCGAGCCTGGTTAAAAGCAGAAGAGTTTTCCAGCTGGTTTTTACCCGGGAATTCAATCGGGATCGAATCGGCTTTATTAGATCCACGCCCTGGTGGTCGCTTCAAGATCAATATGTTACACGAAGGCAAAATTCTGCCTCATGAAGGAGAATACCAGATCGTCGATGAACCAAAAAAATTAGTATTTACTTGGAGATCACATGCGACCGGCGGCTTAGACACATTAGTCACTGTTACTTTTGATCCATTAGAAGAAGGATCTTCAAATCCAAATAAGAAACCGCAAACACTCATAACGTTAATACACGAACGTTTAATAGGAGAAGATGCTATCACTTCCCATAAAGCAGGATGGACCCATATCATTGACAGCCTTGAAAAATGGCAGGTCGGAAAAAATTAATACGTACTTTTTATCGGCAATACGCCGGGAAAAAAAAGAAACAACAAACGTAAGGAGAATAAGATGAACGGAATCTATCACAAGATAGGCGTTCGTGCAGGAACTGCGGACGTCATCAAGGCGCTGACGACTAAGGCGGGGCTTTCAGGATGGTGGACCAGACATGTAGAAGGTCCGTTTACAGGCGGAGTATCTGGTATAGGAGAACCTATCCATTTCGATTTTGGAATAGCAGGGATCGACATGAAGGTAAAAGAACTTTCATCACAAAATGTTCTTTGGGAATGTATATCAGGACCGGAAGATTGGATTGGTTCTCATATCGATTTTAAACTAAATCCAGGAACTGCACCTGACGGAACCGCATTGACCCTTATCTATTTTAAGCATCAGGATTGGAAAGCTGAAAGTGATTTTACTGCGCATTGTAGTATGAAATGGGCAGTTTTCTTACTTAGCCTAAGAGACTTGATTGAAACTGGCGCTGGCAAACCTGCGCCGGATGATATTAAGATAGACGACTTTAATTAAAAATGAACTGCGCGGGGACGCCCGCGCTGCTTTTGCAAAATTACTTTAATCTTTCCAGAACACCTTTTCGTTTTACAATATTTTTATAATCCCACTGGATTTTCTTGGATTTATTCACCCAACGTTTTAGATCTTTTTTATTAATTTGATCCGGACTTGTATAACGGACTTCAGCAGCTTTAAACGTTCCTTCTGGCTCTAAACCTTCCTCATCAAAAGATTGTCCGCTCCAAAAGAGTAACCGAATACAATTTTTAAGCTTACTATATCCTACAACTGGATTCCCATCTAAAAACCAAACTGGATGAGCATGCCAAATTTTATTTTCCGCTTTAGGAAGATGAAGATTAATTTCTTGAGAGAGAATATTACAAATCTCTTTTTCAATTTTGGTTTGTGAATTATTGTATTTTTGGACTTCTTTATTCATGTAATTATATTATAGGTAAAAAATTCCCAGCTACTCTGTTTGGCCCCCATTTTATTATATAGAGCTTGCGCAGTTACATTATCAGGAGCAGTCACCCATTGGAGTCTTGCAGCTCCTTGAAATTTTGCATATTTTGCACAATGATCAATCAGCGCTTCTCCTATTCCTTGTTTTCTAAATTCGGTTAGAGTAAAAAGATCATTCATAATGGCTACTTTGCGAATGATACTTGATGCATAAGAAAAATATACAGTAGCAAAACCGACTAACCTTCCATCTTTTCTATATCCGAACAGACATCCTGAATTACTACCTTCTCCGAATTGAGAAAAGAATACTCTATTCTTTTCATCATTAATAGATTCTATCTTATAGAATTCTTGGTATTTACGAATTAGAGGAAGGAGCTCATCTAAATTTTTATCCGAGATAGTTTCGATGCTCATATGATTTTTATATATTAAATTTATTTCTTTGGTCGAGGTTTTGGGTTTTGTTGAAGCGATCCTACAAGTCTTTTTGGAGCAACATCACAATAAGAAACAACTAACATATCTTTGAATAAAGCTAGATCGGTTGATTTCATTTCTACACAGGTCCAACCCTGCTGACCCCATTTATTTTCTATAGGATAAACAGAACCCTTAGATGCTGCTGAGAAGAAGTCCTGGTCGTTCGGATCAAACTTAAGAACGATCTTCTCATTCTCCTGATCCACAGTTGCAAAAATTTTCTTACTCACCCTGAATGAAATTTTTTCAAAATGAGGTTCTTCTTTTGCTTCTGGAAGAGCCAATGCAAGTTTTCTTATTTTGTCCAAGGATATCATTGAGTTTTTACTTATTACGTAAAATTCGATTCTTATTCAATTTTTCTTTAAAACGACATTAAATGATACCGAAAAAGCTTTCCTAGGAAGAATAGTCTGTTAAATTCCCTAAAATGGACTCAAAACAAATCACTATTCAATCTACTATTGCAGCAGATATTAAAAAAGCTTGGGACTACTACACTGATCCAAAGCATATTATTCATTGGAATTTTGCCACTGACGATTGGCAATGCCCTTGGGCAAAGAATGATCTGAGACCTGGTGGTACGTACAGTGCGAGAATGGAAGCTAAGGATGGAAGTTTCGGCTTCGAATTTGGAGCAATTTACGATACAGTCGTTGATCAGAAAAATTTGGCTTATACAATGGGAGATGGTAGAAAGGCTACAGTTAACTTTGAGAATAAAGATAACAAAACAATTGTAACAGTAATCTTCGATCCTGAATCGATGAACCCTGTTGAAATGCAAAGAGGTGGTTGGCAGGCAATACTTGATAATTTCAAGAAGTATACAGAGGCCAATTAATAACTGGTCCTTGTTCGAAAGAGATAAATCTCTTATATCTCAAAGGCAGCATGGATTATTTCAAATGCCTGCTGCCACTTTGTAATAATATTATTATTGGCCAGCTGGCGGCTGCCAGAGTTCAACCTTGTTGCCTTCCGGATCCATAACCCAGCCAAAAATTCCGTATTCAGATTCTTCTACCTTTTCCAATACTTGACAACCTTCTTCTCGAAGTACTTTTAATAGTCCGTGAAGATCCTCCACTCTGTAATTGACCATGAATGTAGAATTACTCGGTGCGAAATAAGAGCCGTCTCCGATTGACCAAGCAGTTGTGCCATTTGTAGGATTGCCTGCCGCATCAGCCCAACGAAAAGCTGCACCACCCCAAGACTGGACATCTATTCCAAGATGAGTTTTGTACCAGGAGCCTAATTTAGCAGGGTCCTTAGCGCTAAAGAAGATCCCACCAATACCTGTAACTCGTTTCATAGATGACCTCCAAACTATTGAGTTTTTCCGATGCTACACAAGATGGTTTAAAATAGCTAACTAAATGCTATTGACGTATATGAAATTTTTGCTCCAAATTGTTGTGCTGAAATATACTTTATAAGGAATATTGCCATGAGAAAAATTATCGTGCTCGAATTTCTCACTCTTGATGGAGTCATACAAGGTCCAGGCGGCGAAGGGGAAGATACTAGCAATGGCTTTAAATATAGCGGATGGCAAGCTCCGATCTTCGATGATCTTACCGGAACAGTTATGCAGAAGCAGATGAACCTTCCGTTCGATCTACTATTAGGCCGCAAAACATTTGATATTTGGGAACCATATTGGCCGAAACATTCCGATTTTTGGCCTCCTGTCATGTCGGCAACGAAGTATGTTGCATCAAATACCAGAACTACTAGCGAATGGAAACCTTCCGTGTTTTTAAGCGGAGATATTGTGGAAAAAATCGGCAAACTTAAAAAAGAAGAAGGACCCGATTTACACGTCTACGGAAGTGCAAATCTCGTTCAGACACTGATGAAGAATGATTTGGTTGATGAATTTTGGCTAAAGATATATCCACTAACGTTAGGAAGTGGGAAACGATTATTTGTCGAAGGCACAATACCTGCGATGTTCAAGGTGACTGAAAGTCAAGTTTCTTCAAATGGAGTTATTATTGTAAATTATAAGCGCGCAGGAGAAGTCAAGACAGGAAGTTTTGAAATATAATTGCTTACTTCTTCAACTGAGCTAATAACGAGATCAAATTTTTTCTATCGGCTGTTGACATACCTTTATATAAGCGAGCATTCATCTTTCTTCCCGCACGAATTATTTTCAAACGTGTATTTTTTCCGGGTATAGTGAGTCGGACCTGGGACTCTCTTGCGTCAATGGATGAGCGCTCTTGTATTGCTAGATTTAGATCTACTAATTTTTGTACGAGCGGAGTAACACTAGATTGGTCTCTAAAAATCTGCTTCGCTATCTCTTTCATAGATTGCGGGTGATCGTTCTTAAGTGCGCAAAGAACAGCGCCCATGGCAGGAGTTATATTCGTTATCCCAAAACGTAAATAGTCTTTTTTTACTTCGTCCAAAATTTGATCTCGTAACGCAGTAACTAAGACTAATAGTCTATCTTGTTTCATTCTTCTACTGTTCTCCCCTGCTTTCTTAACGAACAGTTTTATACATATCAAAAATTGCTTTGAATACCAAGCATTATTATCCTTAACGAAGGAATTTTTCTGATTTATCATTTACAGAAAACGTTCCCAAACTTCTACCTTAACTGAGAATTTTAAAAAAGCTTTGAATGCCAAGCATTTTGGGAGCACCTTTGACTACAAATAATATCGTCACACGCATTAGTTATCTAATATTCGCTTTGATTTCTTATCTGATCTATCTTGCCAGTATGATCATCTTCGCCTTCCGTTTACTCGGTATCGACCAATTTCTGAAAGAGATCACAGTCGAATTTCAGCTCGGACTGATAGGTTCCATTTTTGTCAATATTACATTAATCGTAATATTCGGCGTTCCTCATAGTGTCATGGCGAGAGCAGGCTTCAAAAAATTTTGTAGTCGAATCGTACCTTTACCGATTGAAAGGAGTTTTTATGTTTTTATAGTTAGTATTACTTTAACTATTCTCTCCTGTCTATGGCAGCCCATCTATTTTGAAATTTGGAATATCAAAACTGACATTGGAAGATATACAATATATTCTGTTTTCTTAATAGGCTTTATATTAGCAGTTGTTTCTACTTTTTTAATAGATCATTTTGAACTTTTTGGATTAAAGCAGGCCTGGAATTTTTTCATAAGAAAAGAAAAACATACAATAGAATTCGCTACACCTTCGCTATATAAGTTAGTCCGTCATCCAATGATGTTCGGTATACTTCTGGTCCTATGGAGTACCCCGTTTATGGATTTAAGTCATCTCATTCTCTCGATAGGCATGACTCTTTACATCATTATAGGAACATTCTTTGAAGAAAAAGATTTGGTCCGTACCTTTGGAGAAAGGTATCTACAATATAAACAAGTAGTTCCCATGCTTCTGCCTTTCATTACTCTAAAGAAAAAATTACGAAAAATTAATACCGGAGAAAAATATGAAAATTGATAATCTAATATTATCCCAAAGATTTTGTGGCCCTCCAAAAACTGGTAATGGTGGTTTTACAGCAGGGATATTAGTTGAAGCTGCAGGGACTGAGACGGCTGAAATACGTTTATTAAACCCTACTCCTGTCGAGACATCCATTACGGTAGAATCCGAAAAAGGACTAAGAGGAATAATTTACGATGACACAAAGAAAGTCCTCGCAACTCTGAAATCAATAACAGATGAAGATTTTTCTAAATACAAATTACCTGAAGTTCCTGACTTAGATGAAGCAAAGACGATCTCATCCTTCTATCCTGGATTTACAACTCATCCATTTCCAACATGTTTTGTATGTGGTCCTAAACGAGAAGTGAATGATGGAATGCGAATATTTGTTGGCCCAGCTTCAGAACAAATTGGATTTGAGAATCTTATGGCAGGACATTGGTTGCCGGATGAGACAGTTGCAACGCAGGATGGCTTTGTTAGAGATGCGGCAATTTGGGGCGCTTTGGATTGCCCCGGTGGGTTTTCAGCTGTTTTAGATAAGCCTCAACTTATCGTGTTAAGCAAAATACGAGGTAAAATAATAGAACGTCCTATCACTGGCGAAAACTATACTGTAATGAGCTGGCGATTACAGAAGATGTCAAGAGCCTTCAAAGTTATGACCGCCATTTTCAAGTCTGACTCGAAAAGATTAATGGCAATCGCTGAAGCACTTTGGTTAGCTCCTAGAAATTGGGATAGCGCAAACCAAGAGTGGTAATTATAACTAGCGTCGTATTCTGTTTACTGAAACAGCGCTTAATATAGAAGGAAAGAATTATTCATTTATACTTCTTTTATAATGAAGAGCAATGATACCGGATGGAAGTGTTTCCGAACTTATAAAATCTAGCAGGATCCTTCCTTCTAGTTTAATTCTATCGAATAACCTCGGACCGTTTCCTGCAATCACCGGATGAACTACAAAACGATATTCATCAATCAAATTTAGCTCAGATAATTGAGAAGCAATACTCAAACTACCTACAAAAATATCCTTTCCCGGCAGCTTCTTCAATGCAATTACTTCGTCCGCAAGACTTTCACGTGCAAGTCTTGTATTCGGATCATCAACATTTTTTAATGTGGAAGAGAATAATATCTTCTCGAGCGAAGTGAATACTTGAGCGAACTCATTTGTTATATCTGACTCAGATTGATCTCTTGCGATTTCAGGCCAAAACGGCACCATAAGCTCGTATGTAACCCGCCCATATAAGATCGCACTTGCAGTACGAAGTAGATCGGTAAAATATTTATGCAACCCATCATCTGGGACCATGTCCATATGGCTGCAATATCCATCGGTAGTAATATTAATTGCAAAAACAATATTTCTCATACGTTTGCTTGTATACCGTTTTGATTATTCTCTAATTCTAATTTCATCTCTCTACTATATCTCAGAAAGTATGGTAAAGAAATTATAAGAAGAATGATAGAAGATATATCGACTATATCTATCACATACCAGCCTAGTTTTATATTGAAAACACTATTATGTAAATCGAATTTTGCAATCGCGAAGGATGAGAATAAAGTTAATCCGTTATAAAAGCAATGTATAACAATAGAGAGAAGAATATTATTACTGATATATAAAACATATCCTGAGAATAAACCTATTATAATGGCCGCAACCATCTGTGAGGGATTGATATGAAACAGCGCAAATAATCCTGCTGATACTATTAGAGCAATTTTCCAAGAATAATTTTTCGAGAGCCCAGCGAATACAAAACCCCTAAAGTAAAGTTCTTCAGTAATAGGTGCTACAACCACTCCCAAAAAATATAATAGGAATGTATTCCCTGGTATATACTGTGAAACAGATTTTACAAAAGACTGAGAAACAGAACTATTTATAAAAATTAAATGAGATAAAAAGGATCCCAAGATTTGTAGAAAAAGACAGACTCCCAAAATACTCAGTAGAAATTTATAGAAATTAGGTTTTATCTCCAACATTGAAGAGAAACTAAGATTACTTTTGCGAAAAGCGTAAAAAGAAACGGAAAGAATAGTTACACTATTCACAATTATGAGAAAGTAATCATTTGAAACTTCCAATGCACCTGATTTTTTCAGAAGAATAAATGGAACACTTACCGCAACCTGAAAAAGGAAAAGTGCGATTGTTACAGTTATTATATTTTTAATTTTTGGATACATATTTGATTTCCTAAATGTTGTTTAATTACCAAGGTTTGATGATGATCTTGCGAATTAGCTTTGTCTTTATAAGAACATTAGTAATATAAATGATCGCTACCAATTGGCGAAAAGTGATTCCCTGCCAATGATATGTTCTAAGATCTTCTCCTGACTTTAAAGCCGAAAGATCCAAATTTTCATATGGGCCAAAGAAAGGCGATTCAAGTGATAAGAAACCTAGAACAAAACGAAGCCCTAAATAAAAAAGAAGAGTAATTGAGAAGAAGTCCCGGTTTTTTTCCAACTTTAGTGGTGATATAATGAACAAAATAGATAGACTAACAAATAGAATTATCTCAATAAAAGGTAAATTTAGGACAGACATTCCATACGTATCCACAATTGCCCCATCTGCTGTAGAATATGCGAGACTTAATGGCGGTAAATGAAATCCTACTACTTGACCAAAATCTCCATCCCCAGATATCCAGCATCCAATCTTACCTATCGAGATTCCTAATAAAGCTCCGGGTAAAAGCAAATTCATGTATTCATCAATTCCCTTTTCATTTGAGATTTTACAGAAAAGTCTAATCGCAAAATAGAAAAATACTATTGCTCCAAGGAGAGAGCGACCACTTCCTGAGACAAATGCGCTCCAAAGACCCAATTGCCCAACTCTATTAAAACCATCCCAAGTAAAAAAAACAATTTTTACCGAATTAACAAACGTATTTTCAAAGTACCAAATTCTACCCCAGATTTCCAATACGTAGAAGACTTTGCACCCTAATATACAAACGAAATTTACAATGATTAATAATAGAAGGAATTTCGGTACCCCCATCCACTTACTTGCTTTCTTAAGAGAATAAACAGACATTAGTATGAACGAATAAACTCCAATCCTATGTAGATCGTTCAGAATATCGAATTCCAATAACTTTACCTTTTAATATTCCTTTTTTATTAAATCCTAATACACATCTCGAAAGAATAACATTTCCTTGAGATATTTTTCATTATCATCAGGAAACCCGCATCGTTCAGCAAAATGTTCGGCTTCTTGAAAAGTCCCAAAAAGACGATCCCACCAAGTAATATCTCCATAATTGTATTTATGGACATCAAGTTGATGATGAATTGAATGATGTTCAGGGCGCTGAAGAAAATATCCAATCCATTTAGGAGTTGCAATATTTGAATGATAGAAGTATTCCCCTGTCGCTCCAAAGAATGAACACCATGCTCCTGCTTCAGCAGATCCCCCGAAAAAACAATAAATGAAAAATCCAGTTATTATGGAATCAGCTGCTATCTCTATCGGATGTTTGTAAAAAGAGGTAATTGCTTCAATCCGACTTGGGCTATGATGTATTTGATGAAATATTAACCAAAACCCGTTTGCGTGTCTAAGGCGATGCCACCAATAAAAAATAAAAGTTCCTATAAACCAATAGAACAAACCTTCAATGACAGGATTATTCCAATGGCCAAAATGAAAAATTGTATATTCTCTAAAATATTTGTTCCAGGTTAATCCACCAAGTCCTATCAATAATAATTGTAACACATTAATGAAAATGGCGCGCCAATACCAACCTTTAGATTTCGGAAGCTCTCGTCCTGGGTATCTACGCTCAAGAAAAAGGAATATCATCGTACTTAATAGTATTAATACCATGGGCGAATACTGAGTTCTCAAAGCTTCGTTCATATTATAGTACCAGGAGTTATGCGTTATTTGTGTGCTGAGAAGAAGTATTTAAGATAGTGCTAAGTTCTATAGATATCTCAGCGAACTTATTTAGAACCATAAAATGACCGCCCTGTTCAATCGGGATTGATTTCTCAATTAATCTATATGGGAAAAGTTTATCTTTAGTCCCGTGAATATGAATTAAATTTTTTGGATATTCTTTATTATTCCAATTTAATATAGATTGCAAAGCCCATTTTACAAAACTCCCTTTTGTATTTCTCAAAAAATCTTTTAAGAGAATTTTATCTTCGCCGGAAGAAATACCAAAATAGTACGACAAAATTGGAGTATATAACTTAAGTAAAAATGCAGGGATTAGATTCACTATTTTAAGAAAAGATATAAGATTATAAAAATATGGTCGTTCCGAAGAAGTTTTTATACTTGAAATAATGATAATTTGTTTTGTTCGTATATGCTTTGCAATTTCAACTGCAATGATCCCACCAAAAGAAACTCCTATTAAGATAACCTCTTGAGACAGATCAATTTGTCCCAATAGTCGTTTCGAATAGTTTGCTAAACTCTCTCCATTTATAGGATCTATCCAAGAAATATGTTTCGGCTTTTCAGCTTTGAAATCAATTTTATCAAAGACTCTTCCGTCTGCGCCAAGGCCGCTTATTAAGTAGATGTTTTTCAATTTTATATTCTTATAAAAACTATCTTTTACTTTTTTCGATAATAATAGTAAGTAAGAATTCCTATTGCAGCTCCAGAAAGGTGAACTGTATAATTAATATTTGAAACTAAGAAGATGCCAATCAGCTGAGCAACTATCCAGTACAATGCAAAATATGGCGCTTTTACATTCCAATACCTGCGTTCGAGCCAATGCCTGTAATTCTGAGGAAAAGATATAGACAATTTATTGTTCTGAAACCTTAAACAATAGAAAGTTAGAAATCCGGCAATTCCGCCACTTGCTCCAATTGATGGAACATTACTATCGAATCTAACAATAAGATCTATTAGGTCTCCAAATATTGCAGCCGTAACCAACAAGATTAAGGTTTTTATCTTTCCTAATTCGTTTTCAATATTATCTCCAAATATTACTAAAAAATACATATTACCTAATAAATGTAAAAGGTTAGCATGCTGAAAAAATGAAGTAATGAAAGATAATCCGAAATTGCGAAAAGGATCACTTGGTAATAGCCCAAATTGACTTAGATCATCAGTTGTCAGCCAATTGAAAATGCTAAATAATATACATATCCCTGCAATGCTCCAAGTAAGGAGCGCCGGCTTTTTTAAAGATTCATAATCTTTTTCAATAGGTAACCCAAGGATCTGATAAATTCTTTCCTTAGGCGATTCAGCATATTCAACTTCAACTTCTCTATCTTTCTCTAAATGTTCTTTTAGTTTATAAGCTTCAAACTCTAACTTCCTCGTAACTGAGCCAGAATTTGCTTTATAAAAAACATCAATCTCGGACTTATCGAGCCAAATATAATCGCAACTATTGCAATAATCTATAGGATGATATTCTTCTTTAAAAAATAATTGGATCTGTAAAAAGTTATTATAACATTGAGGACATTTAATATTATAAGGAGTTGAATTTTTCTTTTCTGCTCCTCGAAGAGATTGTATAAGATTTTTTGCAATATCTCCCGAGTAATATCGTATAAAATCAAATCTACTATAGATCTTTCCTTCGCATGAATTACACGCATAATGTAAATC
Source organism: Leptospira koniambonensis (assembly GCF_004769555.1). Lineage (NCBI taxonomy): Bacteria > Pseudomonadati > Spirochaetota > Leptospiria > Leptospirales > Leptospiraceae > Leptospira > Leptospira koniambonensis. Next base: position 47,522 of record NZ_RQFY01000007.1, on the reverse strand, counting down.
CGTTGAAGACTTTTTCTTTATTAAGAGTGAACTACATCGTGGACAATTCATTTATATATAAGCTTTTCAATGAAGAATGAATTGCAAAAGAGAACAATAATTGGCATTACGCTCTCCTTTTTAATTCCAGAACGTGTAAATAGAAGGTTTTTTAATTAGTATCTCAATTTTCTCATACGTTCAATAATGGAACGTTCCGAACCATCAAAGTCTTTGTCGGAAGAAGCAAGTTCTTCGCAGCACTCTATTATAAAGCCGTTCCTATCGTCGTCAAGATTTACTATAGCTCTAATCATATCTGCTAATTGAAGATCATTTTCCAAAGCAGATCGAACTTTAGAAATTATTTCCCCAAACTTTCCTCTGTAACGAAAAGCTTCATGCCAAGCGACTGAATCTAAGATTTTTTCAAGCGAATCATTCTCGCTAACTTTAATCTTTCCATCGGCATACATAGTAAGAAGTAACGCCTCTATTAAACGTTCTTGAGTTTCGTTATCTTGAAGCTCAATTTTCTTTTTTCTTTCAGAATTCTTAAAAAAGTTAAACATAATCGATTATTTTCTACACATTATAGTAAGTCAAGTCTCTCAGCAAAAAGTCTTTTCTAATTATTAAAAAGTTAGACACGATAGATTCTTTTACTTCTTAAATGGCTTCGCCTTCCTAGCTGCCTTAAACTTAGCAACATATTCCTCTGGGATCCCTTGATTTTCATAAGTTGCAAATACCGGATCAGTATAAGGATCTTTAATAATTACAAAAACTTCTGAGATAAATTTTGAAGGAAGACAATTATCTGCATTATTTTTCGAAATACATTGTTCTATCACCTTTTCAGAACAATCACCTATCTTTTTTGTGAATACTAAGGCATCCCCAACATAGTAAATAAATTAGAATTATTGTTTTTTTCATTATAATCACCAAATAAATAATCGATGCGTCTTATGATAAATGTGTCTGACATTTGGGATGCGCAACTTACCCTATGTTAGCCATAGCTAATTCATATGTCTTTCAATGAACGAAAGAACTTTATTTTCATATTCTACTCGACTGAAAGCATGCAGATCAACGTGGCCCGCATTACTGACAAGCCAAAGTTCTTTTGGAGTTTGGGCTCGTTGATACATTTCCTCAGCTTCAGATTCAAAGGTGTACAAATCATCTCTGCCAGAAATCACAAAGATTGGACATTTTACTTTCTTAATATGATCTATTGGATTTAATCCACTTTCTGAGATATTAATTTCATACTTAAGAATATAATATGCAATTGGTGTTAAGAGTGCTATAGGTTTAGCGATCTTAGAAGCAACTCGATTTCGTATAGCAGAATCTATAGTTGAAAATACTGACTCAACAATCATGAAATCTATTTCTTCGGAGATGTCCGCTAAAAGTGCGGATGCACCACCTAATGAACTACCAATTATTCCTATTTTAGATTTACCTTGCTTTTCTTGTATATAACGGATTGCGCTTCTGACATCTTGACTTTCTTTTATACCTATTGTAATTAACTCACCACTACTTTCACCATGTGATTGAAAATCGATCAGAAGAATTGAATATCCATACTTAATAAGAAAGTTTGATCTTGCTAACATGGCTAGACGGTTTGCCCTGATGCCATGTAAAAGTATTATCGTTCCTTTTTTACTTGATGAGTTATAAAACCAACCTCGAATATCTTCTCCTGAGTCAGATCTAAATTCGATTTCTTTATAGCCTGGAGGCAAATTTCCAATATTTGCACGGACTGGCGCGAGCGTAATTAAAACCAATACGTGAGATCCAATAAAGAAGCAAATTAAAACAAAGACACATATTGCAAAAATCTTTATAGTTCTAATTAACTTATTCATATGGATCATGGATTTATTGGCACTCAATCTATGATCCTATCTTTCCATAACGTTGATAATCGGTAAGAAGCAAGAAAAGAATATTATCCTTAATTTTGACCGGGTAAATCAATTTATAATAACCTTCATCGGCTTCAAAATACGGAACCAATTCCTTGTGTTCGTCTAAGACAGAATTTATATAATCCTTTTCTTCTCTTGAGGAAGTATAAATGAAATCTGCTTCTTTATAGTTAGAATCTTTTTCCCAGTCTTGATTTTGATCAAAAGCAATTAGAACATTCTTGGACTCAAGGTTTATACGATGAATAATCTCGACTGTCGGGAATTCATTATTCACTCGACTGATCACATGTAAGATCTCTGCTGCCTTATTCTCATAAGTTCTACCAAACTTATAAAATGCCAACAGTTCTATTTCTTTATGATACTCGCTAATTAATTTAGCAGCATCATTTTCCAATAGCTTCCTCTTCTTATTTATCGTTAAATAATTGCCAAGAAAAAGAAATCCGATCAGAAGAATTAGAGATAATGAGAATAAAAGAAAATATTTAATTCTAGATTTTCCCGAACCAGGGCTTAACTCTTTTGCTCCCTTAACCGAATCTGCAATTATGGTCAAATTGGTAACAATATTTAGCAGAAACGACCCTGCTATCAAAGCAAATATCCCGAGAATGCTTATTAAAAATAACTCTGTTAGCTTTTCTCTAAAAACTCGCAGTCCAAATACGTTTATTGTGATAAAGATAATTACCCAATAAAGCAACGTTAATAGTCCTATTAAGATAATTCTATAGGACAGTTTACGAATATATTCTATGTTCATACGTTTTTTCTCATATCTTCTGTAAGAAAGATACAATTTTGATCCATTCCAAAGAAGTTATATTTTCATTAATAGTAAAATGATCAGAATTAATTAATTCTATATAGGTTGAGCCATTGATCTGCTTATTCAATTGGTTCGCCATAAAAGCAGGAGTCAATGTGTCTAATTTTGCTCCAATGATTAACGTTGGTAGCCGCACTTTTGTCGCTTTCGAAAGATTATCAAACTTGTCTAAAATGATAAAGTCAGGAATAAAACGAGAATATTTATATTTCGCTACTTCGGCTAATGAAGTATATGGGGTCACAAGAATTAGATGAGAAGATATATCTCTTAAAGACAATTCCAAAGCAACACCACTGCCTAATGATCTGCCCCACAAGATTGTTTTCTTCTTAGAAAAATTATATTTATCCTGAACATATTTGATAATTTTTTCCGAATCATCATATAAATTAGATTCACTTGGTGAATATTGTTTTGATAATCCAAACCCTGCATATTCTACTAAAAGAGCAGAATAACCATGTTCATAAAAATATTTGAAGAACCTTGCTTCTCCATACATGGTTCCTCCTTGTCCATGAAGTAGAATAACGATCCCCTTCGATAGATCTTTTCCTAAGAGCAAATGAGCATTTACTTTTCTATCAGAGTTGCTTATCGTAATCAATTCGCCGGGGACTTGGTTTGGATCAATTTTCTCATCCTTTCCAAAATAAACCAACTTTCTAAATAAAAAGGGATACAGAAGTATTAATGTTATAATGACTACGATCGAGGAGAAAATAGCTCTTCTTTCCAACTAAGTAATTCCTTTGCCTTTCTTATATACTGTTTTCTTGAAATAATAGTGTGATTAATTTTATCTATAACGAAAGACTGTTTTCCTTCCAAACAGGTAAGGATCATTAGTTTTTCTTCTCTTTAATTTAATACCGCCAATATCCTTTTACAGACAATATAAGCAGATATTATACTATTTTGTTCAGCAAAAAGTGAGAATGTTACAAGTCTTCGAAACTGCAGATAATTTATATATACCATAGACATCGCTAACGTCTTTCAAATTAGTTATCTCAAAATAGGTAAGATCCCAACGGCAAAAAATTGGATGGCAGAAAGATAAAAAAAGATAATTAGCAGAAATCAGAACGAAAAGTGTAAACTTATTAGATATTAATATTCTTTTCATTCAAATTTGTCTGAATACTTCGCGAACATCCGTAGATATAAACTTTGCCAAACGACTGAAAATATTTTATAAAGCCACGTTCTTATAGAATATCTTTAAATCAAAACTATATTCGATCCTGAAACCACTTTGGCTAACGACTATATCATTACAAAGACCGGCAATTCTATCTAACTTAGTTATCAAGTTAAGTGAATCGTTAACTATTATAGGTTCAAACCCAGGCTCATTTTCAAATGTTGCCCATTTAACTAAAACGATGATTTGTTTATCATGCAGAATCAAACATTTATTTTGATATGAGCTCCTTTCAAAAGTATATCTATGATTTGTTCCAATTAAGCCAACTTTTCCGCATGTCATAGATGGACTACCCATGCGTATCTCGGATAATTCTTCAAAACTCACTTTGATTTTCTGGAATTTAGCTAAAAAATTTAGGCGCATATATTAAAATAACAATGATCGACATTCAGGATTTGACGAGAATCGCCTTTGCGATCTCGAAGAATAACGGTAGAGTCGATGTTGGGTAACGCGAATTAATTCGCAAGGAGTTCTTCTTTTCGCATTAACTCCCCTCTTGAATAAGGAAGTATCCCGCTAAATGGAAATATTATAGAAATCAGAAATGTTGAAAAGACCAATGATCCTGATAAATTGCTAAGTTCTTCATCAGTCAATTGCTCTCCGAAGGATCCGAGAATCGCTAAACCAAAATAAGTTGTTATAAAAAATACTAATATTGCTAAGCCAGACAAAATTAATACTTTTTTAGTCTTCATTTCGACAATATAGTAACTATTCCAAAAGAAAACTGCTCTTAGTAATTGTATCGCTACCAATATTACCAATACAGATAGAAGGACATTAGCGCCCCCGGAAGACTCCATCCCTAATCTATTAAGTAGAGTTACTACAAATGAGGCGATAGCCATAAGAAAAAAGATAACTGAAAGAACTCGACTTTTATGTATTCGCACAAAAATTCCAATTACACAGTACACAAAAACGTCAATAAAGTTCACATACTGCTTAAGAAGAAGTAATCCGACAAATTGGATTACAGAAAGAAACAAAATCGCGTTACAACAATCTCGAATAATTTTATTAGCATTTTCTACATTTTGTATTTTCGAGAATAGCGATCGAAAAAAATTCATTTTAATTCCTTATTTCTAACACCCGCGCGTTAGATGATTTGAGACTGGCACCACGAAGAAATCATTTTCCTTTTCTGAAGAAATATATAAATATAGGTCTGAAAGATTATAATGACCTGTTAAATCAAATATGAAATCTAATTCGCCGTCTCCATCTATATCTCCGGCAAAAACAAGAGATGGTAATTCATATCGTTCTTCAGCAGAATCAATAATCATTTCATTATTATTCTTTTTAAGAGTTAATTTATAATTTCTTACTCTTTCCGAGTCAATTTGTTCACCGCTAGATTTAAGAACGTATTTATTATTCCCAAAGGTAAATTCATATTTTTCCCCTAATCCAATGGAAGAAGGAAGATTCTTTTTATTAATTGTATAACTCCCCTTTTTAAATGATATGCCTTTAACAAGAACGACCGGATCATCTTTTGCAGACACTCTATATCCGGTCTTTACACTTTTCTTTTCATCTAGAACGGAATCATGTTCTCTTTTAACTTCAATTTCAATCAATTCACGAGAATATATGCCCTTGCGATTATATATTGCGATCCAATCGGCGAGATCGTCTGGTTTGAAAGGTAATTCATCACGATGATATACTGAAGAAGATGAGAATGTGAATGCTATCCTTGGAATACACTTTATCAATCCACTAAAGATCCAACCATCCGATACTTTTACCCAATTTCCTTCGATTGGATTGTTCCTTATCTCGATCTTAGATATTTCTGATGTATTATGCTCCTCGATTTCAATAAAAGTGGACTGTTCTATTTTACGAACTATCCTTCCTTTTTGGCTTGGACTAGACCTAACTAATACATTTGGATAAATAGTAAAACAAGAATCTTTTGTCTCTAAACCAAGAAGGTCTTGAGCAAAGAGACATGTTAAGCAAATAGAAAAGAATAAACTTCGGATTTTCATAGTTTTCATTCTTTAAGAAAGGCAGCTGCGACAAGGCTTAGTTACATTCGCAGCCACGCGAACTATATGTTATTCAGATTTATTAGCAGATGGTAATGTAGTTAGATATGAACAAGGAATTAATCCTCCGATACCGCCAATAAAGACTGCTACAAAACCTGCAAGGAGTCCTATTAAAATAAAACCTATATGAAAATGAAGATTTTTCTTCTTAAGAATAATGAATGATAGGAATAGACAACTAACTACGGCTATAAAATTACCGATCTTCACACCTGCCTGAAAACTGTCTTCAGGAAGAAACTCGAAACCAACAAGTTTGGCTAATCCCGTAACTATCCCAGAAATCAAACCAGAAGATATAATTACAATCAACAGCCATACAATATAGAAAACAATAGCTTCTTTCCAACTTCTTTGATACGCAAAATCACTAATTTTTTTGAACATTATTTTTTCCTTTAATAAATTTATGACAGAAATTTCGCTTAATCTGGAGAGAATTCAAAACGTAACACCAAAACCAATAGTTATATACGGTCTCAAATCGTTTAATCATTTTTCAATGTTTAATTATGACTAATTATTGTAATCAATTCCGTAGAGTTAAACATATCAACAGGAGAAATCACCGGCTCAGAATAAGGAATATTATTTCCATATCTCTTTTTCATTAAATACTGCACTTTTGATGATGATAGATCAAAATCTTTCAAGGTTTTTAAATTACCTAGTTTCTTATCTGTAAATTTATCATACAATTTCCAGATTAATTCAGTGCAATAAATGCGATCGTCTTGCCAGCCAAAATAAATATCGTAGTGTCGGCCTAATAGAGAGTCCCCATATTTTTTCATATCTTGAATTTTACTTTCTGTTAATACACTTTCACGATCTTTAAGTCGCTTGATAACATAGTGGTTCTTCTGGCCTCTCTTAATGAAAGCGGATAACGGAGTAATTCTTACAGGCTCTACTGCCTCAAGAACCTTAAAATCATTTCCGTATTTAAAAATGACCCCAACATGAGTGTATCTTGATTTAGTTGCTGCTTTAATTGCTTGAGCCTGTTCAGAGTTTGATTCATGGAATATAATGTCCCCTTCCATTAAATCGGAAGATTTAATCTGTTCAGCTTTCAAGCCCCAAATAGATGTCAAAAGAATTATTGATAGTAAAAGAGTCTTATTCATTTCTTCTTCTTTAATTGTATTTTTAGGAAATTACGTTTAATGACCATAGCGTGATTATGTTTCGTGAGAGTCGCGTTAGGAAGTCTGAAGCAGAACGCTAAGCCGATAATTAGGCGCAGTGCGGGATAGAACAATAGATAAAGCGTTAAAGAAAAAAAGTAAAGGCAGTGAGAGCTTTCACCGGAAAATCAAGTGGGGATGTGAAGAGAAAGTAAGCTCTATTAAGCAGACCTCTTGCAGCTTGCATATAGTAGTGCAAGAGGTCTGCTTAAATTATTAATGTAGAAATTTTACCAACGGTCGCGTTTGAACTTTCTATCGTTATTTCTATTGCGGTCAGATCTTGATCTTTCTTCCGCAATTGAAACTGTGATGTTTCGTCCATCCACTTCCTTACCATTAAGTTCTGCAACTGCTGCTTGGGCAGAATCTTGGTCAGCAAAAGTGACAAAACCGAAACCTCTCGATCTTCCAGTTTCGCGATCAACCACTATATTCGCTTCTTGAATAGCGCCGTGGGCTTCAAATACTTGACGTAAAGTTTGGTCAGTTGTTGACCAACTGAGTCCACCAACAAATAGTTTGGATGACATGAATTTTATCCTCGTTCCATACAAATAGATTAAATATTCAGTATGATAGTAAATTAGGTCGTTACGGGCTATGCAATTAAAACAGAACGAGTAAAGAACTTTATTGCCATTTAATTTTGATAGGCAATGGCAGACAAGAATCTTTTACTTCAAGTTCGCGCCATTTATCGAGATTTTCATAATGGGTCTGAAGCAAATATGGCGGGCCCAAGGGGGGGGCCGGCGGTACTAGTTAAACTACGATTACTTTCTGATAAGAGATAATTCGCAAATACATCATACGAAAAAGATACTAATAACTCCAATTTTCGTCGTATAATGTAATCCCATTATTTTCAGTTATTTTGTAAAAGATATAATTTTCCCCTTCTGACATGATTATTAAAGAATTATCCACCAACTGATACATACTATCATCAACTCGGTCATCACATTCTTTTAAGTAATCAAACTCAAAGATAATAATTACGTTAACGATCTTGTTTTCTGCCAATGCTTTATAAGAAAAATAAAATTCCCATAGGTAACAAATATACCTATGGTAAAAAGCAGATCCCCAAGCAATCTAAAGAATGATTTTTCAAACATACCTACTAATCCGATTAGAGTCGGAAAAATTAGAAATACAGAAAAATATATGTATGATTTACTACTTAAAAGAATTATCTTTAAATTAAGAAAATAATTACCCATTGATCTAGACCCAACTATAATAGCTGCGCCAGCCAAATATACAATTATGTATAGTGCGACTCCGATTATTAAGATAGAACTTTTCGCTGCAGATTGTTCTATCTTACTGAAATCTGATGGAGTTCCCGTAAGAACAAGTAGTAGATAACAATAAAAAATAAAAACGAACCAGCTTACTAGAGTATATACAAAAAGACGACCAATCATTCTCCACCAAGGGCAACTTCCGGAAGATTCGGCATATACGTTAATTCTAGAATTGACTTCAGTCCTAAAATTATAAAACATATTATTAAGATAAAGATTATGTAATTGGATGACCCCAAACTATCATTATTTTCAGCGTTGATACTAAAATATTTTCCTGGAACCAATAAGACTTGAATTAGCAAATAGTTTAGGACAGAAAATTGAAAATATTTATTTTTAAAGATCGAGGTAATTACTTCTTTATTCATGTATTAAAAGTCCTTTTTTCATTATTGCGTCTAACGACCAAGGCTTGTTGGTTCATAATAAAGAATGACTGCGCCGCTGTTAAATATTTTGGTCTTTATGAGTTTAAGAATAATTTTTTCGCTGATGTTTTTAAATAACGGCAAACCGCTTCCTGCGACGACAGGGTGAACACAAAGCTGATATTCATCTATTAAATTAAGTTTTGTCAGAGCTACAATCAAGCTCGGACTGCACACAAAAACATCTTTACCCGATTGTTGTTTGAGTTCCAAAACTTCTTTCTCAAGGTCTTGGCTTGCTAATTTCGCACTTTTCCAATCTACATTTTTCAGTGTCCGGGAAAAGACAATTTTCTGCGTGCTGTCAATTGCAACTGCAAAGTCGTCCATTGCTTTATCGCCTGTGGGATTTTCAAGTACGGTTTTCCAAAATTCCATAAGCTGGTAAGTTATCCTACCATATAAAGCGGCATCAGCACTTCTCAACAAGTCAGCGTAATGTTGATGTATTTCTTTATCAGGGATACCTGATGTATGGTCACAAAACCCATCAATCGTCATGTTGATTGCTGCAATTAACTTTCTCATATGATTCCTTTTATTGCCGTCATAGCGTTCTAACCTTTTTTAGTCTTTTTCAAAACTAATGCCAGATCCTAAGTAAGTTGGATTTAAAAAATGCGGCTTTAACAAACAAGATGTTCTGACGCTGTCAATATGTAATAAGTAAAAAAGGAATCCGATCAAGTAGAGTCACGAAGCTATCTCCGAGAGAAGCGTCAGAAGCAATAGTCATATGGAATTTCCCCGCCAGCTATTCTTTCAATTTTACTTTAACTCAGAAAGTATTAGTTTCTTTTGTTTGAAGGTGTTCATCATTGCTTTTCTACTTATTACTGGATCGCTATTATGAATGAGGTCAAAATATTCAGTTGGAACCACCTGCCAAGATAACCCATACTTATCTTTACACCAACCGCAAGGTCCCTCTTCACCACCATTAGTTGTCAAGGCATCCCAATAGTAATCTACTTCTGCTTGGTCTTTGCAATTAATAACAAGAGATATTGCTTCATTAAATTTAAATAATGGCCCTGCTGCCAATATACTAAATTCAACACCTGCTAATTCCATTACAGCTGTCTCAAATTCGCCTGATAAATCGTCGCTATCAGGGTTACCGTCTTTTGGCATTTTCGTAAATAAGCGATAGTCCTTTAATTTACCATCTTTAAATATTGATAGGTAATATTCAGCTACAGCTTTTGCATCTTTTTCTACCCACAGACAAGGGGTGATTTTTTGTTGTATCATATTTTTCTCACATGTTATTTTATTCTTTCATCGATTTAAATAAATCTAATCCAAAAATCCGGAAATAATTTTTTATCTATTCTAAGTAGCTTGGCTAAATAATACCAATAGAGAAAAGAATATTATCAAACTAGATAATAACAACGAAAAAAACATAAATAACAGAAGCGGTCTGGCATTTTGATAAATACGTGTATAAAAATACTTAAGAACAACTATTGATAATACTAAAGCTGTAAAATAGCTTTCATATTTTTGCTTTATTGTCTGATTTTTTAATATTAATTAATTCTCGGAGACGCGAACGATCACCCTTATTTATTTTTGTATGCTCAAAGAAATAGTGTGATTGCCACGTCTGAGATGCAATAGCCTGCTTATTAGAAGGTAATTCCCATAGCGGATAGATCCTAAATCCTCTTTTTCCTTCTTTACTTGAAGTAATAATACCTTTTTCAATGAGAATTTCTTTATTAAAGACAAAATACCCAATTCGATCAGATTTTCTCACTTCAACAATGACTAAGTCGACGTTATCATCTTTATGAAAAGGAATCGTAATTTGATTTCGATTTCTTTTCCAAAGAGTAACAAACATTCCAGTTTTTTTGGGAGTGATTTTCGCTAATCTAAAGATAACTTGTTTTTTATTTAAATTAAAACTAGCTGCATTATAATCCAAGCTTTCTTTTTCTATCTGATAGTCTTTAATTTCTATATTACAATTTTCCGAGAATAAAACATTAACTTCAGTTAAGGCCCCCGGAAGTGAATTCAATATCGATGTTTCTTTCTGCATTCGCTGGTCTTGATAGATACTCTAATCAATTAGTTTTACAAGTAGGCTCTTTTGACAAATATACTTTTAAATCAATAGATTGTAGAACTTTAACTAACTTGCCAGAATCCCATATTCCATGAGTAATTGATTGATCTTCGAGTGAAAAGTATATACCCTCACCATAAAATAAATCGTTAGACACAAAACCTATATAAGGATATCCGTACATTCCTGTTTGAAGAACAAATCCCTGCTGACTTCCGTTTCGATATTCTCCTATTGAAAGGGATGAAATTTCAGTATAATATACATGATATCCGTTAGAACAATTCCCAAGATCGCATCCGATATTTTTTTCATTTAAAGATAACAATATGTCAGTTTCGAATTCTGTAAGGCCGTCCTTTGAAATCGAATGTTTTCTATAACCACAGTAGCGATCAGACTCCTCTAAAACTTTATTAGTGAAAACTCCGTATCCGGCAGGACGGTTATTATTCCATTCCCCATAATAGTAATCACCATAGTTTTCTTTATCAATAGTAATCGCATACTCGGCAGATGAATTTTTACATAGCGCATATATTTGAAACGGTGTTTCCTGAATTGAACACTGAGGAGTGAAAAATAAAGAAAGATGGGTTATCAAGAATACAAATGAATCAATCATATTGAATAAATTATTTACGAATTAAGTTTTTATATTCTTCTAAACGCATTTCTATTTTGTATTTCCAATAATCGATTATTCTCGATTGAAATTCCCCGCTATCGCCATTACGAATTGTAAGAATTATTCTTATAAAAACCAAAGATCCATCTTCAAACGGTTTGGTAGTTATAACTCCATATTGAATATCTTGAAATCGATCCTCACCAAATTCAGGAATCTCTTTTGATAACTGTTTCATATTTTCCTCAGTTATAATATCCTTAATAACTTCCCTTGCAATTTGCTCATTCTCTGAGGATATTTTAGAAACTTTGACCTCAACCCCTTCAGCACGCGAGTATTTGCAGGAAACAGTCATATTCAAAAGAACTAAGAATATTATAAACTTTCGTAATTTCATTAAATCTCCAATGTTTTGGTTTAATTATAGTTAGTCACAGCGCGATGAGATAAAAGTAAATTAATTCACGCGCGAATTTGTATACTTCTGCAAATCCCCAGATTCCTGTAATTTAATCAAATCTTCTATCTCCGCTACACGAAACGATCCATTCATATTTCGAATATACTTATATGTTCTTATAAGTGAAAGAATTCCTGAATAAGAATCGTCTTTCTTTTGATTAGTTAATATCTGGCTCTTTACATTCCCTGCTATAAAAGAACCGAGAAGATATTCCTTATATTCCAGATCTCGGCCCAACCAAGGAAGCAACTTCTGAGAAATTATTACTTGAACACTACTACTTTCAGATGCGAAGTTTGTGATCGTTCTATAGGAATCCTTTGAATTTGGGCCAATTGGATCGAACTCAATCGAATTTATTTTCTTAATAATGTAATCTGAAGGTTGTTCTTTAGAAAAAATAGAAAATCCAAGTAACAGAAGTATTAAGCTTACAAACGTGATTCTTTTCATGTAATCTGGTATCTTTGATGTTTAATTTTTTATAGAAAAGGAAAATATTAGTCACATTGCGACTAATGTAAAAAGATTGGCGACTTTCTAGAGCAGTCAGTGAATGTTAAAAAATTCATGGCTCAATGATAATTTTTGAACCGACTGGCACGAGCTCTATCAACTTATCCATTTCCTCGTTAGTAACTGCAATACAACCATTAGTCCAATCCCAAAATGTATGTAGTTGCCCTACCCAATTCCATTTTGGTTTCATCCCATGAATTAGAATCCCACTACCAGGGCTTATTCCTTTTTCTTTTGCCTTCCTTATTTGATCAACTCTAGGATACGAAATATGAAAAGCCTTGTAGTATGCCCAATCATCTATTAAATAGTCTAACTTATATTCTCCCTCAGGAGTTTTTCCATCGCCTTCTTCTGATTTATTTCCACCAGGACTGAATCCAAGCGAAATTGTAAGCTCTAATATAATTACGCCATTTTGATTAACTATAAGTTTTCTTTCACTTTTCTTTACAAAAATGGAAGTTGTTTCTTTAGAAGATAAAGAAAATGAAAATGTTAAAATGATTAGCGTTATAAATATTTTCATTTAATAGAGTAACCTTACCAAAACGGTTTAGACACATCCAAAAAATTGTATCGGATAAAGGATACAGTAAACGCAAATAGATAAGCAAAAGAAAATGCCTCAAATTTAATTTCAAGAAGAGCACGTTTGTTACGCCAATTTCCAAAAAGACAAATTATAAATGCGACCAGGATCGGGATGATTAACAAATTAGCAAGCTGCAGTCTTGCGTCCTTGAGCAAAATTTTTGGAAATATGAGCATACTCACATAACCGATTATTGAACCGAAAATAATATAACCAATTGCGGACATGAAAGATTCGAAAATTTTCGATTTTCTTAATGAATTCATAACATTCGCTGCTATATAATCAGTTAAGAATTTCCCTCCTACTTCAATCATTACCTCGAAGATTATTTCGAAAATAATTTCCATGCTAAATATTTTTATACCTACTTTAATCTAAAAACTCAAAATTAAATTATTTCAGCAATGCAAATCCTGACTTGAGATCATAAAACTTATCTATAAAATTCTCTTTAGAAAAAACGAATGTATCGCATGAAGTCGAATAGATAGTTTCTAAAAATATATTCGAGTCATGAATTCTAATATTCTCTTCATGGAAAAGAGCAATTTTATCATTTATTGTTTTGATTACTTTCATTAATATTCAGTTGGCAGTTCATCTGTTTGTTCGTTTGAATAATTCCATAAAGTTTTGTCAATGCTTGATTGAAGACGTTTGCAACGGTAGCTTATTTAACAAATATCTCTTTGATCAATAAATATAAGAGCATGAACAAAGGAGCTCCTAACATAACGCCAATCACCCTCTGCGCTGTTAATTTAGTAGGACTCTCGACTTCTTTTAGGATGGGATTGGCTTCCGAATATTCCTTTAAGAATTGATAGAGTTGTTTTATATCACTTTCAAATAGATCTCCGCTCAAACGGATATTTTTGCCATTTCGAAGATATAATTTTAGTATCGATTTTGAAGATTCACTCGCTCCTCCAAAATAAAACTTTTTTATATCGTCCAATCTAATTAACTTACTTATTCCCGAAATTTCAGATAATTGAATTGAGTCATTATTTGAAGACACAATCCATTTTTTTCTATTAGCTAATCTAAAAAGCGCGTAAAAAATCAGAAAAAAACCTATGACAATAACAATAGAAAATATTATGTTATTAGCCCTCGCGACAACTAAAACGAATGAAATTATCAGCAAGATAATTCCCGTATTCAAGCTTAAGGTATCCTTAATATTATTTTCGAAATAAGCGATTCACCGATAGTTAGATGAAGGGGCGATCATCCTAATAAAAAATATGCTTTGATCCTTCTTGATCAATTGGAGAATACACTCTTTCCCGGGGAGAACACAGCTGCCCCAAATTATCCTCCTTCAAATATATTCGACTCTCTCTCACCATTTCTGTAATATCTTCAATCTCTATTATCCAATCTGTTGCGTACGATCTGAGAGTCTCACCTCTAAGACCTAGCTGAATCGCTCGACGGGCCAATGGTTTTCCGAAAGGATCGTGATCTGGATCCCATTGAAGCCGCACATCTGATTTTTCACCTGCAAAATGCCAATCTTCTCTAGATTTATATATACCTTCAGAATAGGAAGAGTGAACAGCCCGTGCTAAAATTTTTTCAAAACCTTCTTTTTTAATTCTGACAGCTAAGACCCTTTCTTGACCCTCTTTACTTGCCCAACCACATCTATACATCATCCAAAGAAAATTTGGCTTAATCCAACTCATCCTCGAAAATGAAAAAGTGCCCCCGAAATGTTGTCTAGACACTGCATAGTCTGCAATTTCATTTCGAAAAGCCTGATACACAACTATTGAATCGTCTGTATATTGAGCCATTATATGTTTACCAGAATTAGGCCAATCTGCTCTTTGTTCGTTGTATTTTTGTAATATTAATTTTTGTTTTATTTTATTCATAATAACAATTTAACAGATTTCCATAAAAAAAGACAGATGATCTTAAAGGATAAAAGCTATGCAAAGGTGAAAACGAATTAGGATTCTCTAAACGATAGACTCACAATAATATCGATCCATCGATTATCCTCGATGATATTCTAACATTCCACGTTCCCATTTTTTAATATTAAAGTTCTCTGCATTTTCATCTGTTAGCTCTTCTAAGATGTATTCTCTTATTTCTTTGCTTATCTCATCAGCGGAACTTTCAAGATATCGAATAGTTTTCGACAATCCCGCTCCAATAAAATAGTGCGCATCGAGATACCCGATATCCATATCCATACGGTGTGCTTTCCAGATAGTAAAGACGTCCTTCGGATCGCCAACCTTCGATAGTAAGAAGCCACATAGATAAATATTTTCAAAATATTCACCTCGATATTTGTCGTTATCTCTCAATTCGCCATTTCTATCCTTTATTTCTAATTCAAATAAAAAGATTAATATGTTTTGGTAATTTCTAGGAGGGAAATTTGGAACGAGATTATAAAAACTATTTCGGAATGCTGCATCAATCAATTTTGTTTCTATTTCTGTATCTATTTTACAATCATTACTTAAATATTTATCTAAAATATCTTTCTCATTCATATATAATCATTCTTTTTATATTATTAATCTTCTCTTTTTCTACCATTCTTGCACATAATATCAACTGTTTGCCTTTAGGAAAATAAGGGACTTCGGAATATCTTGCATCATTACTAAAAGAGCAATTATAACTTTTAGATTTGATAGAAGGTTTCTCCCTTACCATAGTAGGGCCATTCAATATTAACTAATTTTTCTTTAGTTAAAACACTATGCAGAATATTTAATCAGAACATTATGGTAAGAGGCATATTTTAACAATTGTGATTCAAAATTAAGTGCGTCAAAACAAATAATCTCAGTAGTTTTTCCTCTTTTAAAAGTAAATTTATAAAAAGTATCAGTATTCCCAACCGCGTTCTTAGCTACGCGATAATTATAACTAACCTTTTCGATTTTAGCTATTTTTTTCCAAGGCAAAGTACTCAATGCAAAGGTCTTTGAATATCCGGAAGAAAATACAATATTTATTTCATCGATTTGTATGAATCTCTCAAAAGTAATGGGTGAAAATAGTAGAAGAAATACTAGTAAACATATAAGAAAAATTGTGCAATAAATGATTAGCCCTGTTAAACCTTTGAACGCAAACGATGTTGAAATGTATAAAATTAACAGAGAGTAAAAAACAGAAAGAACATATTTATAATAACCTTTATCGAATATTTCCAATCGATAGAATTCAGGCGTCTGAATTTCTTTAAAAGATCTTCCAATTATTCCGTTTTTCAACTTCATTCTGCATCAATTGATAGTTAGATAAAGTGTGATCGGCAAAACTCACTTAATTATAATTTCCGACTTTTCCATTCTTCCATTGAAATTACGATCAATTTCAGATCTAATTTCCTTTCCCGATTCATCGAAATAGATAGTTTTATCAAATCTATTATCGCGATCTGTATCAAAACCTTCCGAAGTTTTTATCCCATTAATGTCATAACTTATATAGTGATCGAAATATTTCGATGGCTTCTCATTAAAAAAGTGAACATCTATTTTCCCATTGGCATCGTAGCTCTTATTACTCCTCGGCTCTCCATCTTCATTATAACAAACCCACGAACTTAATTTATCATTATGTTTGTAATACGATAGAATACAGTTTTCAACATTATCATATTCGGAATAGACATACAGATCAGAGTTTAAATCTAAATTTAGAGCATTGTACTTGGTTTTAATATCAAAGTAGCCAACTAATAAAGCAATTGCACTTACAATCGAGATAGAAACAGCTAAAAAACTTTTAGTTCCGAATCCCTGATTTATAGTTTTAGGATGATCTACATTGTAATTATTATCAGATCGGCGGTTCAATTTAGAAGAGTCTTGTAGGATTTCCAACAACTCTTCAGTCAACGGAAGCTTTAGCAAATAAAGAGAGAATAGTAAGTCTTCCGCTGAAACACAAAGTTCAACTAGTGTATCTTTTTCTGGTATTGCAAATTTTAAAGCGTCTAGTTCACCGCCTTTAATGAAAGAGTTGATTTCTTCATTATTCAGAACCGATCTAAAGAGCTCTATTTCTTGGTAATTATTTGATCTATATATTGTTATCAATTTTATTCTTCTTTCGTATATTTTCTTTGGACACAATTTCGCCTAACGACCAAGGTGTTCCGACATTTACGATGACACTAGTTTGCAAGTGACCGAAGTAAATGTAGCGAAGCGGAAACTCCGATAGTTATTCGTAGTCGGATTTATTAGAGTAACTCTATGCTAGATAAAAAGTCCTTCACATCGACATTATCCATAAAATTACTATGTCCTGCTACAGTGATAGTAAAGAGCCCATCTTTTATTCTAATTATTTGATAAAGTCCTTTTTTATTATGATCATATTGAAAAGTCACGCTCAACCCCTCATAATCTCGAACTTTGTAAAGTGACTCAGATTCTATTCTCCCATCAACCGATTTGATAAGCTTATTGATGAGTTTTTTATAACATTCTTTATCGTCTTCCAAACAAGCATCCCCATCTGGAAACTTCAAACCGAGAAACCCATATTCAATCGAATCTTTTTCAATTCCGTATGAAATTATCGGAGCATTTGGATTTGAATCTACAAAATCATTTAGCACCACTTTGTATTTAATTGGAAATTTGACGGATAATGTTTCAAACAATGTAGCTTTACGCTGCTTATTCTCTATATTTAGTCTATCTACATATTTAAATAAATGCTTTCCTCCTATATACAATAGAAGTAAAATGAAGATAGTTAGTATCTTTTTATTAGTCATATGTTTATTCCGATGTTAGCTAATGATAGAGAATTGCCGAAGTTTCGTTTTTTTAAAGTATTAAAATTACAAATCTGAAAGTTTAAGTTCGAGATAGATTACTCAGCCAAGCTCCCCAGCAAAAACAAATTATTAACTCGACCTATAATATCAACGTTCATCATTATTTTCCAGCAAATCCAATATCTTTCCAAAAATTCTCGTTTAGATAAAATCAAGTTGGCCTTTTATCACGCAGTAAATTATATATATTAATTATGAATAACAAGTTACTCACAAAAATAATCCTTTTTACCGCGTTGTTTAGCTATAGCTGGGTTGTTGGTCAATCTTATATGTATGTAATTGCTCTTGAGGATGTGCAGATGGCAATGGATGCCCCTGCCTACATTGAACTGCGTCAACTGCTCGATACAAGTTTCAGAGCAAACTTCAAGTTTGTTGTGATTGGGGCACTTGCAAGCAATCTCTTACTTGTGATCGTCACAGTTCGAAACTGTCGAAGCCTTCTCTTTATCACTGCCGCACTTTCATTTCTTGCATTGATTGTAGATACTCTATTGACTTTGAAAGGGAATGTACCCCTTAACAATCTGATCAACACTTGGACTGCTACCAGCCACCCAGGTGATTGGTCAAATATCCGAGCAAATTGGCTCCAGATTTTTCATTATCGTCAGATGGCGAATGGTTCCGGTTTTGTGATTTTGCTTGCAGGAGCAATCTTTGGGCTGGGCCATTCAAAATCTTCCGCTTCATGATGGTATTATGATTTGCATAAGTGCATTCCTATAAAGGGATGCCAATTTCGGATAACGGCCAAGAGTTTGCCATACAAGCGAAGTGACAAAAGCAGCGATAATTAGGTAATCCGATTTATTTAGTACGGAAACGTTTAATCAGGAAATAAATAGAAACTGCTATCAAATTAAGCAAATTTAACCCATACACAATAATTACGTGAAGATATAACTCTTGAATCCAAGCGATTGGATACAATTGAAAATCTAAGTCCAAAGGCAGCTCTTCTCGAGGATAATTTTTGTAAAATTCGAACTTTCCATTTACTAAATTAAATTTATAACATGGCTTATCCCAACCTTTTTTAAGAGGTTCAGGTGGGGCCCATTGATTCAAAAATAATTCTTCGTTATTATCTCCATCAATATCATACGGAATGATAATATTCCAGGCCGTACTTCCATACAGATTCTGAATATGATTTCCAGTTCGATCAAAAACTTCATAAACAAAAACTGTACTATCTAAGGCTCTTCCGTGTTTCTTTAACTCTGAATCTCCAATTTTAACTTCACCTACTTTTATTCGAATCCCATATGCAAAATGATAATTTTCAATACGAAAAAAGTTACTTTTAGCAACATAATAGACTGGATAGCTTATCAGTACACCAAAGAGTAACACAGCAAAAAGATATAGTTTAATAATTTTTATCATATAAATATTTCGTCTGAATGTGGCAAAACCCGCAGAAATGCAAAATCACCAATAGTTATTGTATTACGATAAAAGAATTTTTCTAATTTTGGGTTGAAGAATCCAAATGCCAATAGGGAAAAATAACAAAAGAAAGAATTCTTTAATATACTCACCAAGCGATATATCCTTTTGCAATTCTATCATCTTAATATTTTTCGCAATTGTTCGAATAACATAAAGATTCCAAAAAGGAATCATTATGGCTATTGCAAAAATAACAATGCGGATACTCTCAAATTGAGTTGCTAACAAAGGGATAAAGATAAGTATAAAAAGCATAACTACGAATAGCAAATTTATGCTAGCAAACAGAATTCCTATATTACCAGGGATTCTTTGAACCATTGACATTTGTCTATTTAACTGAATCAATAATTCAAGTAGCCAGAAAAAGAATAAAAATACCCATAAAAGAAAGATAAAGCCCATTTGTTTAGGATCGAATTCTCGCCTTATGAGAATACTAAAAATTGGATAAAATAGTCCAATAACAAAAGGAACGATCAATAACAAGAATAGTTGATATGCTTTTAATTTTGACATAAAATTTCCCTTAAAACTTAGGTTTCACAATGAAGTGTAATGCCAGAGCAGAAAATTATTGGTACTATATGCAGTTAAAACTATTGCCAATCTTCAGTATTTCTAAACCTAGATAATTGTAACATATCAAATTGATCATGGGAGACGGACCTTTCAAGGCCTAACAATTCCAATATGTTATTAATTGCATTTGAATCAAATGAGAATTCTTTAATTATTTTACCATTACTGAATAATTTAGCAATTTGTCCACCGCTCCCACCGAAAAACTCAGCAGTAATAAATGCAAAGATAGAATGCTTTGATTTGGAAGAAAGCCAATTAATTATGTTTAATTCAAAGTCATCATCAACTCTTATATTAACTCTTTCCAAAAGATCATTTTTTAACGGGATCATTAAGAATTCATATGGTAATTCTATAATTAAGGCTTCTTCCGCAGTGAAATTTTTTCTTATTTCATCTCTTTTACCAACAACCGCTTCTAAAAAATAACTCATACTTTCTATTATTTCGAGTAATTTATAAATTTTTTAAATAAACAAATAATAATAAATTAAATACAAAGGCATTAAGAACCAAAACTATAACTAGCTGCAGTAGCAAAATTGTTCGTGCTTTACTTTCGACTCGATTAAAAAATTGCTCCACTATGGTTGAAATATTGTTTGGGAAAGTAGTAATGAACAAAGGGATCAACAATTCCATTATGAACAATGATAAACAAATAAATATATCGCATAAAGGATAATTATAAGGTTCATAGAAAGTCCACCCGCCATAGTCAACTGACTCATTACGAATCATATCCTTTAATACATTAATTATATTTGAATTACTCAGTACAATATATATCTTCATTACTGGAAATACACAAAGAAATAATGAAAATATTCTGACGCCTAAAATCATTTTAGTTACTGATTATTTTAATCGTTCTATATCTCTTTACTCTCGCCAAAAGTAAGATCTTCCAATTTCCAAATAATATTTGAAAACGTTGCTATATAAAGACCAAAATGTATTGTTTCTTAATTACCTATATTCTCGACGTATCCTTCCCTCTTTCCATAAACAGCACATACATGTCCTTTTCCAATTTGAACTATTTTGTTACTCGAATCTGCCAAGGAATGGTGGTGATTGAAATCTACTTCTCTCCAAAGAAAATATAGGGCGGTAAGTTTGTATTGATAACAAAGCTATGTTCGATCGCCGCAGAATATATTACGGAACGTAAGGCTCTGATTTTATCTATTTTAGAGTCATTGTATTTTATTAATATGAATTCATAATCTTCTATAATTCAATAATACATTAATTATAAATATGCGCGACCTTTTTTGAATCTACATATTAGATAAATTTGAGATTGGCATTCGCGTGACCAAGGATCACGTTAGCAATCCCCGCAAGAATGCGGAATCACCGATAGTTAGACGATAGAGGGCTGCACAGACCTAAAAACTATCTATATCTCTGTCTCCAAAGATAGATTGTTAAGAATTGTTGGTCCAACTTTTGCGCTCGCAGATGCATCTTTTTCCGGATATTCAAAACTTATAATGTAAAAAGTATTAGTTTTTGTATTTGCCAAGAAAAGTATCTCTTGTCTTACCTTTTCATTCTCTGCCTCATTTGTATCAACAAACCGGATCCTTATTCCATCGAAGACATCCATCGTAATTCTATCTGAGCTCAACAAATTTTGTTTTAACTTGTAAGATTCATAGTAACTCGCAACTAAATCAATTGCCTTTTTATTTTTCAAACCGCGTACCACATTAACGCTTAAGCCTGTTTTAAATTTTCCAATCTTACCAATATCTTCCTTCGTTACAAAATAAGCCGTGGTTTGGTCTTTAACTTCTGTTTTGAAAAAGTAATTCTTCGGCTTAAGTATAAAACCCTTTATTTCCTTCAAAGAAAGCCATTGATAACCATCTGGGGGAGCAGGAAGTTCTGTATTTTCTTGCGAATATAAATCAAATATACATAATATATTAAAAATTACGTATGTAATTAGTATTTTCCTAATCATAAAAATTCCTTTTATAAAAGATTATTATGCCTTTCGTCTAACGGCCAAAAGTTGGATACGCTTTGCAAATACGATAGCATCCCGAAGAAGAAGCACCGATAGTTATACAAAGTAACATACTAAAAGAAAAATTAACGTATCCTCGCATTCGGAAATCCCTTTAACCATAAAGGCAGGTCATTTTGATCATCAGTCATTTTCGAAATATGAACTTGCACACAATACTTGTTTTCAGAACCAGATAATAGATACGCATTCTGCTGATAGAATTCACCCATTTTTAGATAAAAATAAATGCTATATGTAGTTCCATCATTTGATTTTAATAATGAATACTGACCCTTTTGCAAATTATACTGACCACCCAAATATTGAACTTGAGATTTCGCACAATCCTCGGGGGTCATTCCTGGATCAGCAGTAGGTGTAAGTATACTTAGATGAAAATTCCCACCAGATCCCAGATATCTCAAATGTGGCTTATTTGCACTTGCCAATGGATGTGTTTGCAAATCAAAAAATGGAATTTCAGGAACAGTAATTTTTACATTCGGGTTCTTTAATTCAAACGAAAACGATGTTTGGGGAATTGAGTTTTTCTTTACGATTACTTCATCATCAACGCTGCAGTGCAAAAGCAACAGTAAACTACCTAATATAAGTATTCTAGTCATGTAATTTTCCTTTAGTTTTTTTAATGAGCCAATAGATTTTATGCTATTTCGTCTAACAATCAAGGATCGGCGATATTTACGACCGACCCTTACTTTCTGTGTAATTTTTGCTATAAATGACAAAAGTAGAAGTAATTCGGTCATGCAAGGCTTGTTTCCTTTCTGTTAATAAAAAGACAAGTGAAACCATTCCGAGAACAAATTTTAAAACAAATCTGATCATACAATTTAACAAGGTCAATTTTGAATTAGAAGAAGAGACAACTTTCAGTCCTTTCAAATAATGTCCAGGAGTTACTCCAAAAAAGTAAACAAATAAAGGATCATACAAAAACAAAGGAGATAGAATCAATATTCGCAATAATTGATTTTCAATTGAAAATACCGTTATCGTTTTAGCGCAAAGAATAAGAATAATAAACATTATAATTGTATCAAATACCATCGCCAAATATCGATCTGCCAATGAAGCGGAAAATTTAATTAATGGGTTTTGGTTTTCGGAATTGTGTAAAAGTTTTTCTTTATTATAGGGAAGAATCCCCTTTTTAACGAATATCCTCATTAACACAAATGAAAATACAAATTCGACAATAGCCAAAAATTTAAGGGGGCTACTATAAATATCTTTCTCGGTTAATTCTCGTCCAACGACAGCTTCGATGCTGTAAGTTATAATTATTTCAAATACTATTAGTATAAATATGAAAGTTATAAATTGAATAAAATACTTCATTTTTATTTAAATATCCTAATTTCCTCGTAAAATCAGCTCAACATTTTCAATCAAAATTGCAACTGTCGGCTTTTTTGTAATATCTTTAGATCGTGAAATCACACCAAATTTAGCTGATATATGAACTTTTGTTCCTATATCTATTTTTTGAAATTTTGCAATTACATCCTTTCTAAAGAAAAGAAAACTATATTTTAAACACGCGTCTTCATCATAAAATTGTCTTATTTCAGCGGTGGGCAAGTTTTCACCCTCTTCAAATATTTCACTTAAAACAGCAGAATCTATAATCCCGGAATGTGAAAGATCTTCGGGATATTTTCGAATCTGCGTCTTAAATATAATTAACTTTTTATAAACCCCTTCATTATCAGATTTCGCAAATTTGCAAATGTCTTCTAATTCGAGTTTCGAATAATTAGATTTTTTTAATTCTCCTGAAGCACATGTAATCAAGAAAGTTATGGCTAAAAGAGAAGTCAGTTTCATTTATATTAAGCTCTATTCTAATTAAGCGCTCATTTAGATCAGAAGGAATAGCTATAAGGAATTGCTATTCCGAAAATTGGTCCATTTTTAAGGGAGTCTTTGGGAACAGTTCCAAAATTAAGTTCCATAACCGAATCCAGAATTTCTTTATTAATATTCTCCGAAGTATTCGAGCAAAGAAGTACGGTATCAATAACTTTTCCATTAGAACTCAATAAGAATTGAAATTTTAACATAGTATCGTTTCCAGAAATATTCGAATCATAATGATCCACATTAATAGAATTTTTCAATTTTGTCTTCTTTAGGAGAGCTAACCTTTTTTTCAAAATCTTTAATATTTTTTGCTCATACGAATTTTCTTCTAAGTTGATTTTAATATTTTGTGAATTAGATTTTTTTACGAATCCAGAATCACACTTTTTAATTTTTTTCGTTTCTACTGGCTTATCGCATGAAGTAATCGCGAAAAGAAATGAAAAATAAAGAATATACTTTGCAATTTCACTCATAAAAATTTCATAATTTAAACTTGTCTAAAAGCATTTCGCCTAATGACCAAGGCGTGACTAAGCCAATGTGGCGAGTATCACGAATGCCGTCTCAGAGCCGAGAGTTATGCATCATAAGTAATAAACTATTTAGAAACCTTTGTGTAAGTATTCAAAATAATCGGCTTATCTTGATAAAACCAAAGCAAGCTCAATGTATTCTTTTTAATTCCTATTTTAGGAGCATCATTGAAAAAGAAACTGCAGTCTATCACATCGATAGTTTGAGAATTCCCATCTTTTATCAATATCTTGGATCCATCAATATCGTATGCTTCTTCGCTTGGGAAATTGAGCAGATCTGTCATTTGCTTAACTGACAGGGCATTTTTTGAAGAAAGTTTCGAATATTTATTATCAATCCCAAACTTTAACATTTGATAAGGTTCGATTAGATCCGAATATGAATCAGGAACATTACCAGAATTTTTAGATACCGACAGGACCCAAGTTCCTATGATTATATCTTTAGTACAAGATTTCTCAACTTTTTCGTCCGCCAATATTATATTTGTTAATAACAATGTACAAATCGCTACGGATAGATACTTTAAGATACTGTTTTCTTTTAATGAGTTCATACTATATTTTCCTTATAGTGGTATGATTCTATTTTTATAATCAATTTTTTACTTATTCAACATAATCTAAAGAATGATTATTAAAGTTAAAATTTACTTTAGGACCAAGAGGCCTAATAGTAAACTCAACTTCGTTAGTTTCCATATGATAAGAGATTGGATAACAAAGCAATCCGCATAAGACGGAATTATTTCTCATTACCTCATTTAAATCTCTCTCATTACTAATTTTCCTCTTCTCAATAACTTTGTCCAGAATTAGCAAGTTCTGTTCAGTTAGATCGCTTCGATACTTACAGATTATAATATCAAAAGTTACAAAAAGAAAAAACATCGGGGCTACAAAGATAATTTTATTAATCTTCTTTGCTTTGAATTTTCTCCAAAATAGCTGAATAATATTTACACATGAGATTAATCCAGCGGCCATCCATATGAAGAGAAGATAGAAATATAATATGTTATTATATAAATTGTCTAGCGACAATAAAAGAAAAAAGAATATCGAAAGTATAACTAAATGCATAAGACTTTACGCGATTTCGTCTAACGACCAAGGTGTCCCGACGATTGAGATGACACGAGGTTGCGAAGCAATCTTGAAGCGCAGCGGCGGAGGCAATAGTTAGACGCATTGGCATTATGCCGGTACCTAGAATCTTTTACTGACCGAATAGCTTTTAATCTATTCATAAATTTTCCCACAATAGAGAAAGGTTGCAAATTTATTCCATAAATTATCACTTATTCCCTGGCTTTTACCGAAATCACTATCTTCTGCCCAAGCAACTGCGCTATCAAAATAGGCATCCAATGTTGTATTCTCCCAGCCGTTATGAGTCGGTCCAAAAAGATTACGAGGTGTCTTTTTTTCCAATTCAAGATCTTCGTTTATCTCTTTTAACAAAGCCTTTACAAAATCTAAGAATGAATTTTCGTCATGAACCGCTTCCAATAGGTTATGTAATTCCATTTCTTTCACAATTATCTCGATACTAAAATAGACAAATCAAATGTGGCAAAGCCAAAGCGTAGCGGAAGACCAATAGTTAAAGACTAATGGTAATTTTACGTTAGATTAGTGAACTAACTCCCAAAGCATTTCTTTCGAATAAGATTTTGGATATTTTCTTAACCCTTCGCTAAAGTTTTTACATTCTTTTAAAAATTCATTAGGCGATCTCAATATCATTGCTTTAATTTTAGCATCATCCTTTGCAAATAAATCTTTCATTCTCTTATAGTTTGAGTTATCACTTTTACATACTTGTTCAAGTTCGTAGATATAAGGGGATTGTTCTTTCAACCAATTTTCATAATCTTTACGGATTGTCAAATTATCAGATGGAAAAGTCTGCTCACAAATTGTAATTGAATCATTGTTTCGTAAAACCGACCCACATGCATAATAATAGGATGTGCTATCTAAATGCCTTTGGATAAGTAGAGGCTTTGCACAATAAAAAGTGGCCATCGCAAATGAAATAACGAGAAAAAAATTCTGAATCATATATAAACCAATATATTTAGTTTTGACGAAATATTTATGATCGCTTGCATATAACGGACAAGACTTGGCGACATTTGCATCAGCACGAACTTTCCTAAGCAAGTGCAGTGATGGAAGCGAATGTGTAGCAGTCCGAAGTAAAACTCGAGATGGCGCCATAGTTCAATTTTGAGTTTTCAACATCCTCTCCACTACCGCCAGTAAAGTCGGATTCTCACCAATAGAAAGGGAATCAATCGATCCTGGATATTCATTTATGTAAAAATGATTTATAGTTTCTGATTCAATTCTTCGATCCAAATAGAAAGTATATTGATCTTCCCGCGAATCTATAAGTATAAAGGCAACCGTTCCCCCATCTGCAGCGACAGCAATTGTATTCTCAACAATTGTAAACTGCCCGTTCTGTATAATTTCTAATAGATGCATATAAGTTATGGATCCTTCCAAACATAGACATATGGAAAAATTAATGTGATTTTACTAAATATTCTCTGAACTATACCGCATAACGGCCAAGGTGTTCCGACGTTTGCGATAGCATGAACTTACGGAAGAATCGATAGTTATACGCCGTTGCTCTATTCCGCCCATATGTTCTTGATGTCCTTTAAGTAAACTTCTGGATCTTCTTCATCTTGATATCTAATCCCATTATCCCTAAGAATACCTTTATTGATCAACACTGAGAGTATTTCCTCTGTTAAATCTCTATAAGTTAGTATATCGTCCCAAGATACTCCAGGCAATGGCCATTCGGGATAAGACTCGTTAATATGATCTGGGCAAAAAGCTATTCTACTCGCAGGGTTATTGAATAAATACCAGGCTACCATTGATGCGGAAGCAGGATTTCCACATATCTCATCCATAGTATTTACCGGGAGACGAAAGAAACTGATTATTTCTTTCTTTGTCTCATTTACTAAAGTATAACCTACTCCCACTCAATCCTCTCCGATATGTTTACTCTTAATAGTCAGATCGCATATCTTAAGATATTTAAATTCACTAATTTCGATTCTTTATTTATAAATATTAAAGAATATTTTTAATCATAGCGCCTAATGACCAAGGCTTGGCGACGTCTGCGATGACATGAGTTTGCTCTGCAAACGAAATGTCGGAAGCGTAGCGGAAATACTGATAGTTAGGCGAAGTAATGAGCACTATTCAATTGAATTCCGCGAATCAAATTTCAAGATTTGGAATTGCTCTACTAACTTCAAAAATAAGACTACAGGAAGAAGCGAGAGTAGAATTGATATAGCAAAGAGAAAATAGTAATTAATAAATTCTGCAAACAAATTTATACATAAGTCTATCACAGCAAAAGCACAAAAAAACAAAAATAATCTTCGACATTCGAAGTCATGCAGCAATTCCTTAATGTTCTTTATTATAGTATCAGTACTACGAGTCCCTATAACAACAATTGAAGAAAGCGCATATAGTAATTCAATAATCTCTTTTGGAAAAAGAAAAACTCTATTAAGAGTTTTAAGTCTTTCAGCATCTCCATTTCCCATAAATTTGAAAAATATAATCGCGAAAGGAATTCCAAAAAGTAGAGAAAAGACTAAGGAGAAACCAAATAAGAGCCAGAAAAATTCGCCGAATGTGACATCTAATTTCCATTTTTTGACTGAGGTTATTTCATACAGAAATTTCAAACTTGTATAAGTCGCATATAATATTAAAAAAAACGCAGCAAGGAAAGTATATACTGTTGGGAAGTCTCCTTTTCCAATATTGAAATAAATCGTTAAGCCAAGCATAACGATAACCGTATGCCAAAAATACTTATTCTTAATTATCCTTAAAACTGTTCCTATAAATATCTGCATTTTTCCTCTAAGTAAAAATTTTTTTTGTTCATCATTGCGCATAACGACCAAGGTGTTCCGACGTTTGCAATGGCGCGAGTTTGCTCATGCAAACGAAGTGACAGACGCGAATATGGCGCAGCCCGAGTGAGTGGTCGCGATAGCGATCCACGAACGGAGCGGAAGCACCGAAAGTTAAGCGAAGTGTGGGGTGCTTAGCGTTCTGTTAATTTACCAGTAACATACTGATGCAATATACTTGAAACCAAAGTCTGATAAGGAATTCCAATTTCCAATGCTTTGGTCTTTAACAATTGAATATCTTTTCCAGCTATCCTGATATTCATTCTTTTATCTTTTAATAAAGTATTCTTGGCAGCAGATTTGAATCTTTTTAAATACTGAGCTTTATTATCAACCGGCTTCCATTCATTTCTCTCAATAGAAGATTCTAAATCTTTTTCTTCTTGGCTAAGTTTATACTTCATAAATTTGCCTCCGGTAGATATATACTAGTGTATTTCCTTGAAGGATATGCTGTTTTAAAGAAGAACGTATCCTTGTTCTCGATTGCAGGAATTACCCAAGCATAATTATCAATTTCCACAATTAGTAAGATTTGATTAGGATACTTTTTTTTATTCGGATGCTTTAAGATTTCCAAAACTGATCCAGATTCAATTTCAACAACTACCCTTTCAAAGCTTATATTTCGCTTAGATTTTAAGGTTTCGTTCTTGTCATTATCCCAATCAAAGATCACCCTATCTATATTATTAGACGTGTGCCTAATGTCAATACAAAGATTTTAATCTTAATGATGTGTATTTTTGTCAGAATTTCCCCGAAACCAAAAATAAATTATATGAATAAGAATTTTATAAAGGGATATTTTACCCCACATGGCGCTTAACGACCAAGGTGTTCCGACGTTTGCGATGGCGCGAGTTTGCTCATGCAAACGAAGTGACAGACGCGAATATGGCGTAGCCCGAGTGAGTGGTCGCGTAGCGATCTCCGAGCGGCGCGGAGGCACCGAAAGTTAGGCGATGGTTGCTTTTGTTAGCTATTGCTTTTCCGTTAAATATATCTTTTCTTTTCTGAATAAACCTTTTATCATTTATCCTAAGTTATACAGCAATTCCGAAAATAGGATACATCTTAACCTTTAGAATTGATATTAATTCTGGATCCATATATTCGTAATCATCGGGAATTCCTAAGACAATTAAACGCTTATCTCTCAGTAATGATTTAAACTTTTTTAGCAGAATGTTTCTCTGGCGATTCTCCATTGCAATAATACAATCTGCCCATTCAATTTCATCAGCCGAGATTGGATTTTCGGCATTTTTATCAGTGCCAGCTGATCTAACATCAATACCATCTATCGTACTAAAAATAGTTTCCGCTGTTGGACTACGAAGCCTATTCATACTACAAACGAACAAAAATCTTTTCATATTACAATAAATCTTTAAAGCGATTTCGCTTAAACGACCAAGGCTTGACGATGTTTCGCGAGTCCGAAGGACTTGGCGCGGACTTGCCACCGCAAGGCGAGTGACAAAGCGAAATGTGCCGAAGGCCAAGCGAGTGAGTCTCGTAGCGATCTCCGAGCGGAACGGAAGCAACGACAGTTAGGCGACGTAAATTATATAGATAAGGTGATCTTTATTTAATCTTTAGATCCGCATTGCATTTTGGACAAAATTTCACTGGATAGGCTCTTGGAGAACAAGTAAAACCACATCTTGGGCAAGTAGTAAATAGTTTCGGTCTCGAAAATATGGAAATAACCAAATAGATTGTAAATCCGATACTTAGAAATATCGCAATTAAGTATAGCGCCGGTGCAAGAAACATTGAAATATAATGATAATACCGGGCAAGGTGCAATTGTAAATACATAGTGTAGTTCTATTATTATCCTATTCGCACACGAATTTAATCAATTCAGTTTCATCTACATAATGAAACAAAGAACCATTATTTCTATTAGTTCTGATAAAAAGAAACTATTTTAATTTATGGCGTCTAACGACCAAGGTGTTCCGACGTTTGCGATGGCGCAAGCACTTGGCACGAGACTTCCCATGCAAGACGAGTGACAAAGCAGAATGTGGCGAAGCCTGGAGCGAGAGTCGCGTAGCGATCTCGAAGCGAAGCGGAAGCACCGATAGTTAGGCGCCGTTTTATTTGCTTCTAATGAATTTCATTATCTCATCGTACTCTTCATCGTCATTCCATGTAGGAACAGTTCCTGGATATTTCTCCGATAATCGATTACCTATTACAAGATAGCTTTTAGCTTCGCTAAATTTTTTCTTATAATAATACTTTTTGCCCAATATAAAGTAGAAACGAACCTTATCAGCATCATGTTGTGTCAATGAAAGACCCTTCTCCAACACTTTTACTGATAAGTCATAGTTTTTTATTTTGGTATAAGATGTTTCATCCAAATAAATACCTATCCAATAACATCTTTCTTCTGTATTAAGATAATCAAAGAGGAGCGAGGCAAAGCGTTTATCTGTAGAATTTTCGTTATAAATATTCTCGAATATTCTGGCTTTTTCTTTATTATAGCTCCCCCAGTCATTATGGGAAACTTCTCTTTCCAATGAGGCGAATATAGCTTCATCAATATTTTTGTGCAAACAAGCACTTGCACAAGTTACTATTAAAAGTGCTAGTATTGAAAATTTTATCTTTTTCATGTTATTCCTTAAATAAATGGCGCCTAACGATTCGAGGTGTTCCGACGTTTGCAATGGCGCGAGCTTGCTTCGCAAGGTGAGTGACAAAGCGAAATGTGGCGTAGCCTGGAGCGAGAGTCGCGTAGCGATCTCGAAGCGTAACGCCAACCCGTAAGTTAGACGCAGTTTTTTATAAATATAATGAGTATATTGAACACTTCAACTTCAGCATTTCGAAATGTTTGATTTGCCTTATTTTTCAAGTTCAAAGTAATAATAAGCCGGTTCTATCGCCGGAAAATCAAATTCCCTAACAACTTCTTTGTAGTTTGGACATTTCAAATGAACCTTGTATTTCGACTCTTTTCCCCAGGTTATTGTTTGATATTCCAAAACCCCATCTTTTACAAAAACTTTATCTCGATATATTATTTTTTCAGGGTTAGGAGTGAATGCAACACCCTTAATCTCAAGTAAATTGAAATAGATATCACATTCACCAGTAAACTTCGATAAATATAATTTTGAATCGATTTTATTCTTAATAAAAACATTATTTTCTATTCTCAAAATACCATCACACGAAAACAAAAAGCTAATTAATATAATGAATACTACTTTACGCATTTAAGCTACATCCATCCTAAAAAGTCTTTGGTGTCGGCTAAATATTCTGAAAGGGCAAGAATTCAGCTTTTTTGATTTCATGAAGAATGTAAAGGTTGAAAAATTGCGCCTAACAACCAAGGCTTGGCGACGTTTCGCGAGTCCGTTAGGACTTGGCGCGAGACTTGCTTTGCAAGGCGAATGACAAAGCGAAATGTGCCGAAGGCCAAGCGAGAGTGCGAAGCATCTCGAAGCGATGCGTCAGAGCCGAAAGTTAGCCGATGAAAGCACCTTAATAAACGGACATTATTCAGAGACCCATCTGTGTATGAGTTTCACGAGTTGGCTTTTCATTCTTTGAAGGCTTCTCTTCCGATAATTTCGGTTTAACTTTAGCTTTTTCAGATTCATTAGAATCAACAGAAGCAGGCAACGCAATCACTTCCGTATTCTTCCCATCTAATGAAGTCTTCTCACTAATCGATACACCTCCGCTATAAAGAGAAGTTATCAGAATGATGGCACCAAATATCATGAAAAACAAACCAGGCCCAGTTCCAGAGAATACTATATTTAAGCCCACCGATTCAAATTTCAAATCACTTTTAGTCGTGGTTATTCCTTTCATAAATAGTCGGTAACCTAAATATCCAAAAAATATCCCTCCAAAAGCTATGATTAGTCTTTCTATGCCCCTGTAAGCAATAGGATCCATTTGTTATTCTCCCGATTTCTTTTAATTTGTTACTATTTACTAATTTAACGAATAAAATATGAATTCTTACTGGTATGCATCAATTCCGAATTTTCTATTTCTGATTTAAGACGGATTTGGTGCTTTTTTCGCCTAACGACCAAGGTGTTCCGACGTTTCACGCTGGCGCGAGAGTTGCGGAGCGATCTCGAAGCGGAGCGGAAGCACCGATAGTTATGCGCGGTTGACAGAATTCCTATATAATATCTCTATACTTATGCTTTCTATAAAGCAAAAGAGCATTTAAATAATCTGAATTAAATTCAATCCTCTGAATACTTTTAACAGGAAATTCCATTACTTCTTCCCATTCCCCTTTAAGTCCCATCGATTTAAGATACAGAACTTTATTTTCAAGTTTAATAAACTTTCCAACAAATCCAATATCTACTTTCCTTTGTTCAATAAAGATAATCTTATATTTTTTTGTGATCGCTAATAATGTAGATTCAAGATTATTTTTTAAAATCGCCTTTTGCTTCAGCCTTTTGTATTTAAGTTTTAGAACCGCTTCGGTAAATTTTTGTCTCGGTCTGCGGTCAACTGAGAGGATATTCCCTCGCTCTAATAAAACAAACCCATCTAATATATAATCGTGAGAATTTCGCCAAATTATCAATCTTTCTTTGTCTTGATCGACGACAAAGCCTTCCGTTGCATCCTTTCTAAACTTGTGTGGAAATGAATATAGCTTTGAATAATCAATTTTTTTCATGCACCGTATGTTCAATTAAAGAAGGACATTCTGTCAATGGCGCATAACGACCAAGGTGTTCCTACGTTAGCGATCCTCGAGCGGAGCGGAAGCACCGTAAGTTAGGCGACGTGGAATTTAATTTTGCATTATTTCATTTAAGTATTCAATTTGATTATCGTTGAGATACTTATAATTGATTTTTATTTTATTAGGGGCATTTTCTTTGAGAAAGAGATATATACCTCGGATTAACGGGATAGCATTTTCAGACAATGGGATAGAATTTCCCGCAGCAAAATAGCCAATTTCATTTAGCTTAATACGCTCACCGCCAAGATCTAGATCAATAGAAAGTTGATAATGTGATTTACTTCGTGTAGCTTTAATTATTAAATCTGAAATCTCATGATAACTAAATTCTTTTCGGTGAAATAATGTAGCAATTCCAGAAATATATATTTTCTTTGGAGTTACAATTACGTAGCTCTTAATAGTATAAAGAGCTACTAGTGCAAATACCGAGAATACTCCCAACAATAGGCGGTTATATGTTCTAATCTCCTTTTTCTTTGGCTTCTTATCAATAAATCTCCACTTCAAAATTAGTAACAAAGCAGGAAAACCTATAATCCCGGTTAGCCATAATAGAAGAATTACATGCACGCCCCCATAATACGTACCAATTACATTTTCTATTCCTGAGGCCATAGCAACTATTTGCAAAAATTTTTGAGCGAGAATGACTCCGAATATAGCATAGGCAATAAATGGGGAAGCGATTATTAGAATAATAGGAACCATTATGATTGACCCTAAAATATCCGAGCTATTGCTTACATTCTTTCTCCTATTTACTTTATTACTACTTCTTTGCATATGAATTCCATTTCGGCTAACGACCAAGGCTTGAAGACGTTTCGCGAGTCCGTTAGGACTTGGCGCGAGGCTTGCTATGCAAGACGAGTGACAAAGCGAAATGTGGCCAAGCCCGAGCGTAGCAGAAGCACCGACAGTTAGGCGATGGGCATTGGTTTACTAAGCTTTCAATCTTCTTGCGACTGCAGACTTCTTTTCCATTCTTGAAATACAGTTTGTAATTCACCTTGCGACATAGAAATCCAGCCAGACCGTTGGTCATCCATTCCATGGGGATAACCTAAGAGATTATTAAAGCTATTATTGACGGCTGTTACAGTCGTTTCAGGATCTTTTATCTGCATTGACCAATTATTAGCGATCTCTGCAACCTCAAAACGGTGTAGCCCGAATATTGTAGAAAATTCTTCATCATGATCGAAAAAAGGACCTGATGACGCGGCAGCTAACACCTCTCCGATTATAATATTCAGTTTGTTAATTTGCATATTGGATCTATTAATATCTTATAAGTACTTTTTGGGAATTCTAGATAATTGTTGTTTCATCCCTGAAAAATCCATAAGTGAATACCCAGAAGATAGCCACTTCTCTCTCTTTATTCTAATGCTAGATAAGCTACTATCTTCATATCCGAATTCAGTTCCACAACAATCGCATATTGTATAATCTGGTGATTTCCCATCATCTCCCCATGGTTTATATCCTAAGTGATATCCACAAACTCGGCAAGATTCATCATCCTGCGATTTCATTTTTATCAAGAGAAGAAATCTGGAAAGCAAGCCCATATAGAAAAGATTTAATACGAGGAAAAAATTTCAATGCCTTGCGCCTAACGACCAAGGTGTTCCGACGTTTGCGATGGCACGAGGCTTGCTTTGCAAGACAAGTGACGGAAGCGAATGTGGCGAAGCCCGAGCGAGAGTCGCGTTAGCGATCTCGAAGCGTAGCGGAAGCACCGACAGTTACGCGCAGTATTTTCGTTAGTAGAAATAAAAGTTTAAGAAACTATTTCCGAAAATTCCGCAAATATTTTATACATCTGATCGACCGCTTCAGCTTCGATTATAGAATATAGAAAGCTTACGACACCAAATGGAATTAGTAATAATACAAAGGATAATGGATGAAATTTTAATACAGAAATGAAATTAAATGAAATAATTCCGAAAAAGAATAAAGGATATAAAAGCAAAATTACAGAAACATAGGAAATTTTGATCTTTGCCTCCCAAACTCCAGACACCAATTCTATTGAACAATAAACCATTGGCTCTCGCCTTCCCACTGATGCTATGGTCTCTGAACTAAGTTTTCTTCTAACAAGTACCAAACTTGCTGAGATAACTTTTACAACCCCATTATCGAATTTATGAATTTTATTAGGAATAAAATCAAGATTTAGCCGGGAAAGTTTCAATTCTCGAATCAAAATTCCATTTCGAAAATCTATTGAAAAATCTCGATAATCTGTAAGAAAGACGAGAACGTATGCTATCGTTGATAGAAAAATAATTATTCCTAACATTGAATAAAATGCGATGAGTATATTTTCTATGTACATGATTATAAATATTGCGCCTAAAGACCAAGGCTTGACGACGTTGTCCGTAACTGAGCCTCCGATGGAGGCGTTAGCGTCGGCGCGATTTCTTGCAATAGCAAGAAACGCGACGGAGGGCAATGTGGTGTAACCCGAGCAAGAGTTCGCTTGCGAATCCAGCAGCGAAGCGATAAGCCGTAGTTATGCGAAGGATTGCATTAACTACAACTTGCACAAAGAATTTCCAATCAGATTTTAATATAATGTAAATCTGATGTTTGTAAAATCGCTTTTGCGAATCAATTTTACAAATTCTTCTGTACAATATAATCGTGACTTTATCGAAAAAAGCATTATACCATTCCAGCTTAAAGGATCAACAAAACTCTTTCTAGGAATTGAAATACTTTTCACGTCCACTCGTCGCTGACCACATTCTGGACAAATTTTTTGATGATATACTAGAGGCGGATCGTGAATTAGTCTTCCGCCTGAAATGCTATCTGTATTCATAAGATAATAGTTTGGCATATCGTCAATTGGTAAACCCTTAGGATAAGGACTCAAAATGGATACGTTAAATCCCCGACAATAAGGAATTCCTAATGAATGGATAAAGTTAAAGAAAGGATCTGAAAATATAAAGTATTTCCCTTCATAATAGTCTGGTAAGAGATCTGGCCATTCAATCGCCCTGTAATCTTCAATCATTATTTCTGAGTCTGCAACTGGTTCCCATTCCCATTTACCCTCTAATTTGCAGATTTCTCGGCGCTCTCTTCCTGAAACAAAACCCATCAGGCGCGCATATTTAACTGGAGACCTTTCCATTTCTATTGAATAAAACTTTTCGTTAACTAATTTCATCGTAATATTAATTTTTGCAATCTTTCGCATAACGACCAAGGTGTTCCGACGTTTACGATGGCACGAGCTTGCGCAAGCAAGCGCAGTGACAGAAGCAAATGTGGCGTAGCCCGAGTGAGTGGTCGCGAAGCGATCCACGAAGCGCAACGCCAACCCGATAGTTAAGCGCAGTGATTATTAATTAATTTGAATTGAATCAATTAAACTTAATCCCCTGGAAAAGAGATCCTTTTCAAGTTCTTCAACACTTAATTTAGGCATCTTACCCAAGATTGACATCTTTTCTTGAGTATGAACTAGAAAAATATAGCCGTCGATCTTAACAGTAACCACTCCCCGATGAATATCGCTTCTTTTACCGTTAACTGAAAAAGATGACCCTCCCGGTATAAATAATAGCATAAGGTGGTAAATACCGTTTTTCCCTTCATAAGATTTATTAGAAATTAATTTGCTATTTGGTATTGCCGTCAGAAGACCTTTCTCAAAAAAATTAACGACGCTGAAAAATTGCAGAATCTCCAAGGGAGAAGCTTTCTTTGATTCTGCATCGGTAAGAAATTCTTTTGAAAGCTTAATATATTCAATTCTATATAACCCGCCTAAATCATCCAGTATCGTAATAGCATTATTGGATTCATTCAATTTGGGTCCTAATGAAAGATCAGAAGGAATTTTTAGAGAAAAGATTCCGGAATTTGATCTATAATCTTGGTTCTTCGATATTTGGATATTCTCCT
This sequence comes from Leptospira koniambonensis, assembly GCF_004769555.1. Lineage (NCBI taxonomy): Bacteria > Pseudomonadati > Spirochaetota > Leptospiria > Leptospirales > Leptospiraceae > Leptospira > Leptospira koniambonensis. The sequence goes on along the minus strand of NZ_RQFY01000007.1, from coordinate 10,224 downwards.
GAGCTGACTTACAAGTATTCATTGTCGCAGCAGCCAGGATCAGCATTGCTACTTTCATTACATTAATTAGATTCATTTTTTCCTTCTAAAATTTTATTGATAAACGACCAAGGCGTTCCGACGTTTGCGATGGCACGATGCTTGCGTAAGCAAGTGCGTGACAGAAGCAAATGTGGCGAAGCCCAAGCAAGCCCGAAGCGCCACGACAACTTTTTAGTTATACGCCGTGCATTTATTGAGTAACAATCTTCTTCTTTTTATAAATCAATTCATCAATTGTCTGAACGCTATTCACTATGCCATCTACTTCACGCCAAAATGAATCTTTTTCCAAATCGTTAGAATAGGCATGAGCCCATATTTCTAATTTAACTTTGGGGATTAGTCTTACCCAATATACACGCACATTTACTAATGTTTTGCCACCAAGGGGTTGATTATAGCTAAACAAATACCCATAATTTCCAGAAATTATAACATCTTTTTTACCAGCATTTTTATCGGATTTGCGCCAGACTTCAAGTTGGTTATTCATTTCGATTTCTGGCGCATTCAAGTATCTAGATTGAACTGATCTAATAACTAGTCTAATTCCGATAGCTGCATTATCTTGATCATACTTTTTGATTAAGTATAACTCACCCCCGCCAAAAGTTGCTGCTGCATCTTCCACTCTCCAATCATCAGGAGTTATGAATGAGATTCCCATATTCGGGTATGCATATTTCCGAAATCCTTCTTGAACATTAATTTGCTCTTTGAATTTATCAGCAATTTCTTGATCAGTAGGAACTTGATAGGTTTCTTTTGTTATAAAATACGTCGGAACTGCAGTAAATATGCTCGTAAAAAATACTAATATTGCTCCCAATAAAGATGCCTGCGGCATTGTGAGAGAATTAAAATATGATTTAAAGGAGTGAAATTTTGGACTTCGTAAAGCGACAACTTCTTCATCTTGCAAAGCAAAATCTAGTAAAGAGATACATTCTTCTAACATTTCCTTTGCAATAACTGCAGGATAATCCCATTCTTTATCTTCTTTTTTATTATAATATTTGCCTAGATCAGAAAATATTACCCTTTTAGTAATAAGAAATTTTCTGAATTTCGTTAAGTAGTTAATGAATTGTTCTGGCGATGCATAATCTTCCGGAATCCGCATTCCAATTTGGTGGTCTTCAATATTTGCCTTGATATCTCTCATCAAGTTTTGGATTTCAACGTTCTTTGGGAACTTTCCATATCCTTTATCTGGTCTAAGTTCCTTAATATTTTCTTGATAATCTTCCAACCTGCTAGAGGAAAATTTGAATATATGTTGTTTTACTGTTTCAATTGACATATAATTCCTTTTTATGCAATAAATTTAAGCATGGCGTATAACGACCAAGGTGTTCCGACGTTTTGCGGTTGGCACGAGCTTGCCACTGCAAGCGCAGTGACAATGCAATATGTGGCGAAGCCCAAGTGAGTGGTCGTGTTAACGATCCACGAGCGGAGCGGAAGCACCGACAGTTAGGCGACGTAGTGATTCTGTTAGCGCCATTTCAACTTACAGCACTTCAACAATCTTTAATTACTTTCCGCATCTCAGAATTCAGTTTGAATTCTTTCTTCGTCATTTCTATTATCAATGTATTCATATCTGTCTAAACTACCTAATTTTCCAGTTAAGATTATTTTTTTATCTTTTATAAACTGCTGAACCAATTGTACAGCGGGAATAATTTCCGGATAAAAAGCATCTGCCAATTTCATTTGTTCTAACTCGCTTAGTTCAGATATATTTTTATCATAATCATATTCTTTAGGGTAATCTAATGCATTTCCATACATTAATCCAAGCTTTTCTAAAAAATAGTATCCTTTGCAATATAAATCATAAAGAGAAACGATTGATTCTGGGTATTGTTTACCTTTATTCAGAATGTTATTTAGGGTTTTATTTAATTTCCAAACCACAAACTCTGATATATCAATATTTCCTTCAATTATTTTAAATGCTTCATATCTATTGTTAGTCTTATTGAAGTTTAATGAGATTAATTCTATATAATCGTCATATTTAAAACAATTCTCAATTTCCTTGGATTCATATAGAAAAGCTTCAAACTCTATTAAGGAAATATCTCCGATTAAAAAAGAAAAAATCTTTTCCTTAGTTGAGTTAGGTAAATTATTCATTTTGATATAAATAATGATGAAGAGCTATGTCGACTAACGACCAAGGTGTTCCAACGTTTTGCGAGTGCGTAAGCACATGGCACGAGATTTGCTCTGCAAGGCGAGTGACAAAGAAATGTGGCGAAGCCCAAGCGAGTGAATCGCGAAGCGATCTCCGAGCGGAGCGGAGGTAGCGTAAGTTATCCGACGTTTGGTTTTTTATAGAGTAACGTTTGCCAAAACTTCACAATCACAAAATCCACCACGATCTTGAAGAGCGATAATAATGCTTTTAACCTTACTCTTAGAAAATTTCTCTTCTAAATATATTTTCGTCCTTTTCAGTGAATGATCACACCCTTACTCAAGTATATATTTATTTAATATATTGCTTAAATCCTTTAATTCTTCCGGAGAAAGTATTAGATCATGCAATTCCAATTGACTTTCCTTTAATTGAGCCAATTTCTTAAGATCCTTATTATCTCTCCCCTTCAAATTTAAATATTTTTCAAAATTAGAAATTGCATCTGCATAATTTAACAATGCCTCTTCTGCCTGTGAGAGTAATTTCCATCCTTCCACTGCATCTGGATTTTCTAACAAAAAATCCTTTAGTCTTCTTCGAACATCTATAAATATAGGAACAGATTTTTTAGCTGGCAATCTTCTATCTAAAGAACTTTGCCCAGATATCATAATTCCTGATATTAACAGTTCTTTTAATTTCTGAATTTCCATATTACAAATTCCTTTTATCAAATGCCGCATAACAACCAAGGTATTCCGACGTTCGCAACGGCGCGAGAGTTGCGCAGCAATCTCGAAGCGTAGCGTCAGAGCCGTAAGTTATGCGTAGTTTCGCCTTTTAAAGGTTACCTTTTAATATTTGTATAGTTAATGTGCTAGTAATTGGATTACCTGAAATGGTGCGCCCATCAATTGTAATTTTGGGTGGCTCATTCGTTAATTGAATTCCGACTTTTTTTTCATTACTCCCTATAAAAGTTCCAGGACTCAATGAAGTCTTTGCATTCACTATCTTTTCATTTATAGATGTTAAATGTCTGTAAAATAATAGAAAATCCGATTCTTTCTTTGTTTTAACCATTAAATATGCGACTCCTCCATATCCATCTTCCGTTCCAGCAAAAATCGAATCAAATACAGCATTCGGACCATAAATAGCCTTTCTCTTCTCGTCGAAGATTTCTAGTAATTGTAACCCGGAAGAAATCCATTCACGGCTTTCTTTTAAGTATTTTTTCCCTTTTAATCTTTGAAGCTTTATTTCTTCAGAAGGAAGTTTACTTAATAGTACGTTATCTAAGCCACTACAACCTGAAATATTCAAGCCTGAGATTTCACAAATTTTGGCATCGTCACCGCAATTTAGTATCACATCATAACAAAAACCATTATGAATAGTTGTGATACTAGAAAGAATGTACCTATCATCAGAACTAGCATGAACTGAAATCCCAAAGGAATTAGTAAATGCATCTGAAAAACTTACTGAATTTGCATTAATATTATTTTTTACATAGTCTGTGTTAAAGAAAAGTTCATAGAGAATGCCTTTTTTCGCTGAAAATTCTTTAAAATCGATTTCTGAGAATTGTTTACCTTTAACGACATATTGAAAGAAAATCGACGGGGAAAAAGCTTCTCTGAAGAACTTTACATCTTTTAATTTTAAAGCTTTGATGAAATTTAGTTCAGCTTTAACTTCGTTAAGCGATTTAGTGTCTTCTGAAAATAAAACAGAGTAACTGAACAATAGAAACACAATAGTAATTTTTTTCATTTAATTTCCTTTATATATAAAATCGCGCAATTTCGCCTAATGACCAAGGTGTTCCGACGTTTACGATGGCGCGAGACTTGCTCTGCAAGACGAGTGACAAAGCGAAATGTGGCGCAGCCCAAGCGAGAGTCGCGTAGCGATCTCGAAGCGCTGCGGAAGCACGGACAGTTATGCGACGTTTCATTCAAGTATAAACGTAAATATTATTTAGGAAATAAATTTCTTAATTTTTCCAAATTTGGAAAAGGATTAGGTCGATGGCGGCTTTTTGAATAATCCGTTATGAAAGAAAGATAAGCAACGACCCCGTCATCATCAAGCATTGTTTTCATTTCATATCCGAATATGCCAAAATCGGATTTATTTATTAGCCCCATAAAGTAAAGCCTGCCTATATTATCAAAAAAGCCAAGGAGCCTATCTAAATCCTTTTCTTCTTTTGATAAATGATGACTTTCGTCATATTTAAAATTGCCATATTCTATCTTATAATAGATATCATACATCGCAGTATCGCTATGAAATAGGCTTAGCAAAGAAAATATATGCTCCGCTCTTCGCTGCTTAGAATTAACGTATAACTGCCAGGACGCTATTCCAAGAGCCACAGTCGTTGCCAAATTCGCAATTACTTGTACTAATTCTATCATGAATTTTTTCATTCACTCCTTATAAATTATTTGAGAGAAAATTTCATGAAATGTCGCCTAACGACCAAGGTGTTCCGACGTTTGCGATGGCGCGAGTTTGCTCATGCAAGAGAAGTGACAGAAGCAAATGTGGCGAAGCCCAAGCGAGCGAATCGCGAAGCGATCTCCGAGCGGAGCGGAAGAACCGATAGCTAGGTGACGGTTTGGCGTTATTACGCAGAGATTGGAAACTTAACTATATTCTTAGGCCTTTCTTGCATTGCAGTCCATAAATCTAATTTTGTCTGCATGCTCAGCCAACTCTCTGCCGAAGTATTTGTTGCTATTGCTATTCTTACTGCCATTTCTGGAGTAACTGGACTCTTGCAATTTACTATTTCCGATAATGTTTTACGAGATATTCCTAAGTCTTTCGCTGCCTCAGTTATGGTTAATCCTAAGGGCTTTATTATATCTTCTAGTAGAATTTCACCTGGATGAGTAGGTTTTCTCTTATTCATAAAATTTTGCCTCTAGTGATAATCTTCATAATCGACGATTATTGCGTTTTCACCTTTAAATTCAAAGGTAACACGCCAATTCCCATTTACCCAGACTGACCATCTGCCCTTTTCACGATCCTTTAGAGAATGTAAACGATATGCAGGCAAATCCATATCTTTGGGAGATGTGGAGGAATCCAACCTATCCAGAATTCTAGCTAATTTATTGGAATGATCTGCTTGAATTCCTTTCTTACTGCCAGTTTCAAAAAACTGTTCAAGGCCTTTGTGTCTAAAGGAGATAATCAATACTCATACCGTAACCTAATGGGTTACAATGTCAAACTTTTTCCTTTAAAAATTAAATTTAGCCAAACTGTCCGTCTAACGACCAAGGTGTTCCGACGTTTGCAATGGCACGAGTTTGCTCTGCAAACGAAGTGACAGAAGCAAATGTGGCGAAGCCCGAGCGAGCGGGTCGCGAAGCGATCCCCGAAGCGACGCGCCAGAGCTGTTAGTTAGGCAATGCTGCATCCTGAAATTTAAGAAATTACTCCAACACAATTTCCCCAATCTCAGCAAACCAATTAATGCGATTCTCTTCAAGTGCACTCCTTACATTTGCCGAGTCTACTTCCTTTTTGCCTGTCATAGGGATCTTTAACGCGAATATAAAAGAAATAACTTTATTGCTATTCGTAGTAATCATTCGATGAAGGTTGTATTCAATATAATCGCTCGATGAAGGAGAAAGAAAGAATTCAAAAATATAATCTTCTTTATATACACTTTTTGTATTTTTAAGCATATTCGGCTTCCTTATAGAATTAGGAGTTACAACTTGCTCGATATATTTCGGAAGTATATCTTTTACTTCAGAAGCATTCTTCCAATCAAAGATCGTAACCATCTTGTTCCATTTTTCTAACGAATCTCCCTTTCTTAAATATTCCTTTATTAAATTTGAACGAGTTTCATCCGAGAATACCAATTCGTAGTTCTCTTGATCGAATTTAATTGCTTTTTTATTTTCATCGGATATTATTTCCGATGAAAATAGTAATACCAATGACGCAATAGCGAAAACTTTTGATTTAATCATGTTATCTCCTGATATATTAAAATATTATTATATGTGTTCCGACGTTTGCGATGGCGCGAGTTTGCTCAGCAAACGAAGTGGCAGAAGCAAATGTGGCGAAGCCCGAGCGAGAGTCGTGAAAGCGATCTCGAAGCGGAGCGGAAGCACCGATAGTTAAGCGAAGTAATCTAAATTAATTAAAAGACATGAAGATCAGTTTGGGGAAAGAGATACTTAGGAATAATTATTTTTTCTGCAGCAACCACCGTTCCAGTGTCTATTCTAATTATTCTAGCGTTTATTAATATCTCTTCCTTATCATTCTTCAAGGTTCCTGTTAAAATAGCATCTGCTCCTAAAAATTTGCCTATCTCATTCCGCACATCTGAGCCCTGAGTTAAACCTGTTTTCTGAAAACTTAGTTCTTTTATTACTGAATCTAGGGAACGTCTTTCTAATACTTGTAGCTTATAATTGACAAGATAATTAATAAGAGATTCTGGGAGACGTTTTCCTAATACGGTTCGCTCTCCCTTAATACCTTCAAAATCAAAAACTGCAATTTTAAGATCCTTCGGAGTGTTCTCAGATAATTGCTTAGCCATAACATTAAGGTAAGTTTCGATGCTTTGAGTTTGGCCAAATACGATTGCACTTTCAACTAGATTGACTTGAAACTGAGTTTTATTTTTTCCTGGGGGCACAACGATAGCAGTGGCCAAATGACTGCCATTTAATATGTAATGAATCTTCCCGACTTTTCCAGGATATTCCGCAGATTCTACTTCGTAATTAATTTCTCCAGAAGGCCAGTCCCCTTCTCCTTTCTGAATATTCGAGTATTTAAGTTTTATACAGTATTCTCCATTCTTTTTACCCTGGTCAATAGCGTTCTTAGCTATAGAATAAGTAATTGGAGCAACCAATACAGCAAGGTCTTCAGGCTTTTGGCAGTTGAAACAAAAAATAAATCCAACTACTACGAGAATGAATTTTAAATGGTTTTTCATATTTTTCTCTTAGATTAAATGTTTTGAGATTATGGCGTATAACGACTAAGGTGTTCCGACGTTCGCGATGGCGCGAAACTTGCCAATGCAAGGCGAGTGACAGAAGCAAATGTGGCGTAGCCCGAGCGAGTGGTCGCGTTAGCGATCCACGAGCGGAGTGGAAGCACCGTAAGTTATGCGCCGTATCACTTTTCTTCTATATAAAAATCGTCATCCTGGAAAATCACTTCAGGAACATCGATAATAAAGTCATCAGCTATCATATAATTCGCTTCATCAATATAAACGAGCTTTAAATTTGACTGAAATGATACTGTATTTTTAGGAAAAATCGATACTTTCATCTCTGTCAAAATTTCCACTAAATAATTATATATATGAGTTGGATAATCGCCTAGACAATATGGAGGATTATGCCTTGCATTCATCGGAAGATAATTATTAATGCAGTTCTCAATAATAGGATATCGAAGAATAAGTTTCTGTCTCAACTCCAAATAATCAAATTGTTCATTAATGAACAATTGAGTTTTATCATAATATTCCCAAAGAAGCGGATCATCTAACAAAAAACTAATATCTGTCGCTAAACAACGTGGCTCAAATGAAAATTTTATTAGCCCTATTGGCTTAATTGTCATAGTGATTTTTCTGCTGTTTTTCGCTCTCCAGTTAAGATTCTCTGACACCGCATAGTGATATTTAGGATTTTCCCACCAGGGGAAAAAATCTATCTTAACAAAAGAGTCACCATTAAAGGAGAAATTATAATCTAAAAGTTCTCCATCAATATGAGAATATCTTTCACTAGCTTCTTCAAATAACATAATTTCAGTGATATGGCGCTTAACGACCAAGGTGTTCCGACGTTTGCGATGGCACGAGTTTGCTCATGCAAACGAAGTGACAGAAGCAAATGTGGCAAAGCCCGAGCGAGAGTCGCGAAAGCGATCTCGAAGCGAAGCGGAAGCACCGATAGTTAAGCGTAGTGAAGCGCTTAATATAAGTAGGATTTACAATTTTTTATTATGAGAGGTAAGATCGCCATTTCCGAGCAAGAGACCAGGAACACTGATATCTTCATCTATATCATCCCAATGAAGACCTATTCCTCCTCCGCTAATTTCATATCTTTCAAGTTGCTCTTTGTTAGCTCTTCTTAATCGAGGAAAATAAGCGAGTGGAACTGATAAAGTTCTACCATCATATAAAGATAACCAAAGATTATCTTCATCAAACCAAATTCTTTGGGCTTTTGCTTCAGATACCGAAGAAATCATTCCATTTACCTTCTATAAGATTTAAATTATTCTCAATCTCTTCTTCAATCCAATTTAACTCTTTAGAGTTAAATCCATAATTATCTTCTAACTTTACATTTGGCTTTAGCCAGAATTTTGCTAATTTTTCTCCTCTTCTCACATGAATGTGAATTGGTTCTCGAGGATTTCCTTCATTTGCAAAGAAAAAGAACTTATAGCCGTTTCTTTCAAAAACTTTTGGCATTCAACCAATGTTGCATTATATATTATTTCGAGCAATAAATAAACTATTTATATGTTTAGTATATGAGCACAGTTTATAGAATAAACTCTTTTTAGAATTTCCTTTGTAAAGAAGATTCTGGCGCTTCATGACGCCTAACGACCAAGGTGTTCCGACGTTTTGCACGTCCGAAGGACTTGCCACGAGGCTTGCTCAGCAAGACGAGTGACAAAGCAAAATGTGGCGTAGCCCGAGCGAGAGTCGCGAAAGCGATCTCGAAGCGGAGCGGAAGCACCGAAAGTTATATGCAGTTGCCCGGTCACGGATTGATGTTAATGCGCTTTTTTTAGTAAGGACAATGCTTCCTTTTTCATAGAATCATATTTTACTGCATACTCGAAACATTTTTCGGATGATTGAGGGCTATTACACTTAACTCTTCCGGCACGCTTTCCAAGAAATTCAAACCATTCAGAATCGGGGTCAGCAATCGTTCTCCTACCTTTATAATCAATTGTGACCTCAGGATGGTGCTTTTGAATATCATCATCAGAAAGTGATGAACGAGCATCAGTCTTCGGAAGAAATATAGTTGAATAGGCTATTTTGGAAAAAGGAGCCCTTATTGCACCTTTCACTTTAGGAAAGCATGCTTCAATAAAAGCAAATTCTTTTACATCTAAGATATTGCTGGGGATCCAAATCTTTTTCATTCTTTTTAACTTCGCAATAGATAATAAGGCAGGAAATGGCGACTTATTAAATATACTTCCTAATTTAAGAACTTCTAATGAAGTAAGATCTCCGAGAAATTCAAAATTATCTATGGGTTGATTCCAATCTAAAGTTCCATCAATTCGTAGATATTTGAGCTTTTTCAATCCAGTAAGCCCTTTATAATCTGAAACTCCACGAAGATTCTCTAAGTTTAATGATCTCAATTTTTGAAGTTTGCCAAGCGGAAAGAGATCGGAAAACCCTGAGACATATTCAAGAACTAACTCTTCTAGCCTCTCTAAGTGAGATAGAAATTCTATGTCTTTTACTCTAGCATGAGTAATTCGTAATCTTTTTAGAGAAGCAAGTTTTTCAATTGACTGTAGTTGGTCTTTATTTGGCTCATGGAGTGTTACTTCTTCAAGATTTGGAAATGAAAAGACTTTTTCCCAATTCGTATTATTCTTTCCGTAGGTAACTATTTTAGTCTCATGCTTTTTGGTATGAATGCTATCGATATCAAATTGATGACGATCCCCGTTCGGAACCATTTCCCAATACCCATTCTCTCCATCTAAAAAATTAGCAAAATGATGTTTCATTTAATTTTCTATTTATTTCAATCAATTGTCAGAAATAAATATTTGGATCTCCTTTTTCATTTTGATTTGAGCAATTGCATATAACGACCAAGGTGTTCCGACGTTTACGATGGCACGAGACTTGCTTTGCAAGACGAGTGACAAAGCGAAATGTGGCGAAGCCCAAGCGAGCGGGTTGCGTTAGCAAGCCCCGAGCGGAGAGGAGGCACCGATAGTTAGACGAT